>CAZEBQ010000244.1:0-1285 GCA_964510295.1 uncultured Anaerolineales bacterium | reverse complement strand
CACACGCGCGCCAATCCCTCGTCGGTCCCTTGGCGCGAAGAATCGCTCCCTACCGGTTTCCTCGTGGCGGGCCTTGGGGCGTTTCACCTTCCGACAAGTACCCGTCGCCGTCGCGGTCCAGATGATCAAAGTGGTTCGCCGGGCCGTCGAACTCCGACTTTGAGACCTTGCCGTCTTTGTTGCGGTCGAGTCGTTGGACAAATCGTGAGAAGTTCCCTGGTCCTCGTTCTCGACCGGGGCCCGCGCCCGGTCTCATTCCCGGCGGCGTCGCTTGTTCCGGTCGCCTGCCTTGACCTGGTCCGCCGTATTGCGCCTCCGTCATTTCGACCTTCGGACCGCTGGTTTTCGGCGTGGCCTTGCCACCTCGAACCGCGCGGACGAAGTTATAGATGCGAATCACATCGCCCTGCGGCCCGCGACCGTACGGGAATCGCGACGGATCGCCGGCCTTCGGATCGCTGCGCTGGGAGCCGGCGCCGTGGACGTCCATCAATTGGCGCCCTCCTCGGAAACTCTGCATCCAGCCAAGCGATTGACCGAACGCGACATAGGATGCGGCAGCGCCGCTGTGGAGGCGCGTGTGCGTGGTGCTGCTCCAATAGAACGGATAGTCTTTTTTGCCGCCCTCATTGGCGATGGACGTGACCTCGAAGATCGGGTCCATGGCAGCCGACTTGCTTGTGGAGGGCGAGCGTGTGTAGTCGACGATGCTCTGGAGTTCCTTGACATTGGGCAAACGCCAGTCCGAATGTCCGGCATACTCCAGGTTCTCGGCCCAATGGAGCGCCTGCTCCCAGTTCAGTTTCCCGTCCCGGTTCTCGCCGGCCTTGAGATGTCCGCTATCGCGTTTCATCCAGGTAAGCCCGGTTGCACCGTCGGTGATGGTGCCGTCGCCGTTGTCGTGAAACTGATTCTTTCCGTACGCGGTATTGCCGCGCACATACATGACGTAGTATCTTTTGGTTCTGCCCGAGCGGCCCGGGTGACTTATCGGATACCCCTTGATACGACCGTCCGCGAAGTTCACGCCGAACATCGTATCGTTGCCCCGCATGGTCTTGCCGACGTACTGGGTCGAGGTCGCGTATTGTGAATCGATAATGCGCTCGTTTTTCGCCGCATCACCGTACTGGAACACGAAGTGGTTGGTATCGATGAAGGGACGCTGCTTCGAGGAACCGGCGCTCCGGGGATCAGGGTCCATGCCGCTGAAGAGGATCAGCGAATACAGTTGCTTGATGGTCGGCAGCCGCCAATCGTCGTGTCCGGCGAGGCGGCAGGCCGA
>CAZEBQ010000243.1:0-6903 GCA_964510295.1 uncultured Anaerolineales bacterium | reverse complement strand
TTGCCATAGCCGGACGGGCGGCGGGGCCCGCGCGTCATGCCAGGGTGCGAGCCGCTTCCACCGCTGCGGCCAGCCGCACGAGGCACTCGTCCTTGCCGAGGACCTCCATCGTCTCAAACAGCGGCGTGGAGACGCGGCGGCAGGTGACGGCGACGCGGAGGGGCATGAACAGTTCGCCCGGCTTCCAGCCCATTTTCTCGGCCAGGCCGCGCAAGGCCGTTTCCATCGGGGCGGGTTGCCAGTCGGTCATGTCGGCCAGCACCGTGTGCATCTTTTCGAGGGCCGCGAGGGTCTCGGAACCGGTGCGGGTGGGCGTCTGCTTCTTGCCCTTCGTCGGGATGAGGTCCCCGGCGTCGTACGGTTCGCGATTGATGAAGAAGCCGACGCCTTCGGCGAACTGTGAGAGTTTCTTCAACCGTTCCTGCATGAGCGTGACGATGGCGACGATCTGGTCGTCGGCGTACTTTGCCGCAAGGCCCTCCGGCATGAAGCCTTCGTCGCGCAGCCGCTCGGCGAGCGCCTCGGGCGAGAGGCGGCGGATCCACATGCCGTTGAGCCACTCGAACTTGTCCATGTCGAACACCGGGCCGGTCGTCGCGACGCGGTCCCAGGAGAACTCGGCGAGAAACTCGTCGCGCGTGAAGACCTCGCGCCCGTCGGGCATCGAGTGGCCGAGCATGCCGAGGAAGTTGACCACGGCCTCCGGCAGATACCCCTGCTCGCGGTACCACAGGACGTTGGTGGGGTTCTTGCGCTTCGAGAGTTTCGAGCGGTCCGGGTTGCGGATGAGCGGCATGTGATGGAACCGGGGCGGGTCCCATCCGAGGGCCTCATACAGTAGCACGTGTTTGGGCGTCGAGACGATCCACTCTTCGGCCCGGATGACGTGCGTCACGCCCATGAGGTGATCGTCCACCACGACCGCCAGGTGGTACGTGGGGAACGAGTCGCTCTTCAAGAGCACCTGATCGTCCACCTCGCGGTTGTCGATGACGATGGGCCCGCGGAGCGCGTCGATGAAGCGTGTCCGGCCTTCGAGCGGCACGGCCAGGCGGACGGTGTGTGGCTCGCCGGCGTCCAGCAGCCGCTTGACCTCGGCGTCGGCCATGTTGCGGCACTTGCGGTCGTACCCGGTGTCCTGACCGGCCTTCTGGCGGCTCTTGCGGACCTCGGCAAGCCGCTCGGGGGTGCAGAAGCACCGGTAGGCGTGGCCGCTCTCGAGGAGGCGTTCGACCTGCTCGCGGTACAGGTTGAGGCGTTCGCTCTGACGGTACGGTCCGACGGGGCCGCCCACGTCGGGTCCTTCATCGTGGTCGAGTCCGAGCCAGTGGAGGGCCTCGATGAACAGGCGCTCGGCGCCCTCGACGAAGCGTGTGCGGTCGGTGTCCTCGACGCGCAGGATGAACTGCCCGCCCGCCTGACGGGCCACGGCCCAGTCGACGAGGGCGATGTACATGTTGCCGATGTGCGGCTCGCCCGTGGGGCTGGGGGCGATGCGGGTTCGGACGGCGGCGGGGTCCGTCATGGGCAAAGCGATTCCTCGGTCTTACGGACGGCACGCGCCGCGCAAGCGCGGCGGCTAACCGGTCGGCGTAGGCGGCTTCGGCTTGGCCTTGGGTTTCGCCGGCTTGGGCGTCTTGGTCGGCGCGGGCGGTTTGACGGGCGTCGCCCAGCGTTTCACCTGGTTGCGGATGGTCGGCTGGAAGGGGTTCGTTTCGAGGCTCTTGTGCCACTGTTCCAGGGCGCTCTGGCGGACGCGGTCCTGCTCGGGCCGCCTCAGGTACAGGATCATGTAGATGGCGGCCAGGCTGTTGCGCGACTCCCAGTCATCGGGCTGTTTTTCGAGGAGCGGCTGGAGTTGCTCGATGGCGGCGCCGTAGTACTTCTGCCTGGTGTACACGTAGGCGAGGCGTTTGCGGACGATGGGCGAGTCGGGGTCGAGTTCGGCGGCCTTCTTCAGTTCCTCCAGCGCCATGTCGTACCGGCCCTGCCTCAGGTAGGCCGTGCCGAGGTTCACGTGCACGGGCCCCTGGTTCGGGTCGAGTTCGATGCTCCTCTGGTAGGCGGTCAGGGCCCGGTAGGTATCGCCCTGGGCATCGTAGACGGCCCCCAGGTTCGACCAGGCGAAGGCGTGGAGGGGGTCGAGTTCGGTCGCCCGCTCGCAACTGGTCCGGGCCTTCGGCAACTCGCCCAGCCGGAAGTACACCACGCCCAGGTTCACGTAGGCCGGCGTGTGGTCGGGGTTCAGGTCGATGACGGTCTCGTAGGTGCCGGCGGCGTCGGTGTCGCGCTCCAGCGCCTGGTAGACCCGGCCGAGACGGTAATGGTACGTGAACTCATACGGTTCGGCCCGGATGGCGCGTTTGTACGGCGTGACGGCCTTCTCGAATTGGCCCTGCTCGCGGTAGGCGTCGCCGAGTCCGACGTGGGCCATGGCCAACGTCTGGTCGAACTCAAGGGCCGCCTCAAACTCCTTGAGGGCCTTCTCGATCTGGCCCGCCTCCATCGCCAGGTACCCCGTCCCGTAATGACGGAGGGCCTCCTGCCGATGGCATCCGAGGGCCAGGGCGGCCAGGGTCAGCACCATACCGATTCGCTTCATAGAGGGTATCCTTCCGCAGTTGCTCCCGCATCAGGCGGCGATTCTATCGGCCGGCAGGAGGACTGTCAAAGCAAAGCCGGCGCACGCGTTGCCCGAGGCGAGGCGGAGCGTTTTCCGTTTGCCTCCCGCCCGTTCCTGATTGTATACTCATCGGCGTTCAAGGTCGCTGCAGTTGAGTCGGGGAGACTCGACGGCAGACGCGGGGGAAATCCGGGGGAGAACGACCTTTGGCCTCCGGCGTGCGGGGGCGCGCCCGTGCCGGCTTCCCGCCTGAGTCCAATCGTACTCGTTGCTGCGCTGGTTGCCGCAGCGCTGGTGGTCTGCGGCACGGCCTGCGCCGGCGTCATCGGCGTCAACTTCGTCGGACGGGCGAGTTACTCCGACTCCGTCATGGACCCCGCCGAGACGGCCGGCGCCGTGGTCCAGGCCAACTGGAACAACGCCTCGGGCGGCGTCGGCACGCTCTCGGCACTGGTTGACGAGACGGGCACGGTCACCGGCGCCGGCGTCCAGTGGCGGTCCGAGGCCGACTACCTCGGCATCGCCAACACGCCCGGGGACAGGCGGCTGATGCGCGGCCACGTGTCGCGGCGGGTGGACGAGGCCATCACGGTGACCGTCTGGGGCCTCGACACGGGGCGGCCGGGCGGCCTGTACGACGTCCTCGTCTACTTCGACGCCTGGAACCCCACGGTTGACTGGGCGGGAACGTACGCGATCGGCAACCACGTGCTCGTCGGGACCGACCGCGCGGGGACCCACTTCGACGGCGCCTTTGTGGAAGACGCCGGCCCGGGCGGCAACTACGTCCGCTTCCGCGACCTGACGGGCGACGCCTTCACGTTGACGGTCGAGGTTGTTGACGGCAGCGGCGGCTCGGTGGCCGTCAATGCCCTCCAGATCGTCCATACCCCCGAGCCGGCCGCGCTCGCCCTTCTGGCGGTCGGCCTGGCCGCCGGGCTGCTCCGTCGCCGACAGGGGTGAGACCCCGGCGCCGGTCACCTCGGGCGCGGTTGTCAACGGTCTTGGTGCGCTGCTATAATGCGGCCATGTCGTTCCGGGATAACAGGGAGGTTCCCCCATGAGCGGATGCGATCGGCGTGACTTTCTGAAGACGGCGGCCCTCGGCGCGGCCGCGATGGGCGTGGCGGCGCGGCCGGCGGCGGCAGCCCGGGCGGCAACGGGCAAGGACGCAGCGGCGAGACGGCCCAACCTCATCTACGTCTTCGCCGATCAACTCGGGTACTCGCGGTGCGGATACGCCGGCGACGAGGACGCCAGGACGCCGAACCTCGACTCACTTGCCGCCCAGGGCGTCAACTTCCGCCAGGCCGTCTCGAACACCCCCGTCTGCGCCGCCCATCGGGCCTCGCTCCTGACGGGCAAGTACGCCACCAGCACCGGCATGGTCATCAACGAACTCCGCATACGGACCGACCACCAGTGCGCCGGCCACGTCCTGACGCGCGCCGCCTACGAGACCGGCTACATCGGCAAGTGGCACCTCTACGCCAACGAGTTGGGTAACCATAACGACCCCAAGAACAGTTTCGTGCCGCCGGGGCCGAACCGGCTCGGCTTCGACGGATACTGGGCCGCCTACAACTTCCATCACGTCTATTATCGCGCCTACTACCACACCGACTCGCCGGAGAAGACCTCCTACGGCGACGGGGTGTACGAGCCCGACGGCCAGACCGACCTGGCGATCGCGTTTCTGGAGAAGGCGGCCAGGTCCGAGAAGCCGTTCGGCCTGTTCCTCTCCTACGGCACGCCCCACGACCCGTGGTCGCCGAGCAACGTCCCGGCGACATACCGCAAGATGTTCCAGGACGCCGCGCTGGCCAACCCGCCCAACTACAAGCCCACCAACGATCCGTATGCCGACGGGTGGGGGCGCCTGGGCCCCGAGCAGCGCAAGAGCCTGGCGAGTTGGCGGCGGCAGTACTACGCGATGACGGCCAACCTCGACTGGAACCTCGGCCGCCTGCTCGCCGCCATCGACAAGGCCGGCCTGGCCGAGAACACGATCCTCGTCTTCTCCTCCGATCACGGCGAAATGTTCGGCGCCCACGGCCGCCGGGCCAAGAACATCTTCTATGAGGAAGCGGCACGCGTGCCGCTGCTCGTGCGGTGGCCCGGACGGGTCCCTGCCGCCACCGTCTGTGACGCACCCATCTCAACGGTGGACATCATGCCCACGCTGCTGTCGCTGGCGGGCCTCGAGATCCCAAAGGGCGTCGAGGGCATGAACCTCGCCCATTGCGCCCTCGGCCGGACCGGGCCCGAGCCCGACGCCGCCTTCCTCCAGAACAACGGGGCGTGCGCCGCCTGGCAGGACGGTCACGAATGGCGGGCTTTGCGCGACAAACGCTACACCTACGCCATCTACCGACGCGACCGGGCGGAACGGCTCTTCGACAACGTCGCCGACCCGTACCAGATGACGAACCTTTCAGCCGACCCCGCCCACAAGGCCACCATGGACCGGTTCCGCGACATGCTTGCCGCCAGGATGGCGTCCCTGAACGACACCTTCGAGACCTGCACGTGGTACCGCGACCACTGGACGAAGGACCGCCTCATCCTCCGCGGCGCGAAGGGGTAAGGCCGGCCGACACCTCCGCCACGAACTCGGGCAGGTCCTCGCCGGAAGCGCGGATCGCCTGACACAACCGGGCGTGCAGGTCGCGCTGGACAAGCGCGGCCTCGGGCCGGCCGAACAGGTTGGCCAACTGATACGGGTCCTCGTGGTTGTCGAACAGGAGGCGGAAGAAGCCGCCGTGACGGTCGTTGGCGTCACGGGAACTCACGCAGTAGGTCCACCGGGCCGTCCGGATGGCGCGGTAGGGATAGTCGCCCCAGCCGTAGCGCGTCTGGCCGAGCCATTGGATGAGGGCCTCGGCGCGCGGCGGTTCGGCCCGTCCGCAGACGGCGGCGGACTGGTCCAACCCCTGGACGTCCGGCGGCACCGCGACGCCGCACACCCCCGCGCAGGTGGGGTAGATGTCGATGCCGCTCACGATTCCGTCGTAGCGTTTGCCCGAGGGGATGACGCCCGGCAGACGCAGGATAAGTGGGATGCGGATGGACTCATCGTAGGCCACTTCCTTGTTGAACCGCCCGTGGCTGCCCAGCATCTCGCCGTGGTCCGACAGGAAGGCGACCAGCGTATGCTCCGCCTGCCCGGCCTGCGCGAGAAGAGCGAGCACGCGGCCGATGTGGTGGTCGAGTTGGGCGATCATGGCGTAGTAGCCCGCCGTCTTCCGGCGCAGGTCTGCATCCTGCGGGTCGGGAACGTTCGGACGAAGGTGGAGGTCGGCGGGGTCGAACTGCGCCTCAAACTCGGGCGGCGAGGGAAACGGCATGTACTGGTTCGCACCGTTGCCCCCGCCCGGATGGGGAGCCTCGTAACTCAGGACATGGAACCACGGCCGCCCCGACGGGAAGGCCGTCTCCGACAGGTACGCGATCGCCAAGTCCGTCAGGCCGCCGGTCTGGTGCCCCTCGATCTTGATGCCCTTGCACGTGCCGCCCGTGCAGTAATGGGTGTTGTAATAGTGGTTCGAGATGTCGAAGCCGAAGAAGTCCTCGAACCCGGCCCGCATGTCCGGGTGGACCCAGAACTCCTCGCCCGTGGTCCAGTTGCTGTTCGTGCCGGCCAGGTGAAGTTTGCCGACGTAGGAGGTCCGGTACCCCGCTTCCCGGTAGGCGTGGGCCACGGTGCGGCGGTCGGGCCTGAGGAAATCGCCGTGCACGCGCAGTCCGTGGACGTGGTTATGCTGCCCGGTGACCATCCCCGCCCGGAAGGGCATGCAGACGGGGCACTGGCTGACGGCCATGTCACAGGCGACGCCCTCGGCCGCCAGGCGGTCGAGGGTGGGTGTCCGGGCGTTGGGATCGCCGTAGCACGCCAGCGCCTGCCCGCGGAGTTGGTCGGCCATGATCCAAAGCACGTTCGGTCTCTCGGATGCCATCGGTAGGGCCTTTCTGCCTGTGCGCCTGGTCTTACGCCATCAACCTTCCTGCCGCGCGGCGGCCTTCCCAGGCCGCCGCGTACCGCCATGGAAGGATCGGCGGGGCGGCGGGTGCCATGCTTTCGCTCGCGAAAGCATGCGCCCTCGGCGCCTTGGGGAACACACTCTTGCAAGCAAAAGCGTGGCACCCGGCCTGTTTGCCTTCCTGCCGCGCGGCGGCCTTCCCAGGCCGCCGCGTACGACCATGCCCTCAGCGCGGCGGGCAGTCTTGCCCGTACGTGTTTAGCGGGGTGGCACGGCCCTTGGGCCGTGCAGTCGCCCTCG
>CAZEBQ010000242.1:0-6905 GCA_964510295.1 uncultured Anaerolineales bacterium | reverse complement strand
GTTGGGTCTACTTTTGCGATCAAACGGGGCCGTTCCCGTTTGATCAGCAAAACATTCGGGCACCGGGACCCTGCGGAGCAAGCGGCACGGCATTCTATACAAAACCAGACGGCGGGTTTTGTATAGAATATAGACCCAACTCCTCCTTTTCCCCCAGCCTCGCCCGACAGCAGCCTTGCCTGGGCCCGCAGACACGGTAGAATCGTGGGACAGGCCCGCGATGCGCGTGGGCAACGCCTTCCTTCGGAGGATCGCCGTGGACATGGTCACGACACCGCATCGGTTGACGGTCGGTCTGGCCGCGATGGCGGCCTGGGTAGCGGTGCCGGCGATGGCAGCGCTCCTGTTTTCAGGCGCCGCCGCACGCCAGGTAGACGGCGGCACGGGCTCGGCGCCCCGGGCCATGCGGGTCTACGTCGGCACGTACACCGGCGCCAAGAGCAAGGGCATCTACCAGTTGCGTCTGGACCTGGCGTCGGGGTCGCTCAGCCCGGCCGAACTCGCCGGCGAGACCACGAACCCGTCGTTCCTGGCCGTCCATCCCAACCGGCAGTTTCTCTACGCCGTCAGCGAGATCCAGGGCGGCAAGGGAAAGCGGGCCGCCGCCGTCGTCGCCTTCGCCGTTGCGACGGACACCGGCAAACTGACGCTGCTCAACACACAGCCCACCGGCGGGACCGGGGCCTGCCACCTCTCGGTGGCCCCGACGGGCCGACACGTGCTGGCGGCCAACTACGGCAGCGGCAGCGTCTGCGCGCTGCCCATCGGCGAAGACGGACGCCTGGCCGAAGCGACGGCCTTCATCCAGCACACGGGGTCGGGGCCGAATCCGAATCGCCAGAAGGGCCCTCACGCCCACTCCATCAACCTGGATCCCGCCGGCCGATTCGCCCTGGCCGCCGACCTCGGCCTGGACAAGATTCTCCTCTACCGCTTCGATTCCGCCAAGGGGTCTCTGGCGGCCAACGATCCGCCGTCGGCCTCGGTGGCGCCGGGGGCCGGACCGCGCCACCTGGCGTTCCATCCCAACGGACGGTTCGTCTACGTCATCAACGAGATGGGGTCCACCGTCACGGCCTTCGCCTACGACGCCGGGCGCGGCGCGCTCGCCGAGGTGCAGACGCTTTCCACCTTGCCGGCCGGATTCGACGGCCGCAACTCGACGGCCGAGATCCAGGTGCACCCCAGCGGCCGCTTCGTGTACGGCTCGAACCGCGGTCACGACAGCATCGCCATCTTTGCCGCCAGCAGCGAGACCGGCAAACTCCAACCCCTGGGTCACCAGTCGACGCTGGGCAAATGGCCGCGCAACTTCGGCATCGACCCCACCGGGGCCTACCTCCTGGTGGCCAACCGGAACTCGGGCAACGTCGTGGTCTTCCGCATCGACCGGAAGACGGGCGGCCTCAGCCCGGCCGGCGCGGCCGCCGACGTGCCGATGCCGGTTTGCGTGAAGTTCATCCCCGTGCCGTGACGCCTGCCATAATCCGTGGGCTCACCCACCGGCGCCCGGGCGCAATTGCAGCCTTGCCAAGGCTCGGCGAGACGGTAGAATCATCGGACCGGCCTGCACCGGTCCGCCGGCCGACAGTCACATGGGACACCCCGACCTGAAGGAGACAAACACGATGGTCGAACCAAGACGTCAGACGAACGACTCGCCGCCGGCGACGCTGACGCGGCGAGGGTTTCTCAGGACGGCCGCCGCCGCCGGTGCGGCGCTGGCGGCGCCCGCCGTCATTCCCACGTCGGCACTGGGACGCGACGGCGCCGTGCCTCCAAGCGAACGCATCGTGGCAGGCGGTATCGGCCTGCGCGGCCGCGGCATGAGCGACCTCCGGTGGATGCTGCCCGAGAAGGACGTGCAGTTCGTCGCCATCTGCGATGCCCAGCGAGCGTCGCGCGAGAAGGTCAAGCAGACGGTGGACCAGCGATACGGCAACTCCGACTGTGCGGTGTACCCGGAGATCCGCGAGTTCCTGGCCCAGCGCACCGACATCGACGCCGTGCTCATGGCCACCGGCGACCGGTGGCACGCCCTGGCGTCGATCCTGACCATGCGGTCGGGCAAGGACGTCTACACCGAGAAGCCCTCCTGCATGACCATCGCCGAGGGCCAGGCCGTCGTCGAGACCGCCAGGCGGTACGGCCGCGTCTACCAGACCGGCACCCAGCGCCTGAGCCAAGGCAACTTCGTGTTCTGCTTCGAGATGGTCCGCCTGGGCCGGCTCGGCAAGGTGCACACGGCCTACGCCCACATCGCCCCGTGGGATGCGGCCGAGATGCGGCACGACTGGCTGCCCGCCGAACCCGAACCGCCCAAGAATGAGGTGGACTGGGACGCGTGGCTCGGACCGTGTCCGTGGCGACCGTTCAACCGGGCCTACATCCGGGGGGGCTGGCGGGGCCACTACGATTTCCACACCAGTTGCATCGGCGAGTGGGGCGCACACACCTTCGCACAGGCCCAGGCCGGACTCGGCGCCCTTGACACCTCGCCCGTCCACTACCAGTACGTCAACAATACGAGCGGCGACGGCATGGTCACCACGTTCGCCAGCGGCGTGAAGATGATCCTGTCGCGCGGCAACCAGTATTGGCGGGGCTCGTGCGGCATGCGATTCGACGGACCCGAAGGATGGGTGGCGGCGGCCGACGGCTACCCCAAGCCCGACGGCTCCAACCCCGCATTCCTGGCCGACTACAAGAAGATCGTCGGCGATTACACCGCACGAACCGGGCGCGCCTTGAACCACATGCGCAACTACCTCGACTGCGTCAAGTCGCGGCAACTGACCGTCGCGAACCCCGTTGTGATGCACCGGACCATGACCGCCGTGCACGCCGCCAACATCTGCATGTGGCTCAAGCGCGACATGAAATACGACCCCGTCAAAGAGGAGTTCGTGGGCGACGCCGAGGCCAACCGCCTCCGGTCGCGCGCCATGCGGGAACCCTGGATCATCTGACAAACCATTCAGACCCGAAAGGGAAACCTACCATGCCAAGGTCAACAACGCTTCACGTTCTGGCGGCCGCGCTCATGCTCACCGCCCTCGCCGCGACCATCGGGCAAGCCGCCCAATCCGCCAACAGGGTCCAGGAGGCGAAACTGATCGCCGTCGTCACGTCGAACGCCTCCCGCAAAGAAAAGGCCGATGCCTGCCAACTCCTGGCGCGCATCGCCACCCGCAAGGCCGTCGCGCCCCTGGCGCCGCTGCTCGCCGACAAGGAACTCTCGCACATGATCCGCTACGCGATCGAGACGATCCCCGACCCGTCGGTGGACGAGGCCTTTCGCGACGCCCTCGGCCACCTCAAAGGCCGGCCGCTGGTCGGCGTCATCGGCAGCATCGGCGTGCGGCGCGACGTTAAGGCCGTCGACTTGCTGACCAGGTTTCTGGGCGACGCCGACGCCGACGTGGCCCAGGCCGCCGCCCGGTCCCTGGGCAAGATCGGCACCTCATCGGCCGCCAAAGCGCTCACCGCCGCCCTGCCCAAGACGCCGCACGCCAACCAGGTCGCGTTCTACGAAGGCCTGTTCCGCTGCGCCGAGACGCTGTCGGCCTCAGGCAAGCAGGACGAGGCCCTGGCCATCTACGACCGGCTGCGCGGCACGACGAAGGCGCCGCACCAGGTTCGTGCGGGCGGGCTCCGAGGGGCGATCCTCGTGCGCGGAAAGCAAGGCCTGCCGCTGCTCGTCGAGGCCGTTCGCGGCGACGACCACATCCTGGTCGCAGCCGCCGCCCGGGCGGCCATGGAGATGTCGGGGACCGAGGTGGCACAGGCCCTGGCGGGCGAACTGGGCAAACTCGCCGGCGACAAGAAGATCCTGATCATCCAGACGCTCGGCAACCTCGGGGATGCCGCCGCGATGCCCGCCCTGTCCGCCGCCGCCAAGACCGGCGAGAAATCCGTCCGCGTGGCGGCGATCCGTGCCCTGCCGATGATCGGCGATGCCGCCGCCGCCCCCCTGCTCCTGAAGTTGATGAGCGACGCCGACGCCGAAGTGGCCCAGGCCGCCCAGGAGAACCTGGCCGCACTGTCGGGTCCGAAGGCCGACGCCGCCGTCGCGGCGATGCTCAAGTCGCCCGACGCCGAGACCCGCCGCGTCGCCGTTGAACTGCTCGGCCGACGCCGCGTGGCCGGCGCCGTCGCCGACCTCTTGAAGGCGGCCGAAGACAGCGACCAGTCGGTCCGCGTCGCCAGCCTCAAGGTCCTCGGCGGCCTGGCGGGCACCGACGAACTCCAGGCCATGATCGGCCTGCTGATGAAGGCCAAGTCGCCGGAGGAGGCCGGCGTGGCCGAAACCGCGCTGGCCGCCACCTGCATGCGCGGGGCCCGGCCTGTGGTCGGCAACGTCGTCATCCGCAAGGCCGTCTACGGCGACCTGGCCGGCGGCGCTGTGAAGGACGTGACCAAGAAGGTCGCGGCCATCGTGAAGGCGGGTACGCTTACGGTGGATGCGTCCAACACCAACTTCGGCGACCCTGCCCAGGGCACTCCGAAGAAACTCCGCGTGGAATACACGGTGGAGGGGACGACCCACGTCCAAACCATCAATGAGAACGACACGTTGACGATCAGGGCCGCCGTGGCGTCACCGGCCTGCGCCGCCGCGCTCTGTGCGGCGCTCGCGAAGGCGCCCGTTCAGCCGAAACTCGCGTTGCTTCGGGTCCTGCGTTCGGTGGGCGGCGCCAAGGCTCTCGGCGCGGTCCGCGCGGCCGCCAAGGAATCGAATGCCGAGGTCCGCGGCACGGCCCTCCGCGCCCTGTGTGCGTGGAAGACGGTGGCCGCCTTGCCCGACGTGGCCCGGCTTGCCAGGACAAGCACCGATGCGACGATCAAGGTGCTGGCGCTGCGCGGGTGGATGCGTCTGATTCCGATGCAGAACGTTCCGGCCGCGCAGAAACTGGCCTCCCTCAAAGCGGCCATGGGCCAGGCCAAGCGCAATCAGGAGAAGAAGGTCGCCCTGGCGGCGCTCGGCAGCATCCCCCTGCTCGAGGCCCTGAACCTCGTCATGCAGGACCTCGATACGAAAGGCCTGACGGAAGAGGCCAGTATGGCCGCCGTCGGCATCGCCGAGAAGATCGTCGGACGCCATCCGGCCGAGGTCAACAAGGCCATGCAGCAGGTGGTCAAGGCAACGGCCAACAAACTCGTCGCCCGGCGCGGCAGAAAACTGCTGCAGCAGACAAAGCCGGCCAGGTAGCAGCCGACCCCATACCGTTCGGCCCTGCCGCCAACGGCAACGGTGGTTCGGCGAGCCTTCTTCATGCTGCGCGACGTGGATGTGGGAAAATCCGCGATGAAGACGCAGACCCAGGTGTTGACGGCGTTCAAGGCGCCCCTTGAGGCGAGGGAGTTCGACCTGCTGCCGCTTGCCGAGGGCGAGGTCCTCGTCAAGGTGACCTATGCGGGCGTGTGCGGGTCGGACCTGCACATGGCCTCCGGCGAGGACCCGCGCACCCCCCTGCCGATTATCCTGGGTCACGAGGGCGTTGGCGAAGTGGCCGACATCTGCGGAGAGAAGACCGACGTCGAGGGCCGGCCCCTGACGGTCGGCCAACCCGTCCTGTGGAACCGGGGCGTGGTCTGCGGCAAGTGCTTCTTCTGCCGAAGCGGCGAGCATCACCTGTGCCGCGAGCGGTTCGTCTACGGCATCCATCGCGGCTGCGATGTGCCGCCGCACGTGGGCGGATGTTACAGCCAGTACCTGCCGCTCGACGCCCGGACCGACATCTTCGCGATCGACGACGTGCCGGCCGAGCATCACAAGACGCTCGTGACCGCCTCGTGCAGCGGGTCGACGGCGGCTCACGCCTTCGATTTTCTAGAGCCGACCGGCGGCGAGACGGTCGTCGTCCAGGGCGTTGGGCCGCTCGGATGTTTCATGGTGGCCCTGGCGCGCGACTGCGGCGCCGAGCAAATCGTCGCGCTCGACCTGGCCGGCGCCCGGCTGGACCTCGCCGGGCGTTTCGGCGCAACCCACACGCTCAATATCAGCGAGACGAACGCCGACGAGCGGGCCGAGGCCGTCAAGGACCTGACCGACGGTCGCGGGGCCGACGCCGTGTACGAGGCCGTCGGGGTGGCCGACGCCGTCCGGGAGGGCCTGGGCCTCGTGCGCCACGGCGGGCGGTACATCACGGCCGGGTTCGGTCAGCCGGGCGGGGTCATGCAGTGGGACCCCTTTGCCGACCTGGTGAGGCCGGACCTCAAGTACGTCGGCGTCTGGGTCAGTCACACGCGGCACACGCGGCGGGCGCTGGACCTGATGAAACGGCGCCTGGAGGACTTCGGCCGCATGATCACCCACACGATGCCGCTCTCGGAAGTCAACGCCGCCCACGACCTGATGCGCCGCGGCGAAGCCATGAAGGTGGCCCTCGATCCGTACGCCTGATGCACCCGCGCACGTGGCAGTTAGCCGGCGGGCTTGCCCGCCGCGTTGCCCGTCGGGCCCATGGCAGGCAAGCGTGACCATGCCACCGGGCCGTATACACAAGGAGGCACACATGCAGCCGACCACGCGTCGAGAGTGGCTGAAACTGGCCGGCCGGGGCGCGGCGGCGGCGCTGCTGGCGTGCCTCCTGGCAGGCTGTCACGAGTTCTCCGAGGACTGGTCCGAGGCAAGCGTCGCCGAGACGGAGTTGCGCGGCAAGAGGATCGTTGCGGCACTGGAGAGGTACCGGCGCGAATACCGGTTCTACCCGAAGCATCTCGACGCGCTCGCGCCGCGTTACCTGCCGGCGATTAGGGCGCCGACCGTGGGAGACCGCGTCTGGCATTACGCCACCGTGGACACCGGTTTCGCCTTCCAACTCTGGGTGGAGGGCAAGACCGCCGACAACAGGGGCTATCTCTTCGATTCCGCTGAGCGGCAATGGATGCACCTCGGGCCT
>CAZEBQ010000241.1:0-6961 GCA_964510295.1 uncultured Anaerolineales bacterium | reverse complement strand
AGCCGCGACCGCAAGGGAGCGGAACGCAGAGAACGCCGTCAATCTGGCGAAACGCGAACGGCAACGGCTTTGAACGCGGATTGCGGAATGTGCAACCTGGGGTGGCTGTCAGGGTTTGCGCTTCCGGTTGAGGATAACGGCCGCCGCACCGCCGCACAGCAATAGAAGCGTTGCCGGTTCGGGCGTGAAGATGTACGCCGAACCGGAGTTGGAGCCGTTTTCGTCGTGCCAGGGCGCGCCGACGAGCCCGATGCCGCCGCTGATCGAGACCGAGAGGCCGAACCTGTCGTTGGCCGCTGCGTCTGCGGCCAGGAGTTTGGCCTCCTGTGTCCAGCCCGAGCCGGTGTCCTGGAAGATGTAAGCCGAACCGGACTTCGAGCCGTTGTCATCGTTGCAGGCTGCGCCGACGATGGCCGTACCGCCGCTGATCGAGACCGACTCGCCCAAGTAATCCAGCTTCGCTCCGTCGTCGGCCAACAGTTTGGCGGCCTGTGTCCAACCCGTGCCGGTGTCCTGGAAGATGTACGCCGAACCGGAATCATCGCCGTTGTCATCGTCGCAGTCTGCCCCGACGATGGCCGTGCCGCCGCTGATCGAGACCGACCGGCCGAACAAGTCGCTCGCCGCTCCGTCTTCGGCCAAGAGTTTGGCCTGCTGTGTCCAGCCCGAGCCGGTGTCCTGGAAGATGTACGCCGAACCGGAATTGGTGGCGTTGTCATCGTCGTAGTGTGCCCCTACGATGGCCGTGCCGTTGCTGATCGAGACCGAGTAGCCGAAGCAGTCCCCGGCCGCTCCGTCTGCGGCCACGAGTTTGGCCTCCTGTGTCCAGCCCGAGCCGGTGTCCTTGAAGATGTACGCCGAACCGGAGTTCGCGCCGTTGTCATCGTGCCCGTATGCCCCAATGATGGCGGCGCCGCCGCTGATCGAGACCGACTCGCCAAACCAGTCCTCGGCCGCTCCGTCTTCGGCTAGGAGTTTGACGGCCTGTGTCCAGCCCGAGCCGGTGTCCTTGAAGATGTACGCCGAACCGGAATACGAGCCGTTGTCATCGTCCCACCGTGCCCCTACGATGGCCGTGTCGCCGCTGATCGAGACCGACCAGCCGAACCAGTCGTCGGCCGCTCCGTCTGCAGCCAGGAGTTTGGCGGTCTGTGTCCAGCCCGTGCCGGTGTCCTTGAAGACGTACGCCGAACCGGAACACGAGCCGTTGTTATCGTTGGCCGTTGCCCCTACGATGGCCGTACCGCCGCTGCTCGACACCGACCAGCCGAACCAGTTGTCGGCCGCTCCATCTGCGGCGAGGACTTTGGCGGCCTGTGTCCAGCCTGCCACCGCTGGCGTCGCCCACATCGTCAGTATTGCCGAGATGCCAAGAACCAGCCATCGCGTTTTCATCTTCATGCCCTTTCCGTACCGTGCGGCCGCGCGCAAAAAGGGCGACTCCGGTGGAGCCACTCCCCCGGAAATCGCCCTAATGCCGACGCGATTCAGATTGTAACTACGCAAAACGGGCCAGATACGCCCGTTCCCTCCCTGGCCGTATGGGCCACGGGCAGGCCGAACGTGCGTGGCCGTCGATTCCCCGCTCACCGACTATACCTCAGGATTTCGGAAAGTCAAGAGGGACAGGCGGTTTTCAGGCGTGTGGCCGCGGATGGCGCCGGGTGCTGCGGCGGGTCCCACGCTCTTGCTCGCAAAAGCGTAGGCCTCTACGACGGGCAGAGGTGAACTCTGTGAGGAGCCAGTGACCGCACCAGCGCTTTTCCGCTAGTGCTGAATGGCGCGAGCCACCCCAACTCCGCGACGTCTACTCCGAAGTGTTGAGCCGCCCCAGCGACGGTGGAACTTGCCACTCCACGGCGTCTGCAGGAGTCGGCAACCCAAACCCTACCCACGCACCATCGTGCCACGGGGTCGGCGGAGACAGGCTCCTCTGACCTCCAATCGCATGTCCAGCACTCCCGCCAGCGGACCACCAGGATTCCTGCGGTCCTGCCACGCAGAACCGGCACAAAAGCGTGCGGTCTAAAAACCCTTTCGTCTTCAGGGTCTCTACGTGAGTACCAGCCTACTTTGTCCCCCGGGACTTCCTCGCTGGCGCCCATGGTGGTGGCGACGCACGCAGAATACTGCCTCTCTCGCATTGGTGACCTGCCGGTCACACAGTAGACTCGGAGGTCCCCACTTTTGCACACAAGCTGCGTATACGGAAGCCTACAGGCCCGACTGTGCGACTTGACGGCTATCCGGCACCGTCGGACTATCTCCTTCTTGGGAAGGAACAGGTAGCGCAGCAAGTACCCACCGCCGAAGTAACGGAGGCACTTAGGGCATACGAACTCCTCCTGAAGCGATGACATGTGCTCTCTCCCAAGCGCTTTTTTGGCCACTCCACTTCGCGCCTATTGCGACAACGAATTCTGGAATTCTTGAATTCTGGGTACGCCATACCGAATTCGGTCAAGCCCCGTGCCCGGAGATCTTTCCCTTCCTGTTATCGGCGTACTCTAATGCGAGATGTTATGTCGGTCAAGTGGAATCGCCTGGGGTAGCGTTGCGGGGCGGGCCGGGGCGCGGTGGGCAAGATTGCCCACCGCGCGAACCGTGGTAGTCGAATGCCGGGGCAGGCCGCGGCCTACATTTTCGGGCAGCGTGCGTTCGCCGGCGAAAGCATGTTCGGCGGCGGGGGGCATGGCAGCCGGGACGCCGGCATGGGTGCGCGGCGCGGCCAACAGGAGGCGTCCGGCGGCCGGCGGATGGTGGCGTGTTCAGGGCGCGTTGGCGGCGCGGTGGCCGAGGTCGCGCCGCCGGGTGATCTCCAGGGCCGGCAGGTTCACGATGCCGGCGTGCCGGCGGCCGGGCGGCAGCGCGGGGGGGGCGGTGTGGATGCGGATGTTGTCGAGCCGTCCCTGGAAGGCACGCGAGCCGTCGGCCCGGGCGCCGATCGCCAGCGGGCCGAGTCCGGCGCCGCTCGCGGGCGGCCAGGCGGACGTCTCGGCCCGGTCCACCTCGCGGACCGCCGTCCTGGCCGTGCCCTTGTAAAAGGTGACGCAGCCGACCTCGGCCGCGATGCCCTTCTCCGGGTCCGCCTTCGTCGCGGCGGCGAAGGTGACGGCAAAGAAGACCCACTGTCCGCTCTCGGTGTAGACCTGCGGCGAGATGACGCGGTGGCCGGTCGTCCCGTCGCCGAACCAGAGGGTGAGCGTGCCGTTGGTTTTGGCGTGCAGTTCGAAGCCGCCGTGCCCCGCGCGATGGCTCACCAGAACGGCCCCGCCGCCGATGGTCCGGCCAGGCGGTGCTCGGAACCAGCCCTGGATCGTGAACGAGCCGAACCGGGCGTCTTTCCCCGGCAGGAGCCGTGGTCCCCGAGCGTGGCCGCCGATGCCTCCCATCCCTGAGGCGGCGGTGTTGTCGAAGGCGAAGTCGCCGGCGCCGCCGACGCCCTTGCCGACGTCGCTGCGCAGGTCGGCCGGTTTGCCGTCTGGCCCGAACATCGTGACGGACTTGTCCGCGGGGCCGAACCGGATCTCAGTCACGACCGGCGCCGGGGGCGGTGGCGACTCCGACGGCGGGGCCGGCGACGGTTCTCTGTCACACCCCGCCGCCACCGCGAGCGCCGCCAGGCAGATGCCGAAGACGGTCCGCGTGCATCGATGCCACGTTGCGGGCATGACCGGCTCCCTCGGCTCTTGAGGTGCACCCTCAGTCAGCGACGGTGTTCCTGGCTACCACCGTGCGGATGGGCTGTCAAGGCCGGATTTCTGGGGAACCAGCGGGTGTGGCGTCGTGTTTGAATGTGCGGCAGGCGAGGTGCGCCTGCCGCGGCCGGGGGTGCGCAAGACGTCCGTCGGTCCGGCCGTCCGAATCGGTTCGATACGGACACGTCAGCCGTGGAAAGGCAGGTTGCCATGCGACGCTCATTCTCGCCGGTCTTGCTGGCCGTCCTGCTGGTCCCGGGCTTTTTCCTGGGGGAGTGCGCCGGAGCGGGTCCGCCGCGCAGAGGCCAGAGACCGCCCGGAGACAGGTCCCGCGGACCCCGGCCGTCCAGGCCGCCTCAGACTCGCAAAGAGCCGCCCAAGGAGGAGGAGACCGAACCCGTGACGGTGGATGAATCCCTCCTGGAGGAGGAGTCCGACGAGACGGCGCGCAAGACCACCGTCAGCATCGACAAAAAGGCCTTCCACATCAACGGCCAGCCGACGTACCGCGGTCGCACCTACTATAAGAGCAAGGAAGAGAAGTACCCCATCGAAGGCCTTCTGATGAACTCCCGGATGGTCCAGGGCATCTTCGATGACCGCAACCCCGCGACGCGCGCCAAGTGGAAGTACCCCGACGGACCGTGGGACCCCGAGCGAAACACCGGTGAGTTCATCAAGAACATGCGCTACTGGCGATACCACGGCCTGGCGGCCTTTACGCTGAACCTCCAGGGCGGCAACCCCGAGGGCTACAGCAAGATTCAACCGTGGCACAACTCGTCGTTCGAGTCGGACGGCAGCCTGCGGGCCGACTACATGGCGCGCCTTGTGAATATCCTCGACGCGGCCGACGAGGCGGGCATGGTCGTCATCCTCGGTTACTTCTACTTCGGACAGGACGAGCGGCTGTGGGACGAGCGGTCGGTCGTCCGGGCCGCCGACAACGTCACCGACTGGCTTCTCGAGAAGGGCTATAAGAACGTTGTCATCGAGATCTGTAATGAGTGCAACATCCGAAAGTACGACCACGAGATCCTGGGACAGAAACGTGTCAAGGAACTGATCGAACGCGTCCAGAAACAGAGCGAGGGCAAGGTCGACAGCCCGGCCGGCCGGCTCCTGGTCAGCGTGAGCATGGGCGGCGGCGCGCTGCCGCCGAACGACATCATCCGGGCCGCCGACTTCATCCTGCTCCACGGCAACGGGGTGGACGAGCCCGACGGCATCCGGCGCATGGTCAAGCACACGCGCACCCGGATGGGCTCCGGCGAGAAACCGATCCTGTTCAACGAAGACGACCACTACGATTTCGAGAAGCCCGACAACAACATGCTGGCCGCCGTCACGGAGTACGCCGGCTGGGGATTCTTCGACTACCGCCGCCAGGGCGAGGGCTTCGACGAGGGATACCAGAGCGTGCCGGCGAACTGGTCGGTCTCGAGCGTGCGCAAGTACGGTTTCTTCCGGCTGCTGGCGCGGCTGACGCGGAGCCAGCCGCCGTATCCGGTCCGCAAAGTGCGCAAGCCCGAGTCCTCTCGCAAAAAGAGCACCGGCTCGCGCGGCGAGACGGGCCCCGCCGGCGCCGCCGGTCCCGTCGGTCTGGATGCGGGCGGGGTGCGGTTCTCCGTTTCGCCAACAACCGGCGCCTATGAGATCGCGGATGCGGCGGGCGGTGTGACGTGGCGCTCCAACCCCCACCAGATGCGCTTCGGACAGGTCCGCATGACGGTGGACGGCAAGCCGCGCGACCTTGACCTTGGCCGCTGCGACGTAAAAAAAAAAGACGATAGCGCGCTGGAACTGACCTTCCGTCCCGTCCCCGAGCGCAGGGACCAGTGGGTCCGCGTCACGGTCGCTCGCGCCGACGGGGGCAACGCGCTGGATGTTTCCTGGGACGCCGCCGACCCCGCCGCCGTCGAGCGCATCCGACTGCTCGACGACGCCCTCTGGACGACCGACGCCGAGGGCGGCTACGTGGCCGTGCCCGTGCGCGAAGGGCTCATCGTTCCCGCAGAGGGCGCGCGGAAGGTCACCCACACCTTCGACACGTACGCCTACGAAGGCTGCCACATGGCGATGGTGGGCGTCGTCAAGAACGGCGCCGCCGCCCTCGTGACGTGGGATGACCCGTACACGGCGGCCGAGGTGCGCAAGGTCACCGGCAAGAGGGGCGACGTGAAGGACCGGCCGGTCCTCAGCCTCTCGCTCGTTCTGTGCAAGTCGGCCCGCCGCGTGCGGGTCTCGTTTCTCGGCAAAGGCGACTACGTTACCATCGCGAAGGCGTACCGCGCCGTTGCCCGGAAGAAGGGCCGGCTCGTCACGTGGGACGAGAAACTCAAGGGCCACCCCGACCGCGCCAAGTACTTCGGCGCCGTCAACTACAAACTCTGGTCCATGCTGACGCGCCGGATGAACGAGGAGAGCACGAAGGAGGAATCGGTCAAGGTGAACTGGACGTTCGACGAGGCCGCCCGGATTGCCGAGCACCTCAAGAGGGACCTGCGGCTGGACCGGGTCCTGTTTATCATGGGCGGTTGGATCCATCGCGGGTACGACAACCAGCACCCGGACATTTTGCCGGCGGCGCCGGAGTGCGGCGGCAGCGAGGCGTTCGCCGCGTGCTGCCGGCGCATCCGTCGCCTCGGCTACGTCCTCAGCCTGCACGACAACTACCAGGACATCTACCGCGACTCGCCGTCGTGGGACGAAAAGGTTATCACGCGCCGCG
Source organism: uncultured Anaerolineales bacterium (assembly GCA_964510295.1). Lineage (GTDB taxonomy): Bacteria > Planctomycetota > Phycisphaerae > FEN-1346 > FEN-1346 > JAUVZF01. The sequence continues at coordinate 532 of CAZEBQ010000241.1, read as the reverse complement.
CGGACGGACAGTTGGCCAAAGGCGGACGCTGGGCCGGCGGACGGGCCTACCTGACGAACTCGAAGATGGCGCTCGAACTTGCGAAGCGGCCGCAGAACCTCCCCGCCGTCAAGAAATTGACCGATGCTGACTCCTACTTCATCGACACGACCTACGCGGCAGGGCTCCAGGAGGATTTCTCGAAGGCGCACCCATTGACGCGCCTCGATGACATGAAGTGGAAGCAGGCCATCTCCGATTACGCCCGCAACCTCTTCGGCAGTTTCGGCAGCGAGTGCGGACGCGAGTGGGCCATCCCGCACGCCGACTTCTTCGAGGGTCTGACCGGTGTCTCCGGCCGGTACTATCACAGCGCCGGTCTCTTGAAGAAACTCGGGGCCGTGCCCGTGCCGCTCTTCGAGATGGTGTATCGCGACTCGATCGCCATGTACGGGAAGTACGGGTACGACATCTACGCGAGCGCTCCGTACGTGCTGCACCACGTCAGCATCGGGCGGCCGCTCCATTACCACAGCATCCCGCCGCACCTGTA
>CAZEBQ010000240.1:0-7047 GCA_964510295.1 uncultured Anaerolineales bacterium | reverse complement strand
CCATCCGCCCGTCCTGCAATCCCGATGCGTCATTGACCTTGACGTGCGGGGCCTTTTGTGTTAGCGTATCGGCATGGAACGGTTGGTACGAGCGGACCGCTCGAAAAACAGTATTGCGTCCCCAGAATGCCGTCCCCAGAATGGCAGGCTAGGCCTGCCGTTAGGCTTATGCAGAACCGTCTGATTGGCAGTTGGCCCAGGAAGGGGCTGTGAAATGCCGGAACGATGGCGGCAAAGATGGCGTCGGCAGCACGGGGATTTCGCTGTCCCATGCATCGTGTCGGGTCGGTGGCTTGAGTTCTCTCAAGGGGGCTCGGTCCGGATTGGTGCTGGCGAGGTCCTTCACGTCTCGGTCATGACCGAGGGAGCGGACCGGCCGCGCAATCTCTGCAATCTAATGATCACGCGCGAGGACTTGACGGACGTTCTCGCACTGATTGAGAAACCTAGTTCGTAGCGCTCACTCGGGGATTCCGGGGACGGCTTACTTAATTCAGGCCCCCTGCGCAGCATGACCCCCAGGCCAGTGAAGCCACAAGCGCCAGGCTGCAAGCGGCAACCGGGGAGCGGCGCAACATGGTCACCCTTCGGGATGACCATGCCACACGCCGACTTGTCTCGCCCTTTCAGGGCTTGATTTGTGTTGGGCCGGTGTACCTGGTGACCTGGGGCGTTGCCCCAGGCTATCGAATCCGAGCCTTTCAGGCTCCCGCCGTTCCCGTCCGCCTTTCGCCAAATCGACGCCGTTCTCAGCGTCCTCGGCGTTCTCTGCGTTTAAGGCCGTTGCAGCGCGCCGACCGCTCCTCTCCCCCTACTCCTTCTTCGCCTTCGGCGGCTCGATGATGGTTACTTCGATGGCGTCGCGCTTGGACCAGGGGAGGTTGATGTCGAACCATTCGATGTGGCTGTTGTATTTGGAGCGGACGTGTTTGGTGTAGTCGGCCATGCCGCGCGCGCCGTAGCCGGCGTTGTCGGCCACGGCGACGGCGCCGGGTCGGAGTCGGTCTTCCAGGCCGATGAAGCACGGATAGTAGTTCGGCGGATGGCAATCGAGAAAGACGAAATCGATGGGCCCTTTGATGTCTTTGACCATCTTTCGGGCGTCGCCGATCTTCACCGTCACGTAGTCCTCGAGGCCCGCCTTCTTGAGGTTGGCCTGTGCCTCGCGTGCGAGTTCGGGCAGGATTTCCATGGTGATGAGTTTGCCGCGCCCTGCCGCCTTGAGTTCCCGCGCGATCCAGAGCGCCGAGTAGCCGATGGCGGTTCCGCCCTCGACCACGAGGCGCGGTTTGGCCTTCCGGACGAGTTCGGCCAACCGCCTGGCCTTCTCGGGCGCGAGCAGCCGGATGCGGCGGTCGATACTGCTCTTTTCCACCGCCTCGATGACCGCCTGCACCGGGTCGTCGGTCTTGGCCTGCGGCAGCGCCTTGATATAGATGTTTCGGAACTCGATCGGATTGCCGTGCCGCTGCAGGGCGATCTCGCCTTCGGGCGGCACACCCGGCAGTTGGGCGTTTCGGATGACGACCTCGCCGTTGAGTTCAACCGTCAGACGGTCGCCCTTCATGGTGATGACGAACGTGTTCCACTGGCCGACGGGCTTGTCCATTTTCTTCAGCGGCGTGCAGGCCTTCCGGACGGCCTCCGGCTGCTTGCCGTCGGTCCGGTATCCCCAGACTTCGCCTGAGCCCATGTCGTTGCACCAGATATTGATCTGGCTCTTCGAGTTGCCACGGATGAAGACGCCGCTGTCGCCCGGTTTCGGGAACCGCCAATCGACCATCAGGACGAAGTCCTTGAACGTCTTGCTCGTCCAGAGGTTGGGGCCCTGGCCGTCGAACCGGACGATGCCGCCCTCGGCCTTCCAGTGCTGCAGCCATTTGGCCCTGTCCGCTTCGGGCTCAGGGCTGCCCCGTTTGGCCTGCCAGCCCGTGAAGTCCTTGCCGTTGAACAGCGCTTTGAACCCCTCGGGCGGTGCGCCCTCGGCCGCCAGGACCGTTGCCGACAAGACACTCGCCGCAAGGGCGGTAAGCAGGATCGTGCGCATCGGTTCGTCCTCCTCCCTGAGACCCGGATTGGCCGCATACGAGCGGCCCGCCGCCACCGCCGGCCGCTTCGATGATTCTAAGCGAATTCACATCCCAAGTGCAACGGCTGGTTTGGCATTGAATATGGCCCTGACCCGCTTTTTTCCCGGCCGAGCGACAACCGCAGAGACGCACAGGCGGCGTTGTCGTACTAACCGCCTCGGGCCGAAGCGGGTTTCGGACCGTTGGACGGGGCGAGAAAGAGACCGAAACGCGAGATCGTGGGGCAGGCGCGACCGTCTTCGATCACCAGCCGCACCTTCCGGCTCGTGACGGCGGGGAATCGCAGCAGCCGCTTGTGACCGATCGTCTGGCCGCGACCGACTTGCTTCCACGCCGAACCGTCCCATGCCTCGACCTTGAAGGCTTTGACGCGCTGGCCCAGGCGTATCTGCTCCTGCATCATCGCCCGGTTAAAGGTGGTTGGCCGGCCGAGGTCCACTTCCATTGAGGCGGCCAGCACGCCGTCGTCGGTGGCCCAGTAGGTGCTCGTGTCGCCGTCGACCGTCTTGTCGGGTCCATAGGCCGCCGCACTGCCGCGGACGTTGCTCGCCGCCACCTTTTTGCCGCGCGCAAGGTCGCGGGCGAACGTCGCCTCCACGGCGGCGCCGAACTCGCGCAACCGTGCGGCGTCGTTTTCGTGCATCAGACCGCGGCGGTCGGGCGGAACGTTCAACATCATCACGCCGTTCATCCCGACGGAGGCGTAGTAGATGTCGAGCAGGTGGCTGAGCGATTTCACCTTCCCGTCCTGGGCCGCGTGGTAGAACCAGCCCGGGCGGATCGACGTATTCACCTCCGTCGGAACGAAATCGGGCCCGTCGATAAGGCCGTGGGTCTGGTTCTTGTTGCGCTGGCCCACGCCCATGTTGCCGCGGTCGATCATCGACCAGTTCGGATCCGACGCGAAGCCGCGCTCGTTGCCCACCCATCGCACGTCGGGGCCCACGTCGCTGAACATGCAGGCCATGGGCTGAAGTGCACGGACCTTCGCCCAGTACGCCTCGAAGTCGTAGACCTGCCGCCTGCCGTTCGGCCCTTCGCCGCACGCCCCGTCGAACCAGAGTTCGGAAACCTTGCCGTAGCCGGTCAGCAGTTCGGTCAGTTGCTTCAGGTAGTGGGCATTGTACCTGGGCGAGTCGCCGTAGCACGGCTCGTGGCGGTCCCACGGCGAGAGGTAGAGGCCAAGGTCGAGACCCTCGGCGCGGCAGGCGTCGGCGAGTTCCTTGACCACGTCGCCCTTGCCGCCGCGCCACGGGCTGCGCTTGACGCAGTGGTCCGTCGTGGCGCTCGGCCACAGGCAGAATCCGTCGTGGTGCTTGGCCGTCAGGACGATCATCCTGAGGCCGCCGGCCTTGCAGGTCCGGGCCCACTGGCGGGCGTCGAGTTGCGTCGGGTTGAAGATCGCCGGGTCTTCTTTGCCGGTGCCCCACTCCCGGTCGGTGAACGTGTTGACGCCGAAATGGGCGAAGGCGATCATCTCACGCTCGAACCACGCCAGTTGGCGCGGCGTGGGAACGGGCGGAACCGGCGCGGGCGCCCCGGGCCGCAGCGCGTCCGATGCGGCAGGCTTCGCGGCGGTCATACCGGCACTCCCGAGCAAGGCCCACACGGCGGCACATGTCGCAAGGCGACAGGTGACTCTCATCGCACAACCTCCTCCCGACGCCGCCGGCCCGCCACGGCCCCTCTTCCAGACGCCGCCCGACCGACCCCGCCATGCGGGTTCACGGTAACCGTTCAGGCCCTCTAATCTTAGCGTAGCGACTTCACATCCCAAGTGCAACGGCCGCGTGGCATGGTCACCCCGCCGGGATACCCATAATCGGTCACCACGAGACGGCAGCGCGCAGCAAGCGATCTGTCAGACAAAGCCTGGGCAAGAAGCACCGGACCGGCGCGCCACAGGCGGAAAATGGTTCTTGACGACCTCGCAAATCAGCGTATAATAATTTCCTCAAAGGCTGTTGGAATCGGCACCGCGGGACGCGAGGCGAGAGCAGGCATTACCGAACGCCGACCCCCTTGTCGACTCTATTGCCGTCGCCGGTCAGAAGCGACGGACCAGAAGGCCGGGCAGAAAGGAGTTGACGTGTGTTTAAAGGAATCATCAAGTGGTTTAGTCTGCAGCGCGGCTTCGGCATGATCGAACACCACGGTGGGACGGACGTGTTTGTAAACAACGCCGCCGTCCGGGACGGAGGTCCCAACATCCTCGTCCAGGGCGAAAAGGTTCGGTTCGACGTGGTGTATGGCCCCGGCGGCCCGAAGTCGAAGAACGTCAGACGTACGGCCGGGTGGCATGGTCATCCCGAAGGGTGACCCTGTTCCGACCTTCGCCCCGCCCGGCGTCTGCGTTTTCTCTGGCACGCATCCCGATGGAATCGTACAATACCGCATCCGAGGCGTCAGGTTATCGGGCAAGAGGTGCAAGGTCTATCCTGGCCCCGGGATTACTTGGTCACCCCGCCGCACAACCGAGCCCATGACCGTGACCTCGCATGGTAAGTCGTCGGAAGTTGAGCGACCACAAGCAACCGTAATCGCATTGAATAAAGGAGGCGCGCGCCGACACTATTACTGGGGAGTCCGAGTGCTTGGCCGCGGGATTTGACTTTGGCGGATTTTGGGCTATACTTGGTGGGCGAGCATGCCGAAAAAGTCCTTGACAGGCATCCTGAGCCCTCTCAGAATACGCGTACGGTAAAGACTAGGGCGGCGCACCAGTCATCTTGTCGGGGGGTGCCGTGCAAAACGGCCCGACAAGACCCACCTGTGACACAACGAGGTGACGCCAAGGGGGAAGTGCGCGCGCCCTGAGCCATACTTGAAAGGAGGCCAGTGATGGCGCGCAGGGGGACGGCACCAACGCTGAAACGCCGCCGCAAAGATGGGGCGAAAGAACCGATGTTTGACTCCGCCCCCAAGGATCAGGATCTGCGACCCACAGAAAGAGAAAAGTACCTGCTGGGCGAGTTGTGGGATTGGCAGGAAAGGTCTGCAAGGACTCCGTGGGTCCTTGGCAAACCGCTCGGGGGCTAGCAATATAGAATTCCAGCATTGCCTTATGGCCCTGCCATCGTTATGATGGCAGGGCCTTGTCTTTGGAGAATTCGGCCATGCAGGGAGCCTACGCGTTGCGAAGGCCAAGGCTCAGGCGCTGCGGCCCGGAAACACATTACTCCTTCTTCTTCGACCTAATCGAAAAACACTTCCCGACGAAGTGGGGCAACAACAAGCCCATGCACCGGATGTGCAGTCTCGCCCGCAAGATGGGAGTAACACATCTAACGGTCGAGGAACTGGTGCCGAATCAGGAGATAGTGCAGGAACAGGAAGGACTTTCCCGGCGCCTTCGCGGAACGGTCGAGATTCGCGCGACTCGGATAACCTTCTTTCGATCGATGAGCCCGGACCGGTTGGACGTTTCTGACGAAGCGATTCTCGGCTACGCCGTGTTGCTGAAGAACAACCTTCCCAAGCGAAAGGTCCTCATTCACGTACTCGAGTCCGTAATGCGCGTGCCGACGCTGTTTGTCGAGCATAATGACGGCACCACCGGATCGTTCGCGACGGGCAACTACTACGCGCACTGCATTCGGGATTTCACAACAATCGTCGGAACACCACAGGACCATAGAGCCTTGACCATTCGCGGTACGTTCTTTTGCCAGCAGAACGGCCTGACGCACGTGTGCGCGCATGCGGCTTTGCGTATGGCCGTGAATAGCTCTCCCGCCTTGATAGGATTGCCCAAGCTGACGAACGGGCAGATCAACACGATGCTGTCCATCGATCACGTCACAAGGACTGCTGAGGATGGCTTGGACAGTCAGCAGATACAGCACGTGGTGGGCCAACTGGGGTTCGGGTTCCACGCTGCCGACTTCCGGGAGAGACTGCGCGAGGGCTATGCAGCGTTCATTTATCCGATGGTCGAATCCCGGTTGCCAGTCATTCTTGGCATCGAGGCGCCACATGTGCAGCACGTGGTCGCCGTCCTGGGCCACACCTTCAACAGTGACCGTTGGACAGCCGAGGCAAGGCAGGGGTATGGCTGTCTGCCTATGTCACGCTACATTCCGAGTGCTTCCTGGGCCGACCATTTCATCATTAACGACGACAACTATGGCATGAATATCACGCTGCCCGCTGAGATGGTGCAGAACTTCATCGTCCCCCGATTCAACCCCAACTTGCACGCAGCGATGGCGATAGGGATAGTGCCTTCAGGCACCAGGGTGTTCGGCTACCTGGCGGAGGAGAGTGCCGCGCGGCTGGCGTTCGACGTTCTCGGCGGGACACAGCCCACCGGAGCAAACAGATGGCTTCTGCATCTTAAGGAACTCGTTGCTTCCGCACAACTGGCGATGGAGCAGGGCCGGCCTCCTCTCAACACGATTGTCTGCAGGACCCTGCTCCTTACCAGGGAGGTGTTTGTGGAACACTTGCGCGGGGTGATTGACAGCGATGGAAACCAAATCCAGGACTACGAAGTGCAGTTCCTACAGGGCTGGTTGCCGGACAGGTTCTGGGCTACCGAGGTGAGCCTGCCGGACCTGTATACCGCGAACAAACACAAACTCGGCGATGTCATCAGCATTGTGAATCCCGACAGGAGCGCCCTGCTGGCTCGTGAAAGCATCGTTTTCATGTGGTTTCCGGGGATGGCCATGTGGCACCACAATCGATGGAATGCGGCCGCTTGGTCGCTGACAGGGCACGTGCCTCTTCTGAGGCCCGGGGACGATGGGGTGCCGCTTCTGGAGTGGTGACTTGCGCCCGTGCTGCGTCACGCTGCGGCACCGAAGCCGCGGGAACCTGGTTCTGCGTGACTCCGTGACTTCGTCCCTCCGCCCCTCCCCTCACTCTTCCTTCTTCGGCAGACTCTTGATGATCTCGTCTGCCAGGCCGTATTCGACGGCTTGTTCGGCGGTCATGAAGCGGTCGCGGTCGACGT
>CAZEBQ010000239.1:0-7060 GCA_964510295.1 uncultured Anaerolineales bacterium | reverse complement strand
GGAACCGGCGCGTTCTTCGCAGAACGCTTCGGGCAAAAGGAGAAAGGGGAACAGACATGACTGAGCAACTCCAGGTGTACAAGTGCGAGGTGTGCGGGAACATCGTCGAGGTCGTCGGCGCCGGGGCGGGCGAGTTGGTCTGCTGCGGCCAGCCGATGACACTCCAGCAGGAGAAGACCGAGGACGCCTCCACCGAGAAGCACGTGCCCTTCATCGAGAGGACTGACGAGGGCGTCAAGGTACGGGTCGGCCAGAACGCCGCCCATCCGATGGAACCCGAGCACTACATCCAGTGGATCGAACTCGTGGCCGACAGCAAGGCGTACCGGCAGTTTCTCGAGCCCGGCGATGCGCCGGAGGCGGCCTTCGCCGTCGCCGGGGATGATGTGACCGCCCGCGAATACTGCAACGTCCATGGCCTCTGGAAAGGGTAAAGCCATGCTCAGCAAGACAATTGAAGACGCGCTGAACGACCAGATGAACTTCGAGATGTTCTCAGCCAACATCTACCTGGCGATGGCGGCTCAGTTCGACGCGATGAGCCTCACAGGGTTCGCCAATTGGATGAAGGCGCAGTACCAGGAAGAGATCATGCATATGATGAAGTTCTACGATTATCTTAACGAGCGTGGCGGCCGCGCGGTCTTCAAGGCCCTCGATGCCCCGCCGACCGAGTGGGACTCTCCCCTCGCCGCGTTCGAACACGCCCTGAAGCACGAGCGGATCGTCACCGGCCGCATCGGCGATCTGGTCACCCTGGCGGCCGACGAGAAGGACCACGCGACCGGCAATTTCCTCCAGTGGTTCGTGGCCGAACAGGTCGAGGAGGAGTCTTCCGTCGACGCGGTCATCCAGCAGTTGAAACTCTCGAGCGGCGCACCGGGCGCCCTGTTCATGCTCGACCGCGAACTGGGTCAGCGGGTGTTCACCCCGCCGGCACAAGGAGACGCACAATGATCAGGTTCAATGCGGATGAGATCTTCGAGATGGCCGAGCAGATTGAGCGCAACGGCGCCAAGTTCTATCGCAAGGCGGCCGAGTCCGCCGACGACGCAGGCCGAGACCTCCTCCTCCGCCTCGCCGACATGGAGGACGACCATGAGAAGACGTTTGCCGCCATGCGCGCCGAGTTGGCCGACGCCGAGGCGCGCCCCCTGACGTTCGACCCCTACGACGAGGCAGCCCGATACCTTCAGACCATGGCCGACGGCGAGGTCTTCGGCGTCGACCCGTCGGCGTCCCTCTCGGGGCAAGAACCGCTTGAGAACATCCTGACTACCGCCATCGGCCTGGAGAAGGACTCCATCGTCTTCTACCAGAGCATGAAAGTGCTGGTCCCGGAGAGGGCCGGCAAGGAAAGGCTCGACGCCATCATCAAGCAGGAGATCGGACACATCCTCGACCTGACCGACCAACTCCGGGCCCTGACCACGTGAGGAGCCGCGGGCAAACAGCGCACCAGGATGGGCTTTGCCGGACAACTCGGGAAGTGACGGTCCGCTTGCATCCGCCTCGCGTGATGTCGTAGTATGTGCGGGAAGGGAGCGGGAGAGACCCGAAAGGGATCGAATGGGCAACCCGTTTCAGGCGGTCGAGATCGCCGAGAACATCTACTGGGTCGGGGCCATCGACTGGGACGTACGTGACTTCCACGGCTATCTGACGAGCCGCGGCACCTCGTACAACGCGTTCCTGGTCCTCGCGGACAAGGTCACGCTGATCGATACAGTCAAGGCGCCGTTCCTCGACGAGATGATGGCCCGGATCGGTTCAGTCGTCGAGCCGAGCCGGATCGACTACATCGTGTCGAACCATTCCGAGATGGACCACTCCGGCTGTCTGCCTCAGACGGTCGCGGCCGTCGTGCCGGAGAAGGTCTTCGCATCGAAGATGGGGCAGAAGGCCCTGGACGCCCATTTCCGTACGGGAGGCGATATCACGGCCGTGGCGGATGGCGATACCCTCGACCTCGGCAACATGACGCTCTCGTTCGTCGAGACCCGCATGTGCCACTGGCCCGACAGCATGGTCACGTACCTGCATGAGGCGGACGTCCTGTTCTCTCAGGACGCGTTCGGCATGCACCTGGCCAGCGGCGAGCGCTTCGCGGACGAACTGCCGCGCGACATCCTCGATCGCGAGGCCGCCAGGTACTACGCCAACATCCTTCTTCCCCTGTCGTCCTTCGTGGCAAAGACGCTCGAAAAGGTGTCCGACCTGGGGCTGACGCCGAGCGTCGTCGCCCCGGACCACGGGCCGGCCTGGCGGACGCCGGACGATATCCAGCGCATCATCGGCTCCTATGCCCGCTGGGCGGCCCAGAAACCCGGCAACAAGGCCGTGGTGGTCTACGACACCATGTGGCAGAGCACGGCGGCAATGGCGCGGGCGGCCGGCGAGGGCCTGGCCGCCGGCGGCACGACGGTCCGGCTGATGTCGATGCGCTCCTGCCACCGCAGCGACGTCGCCACCGAGTTGCTGGACGCGGGGGGGCTGCTCGTCGGGTCGCCCACGATCAACAACGGCATCTTCCCGACCCTCGCCGACGTCATGACCTACCTCAAGGGCCTGAAGCCTCGGAACCGCGTCGGGGCAACCTTCGGGTCGTACGGTTGGAGCGGCGAGGCGCCCGGACATCTGCAGATGATTCTCCAGGACATGGAGGTCGAAATCGTGGCCGACCCGCTTCGGACAGTGTATGTCCCGGACGAAGCCTCGCTGCTTGCGTGCCGCCGGCTCGGCGAGGCCGTTGCGAGAAGACTGGGGGAGGTCTGCAATGAGCGGCACGAGCCTTGACCTCGACGCGCTCTTCACGCTCGGCTACGGGCTTTACATCGTCGCCTCGCACAGAGACGGACGCCTCAACGGTCAGATATCGAACGCCGTCATGCAGGTGACCGACGCGCCGCCGCGCTTGGCCGTTGCCATCAACGCACACTCGCTGACGCACGAGTTCATCTCCGAAAGCGGCGTGTTCGCCGTCACCGTACTGGCCGAATCGGCGCCGCTGAAACTGATTCGCCTCTTCGGGTTCCGCTCCGGCAGGGACACCGACAAGTTCTCGCAGGTCTCATACGAGGATGGCTCAACCGTCTGCCCCATCGTCCGCGACCACGCGCTCGCGGGCCTGGAGGTGCGGGTGGACGATAGGCTCGACTGCGGCACCCACACCATCTTTGTCGGCGAAGTCGTCGGTGCCCGGATCCTCGGACAGGGAAGGCCCATGACCTACGCGTACTACCGCGAGGTGCTCGGGGGCAAGACCCCTCCCACCGCCCCCACCTACAGGCCTTCCGACGCCGCAAGGCCAAGGAAGGACAGAACCAGGATGAAGGAGAACTCGGCCATGAAAAAGTACATCTGCGACGTGTGCGGTTACGTCTATGACCCCACCGAGGGCGACCCTGAGAATGGGGTCGATCCCGGCACCGCCTTCCGGGACCTGCCCGACGACTGGGTTTGCCCCGAGTGCGGTGCCGGCAAGGAGGAGTTCTCGCCAGTGGACGAGTGAATCTCCTCCACATCCGGCCAGATGCGACGGCGGTGGCAAAACGGCGACGGGCTGCGGCAGCCCGTCCTGCCCGTATGGACCGGCCCTCGTTCGTAAAGGGCATGGAGAGTTCGCGTGGCGTGGTTTTATGGTCTCAGCCCGATCGTCCAGGCGCTGATAGCCACCTGTGGCACGTGGCTTGTCACCGCCTTGGGCGCCGCCCTGGTTTTGCTGGTGAAGAGGGTTTCGCAGAAGTACCTCGACGCCTCGCTGGGCATGGCCGCCGGCGTCATGATTGCCGCCAGTTTCTGGAGCCTGCTGGCGCCCGCCATCGAAATGGCCGCAAAGTCCCACGGCGAGACGTGGAAGTGGTTCCCGCCGATGGTGGGGTTTCTCCTCGGAGCGGTGGTGCTGCAGATCATCGACCGAACCCTACCCCACATGCACCCCGACTTGGCGGTGGCCGAGGGGCCGAAGACCTCGTGGCAGCGGAGCACGCTCCTGGTGCTGGCCATCACGATCCACAACATCCCGGAAGGCCTGGCGGTGGGCGTCGCCTTCGGCGCAGCGGCAGGCCTGACCGACTCCGCTCGCGCAAGTCAGGTTGGGGCGGCCATCGCGCTGGCCATCGGCATCGGCCTTCAGAACTTCCCGGAAGGTACCGCCGTGGCCCTGCCGCTTCGCCGAGAGGGCATGAGCCGGATGCGTGCCTTCTGGTACGGCCAACTCTCGGCCGTGGTCGAACCGGTCGCCGGCGTGCTGGGCGCCGCGCTGGTGATGTCGATGACGGCCATCCTTCCCTACGCGCTGGCGTTTGCGGCCGGGGCGATGATCTTCGTCGTAGCCGAGGAACTGATCCCAGAGGCCCAGAGGAAGGGGCACGTGGACCTGGCGACCATGGGCCTGATTCTCGGATTCACGATTATGATGACGCTGGACGTGGCACTTGGGTAACCGGCAACACGCAATCGGGAGGACTCTCGATGGCTCGCATCTACGACGACATCACGCAAACCATCGGCAACACCCCCTTGGTCCGCATCCATAGTCTCATTCGTTCCGACGCGGTGGTCCTGGCGAAACTGGAGAGTTTCAACCCCATGGCCTCGATCAAGGACCGGATCGCCCTTGCGATGATCGAGGCCGCCGAGCGCGACGGGACACTGCGGCCAGGGGCCGTCGTCGTCGAGCCGACCAGCGGCAACACGGGCATCGGGTTGGCCCTGGTCTGTGCGGCGCGCGGCTACAGGTGCGTGCTGACGATGCCGGAGTCGATGAGCGTCGAGCGGCGGAGGATCCTGCGAGCCCTCGGCGCCGAGGTTGTGCTGACCCCGGCCGAAGACGGCATGCCGGGCGCGATCCGCAAGGCCGAGCAACTGTGCGAGCAACAGCCGGCCGGTTTCATGCCCCAGCAGTTCCGCAACCCCGCCAACCCCGACGTCCACCGCAGAACGACGGCCGAGGAGATCTGGCGAGACACCGACGGGCAAGTGGATGTCATCGTCGCCGGCGTCGGCACCGGCGGGACGATCACCGGCATCGCCGAGCAACTCAAGGCACGGAAGACCGACCTCCGGGCTGTGGCCGTCGAGCCGCTCCAGAGCCCCGTCCTCTCCCAGACGCGCGCCGGTGACAAACCGGACCCCGGACCGCACACGATCCAGGGCCTCGGGGCCGGCTTCGTCCCGGACGTGCTGAACCTCGACATCGTGGACGAGGTGATCCGCGTCGATCAGGATGAGGCGATCCGATCGGCCCGACGGGCCGCCAGAGAAGAGGGCCTGTTCGTCGGCATTTCGTCCGGAGCCGCACTCATGGCCGCCGACCAAGTGGCCGGCCGGCCCGCCAGTGCCGGAAAGACGATCGTGGTCGTTCTGCCTGACACAGGCGAACGGTATCTGTCGTCGCCGCTGTTCGCAGGCCCCGACGAGCAAGAGCCATGAGGTGGCCGGGCGGGAATCCGCCTCCGCGCCACCCGCTGCGAGGTGAATCATGAACAGACTGCTGGACCACAAACTCAAGCGTCTGACGCGCGACATTCTGGCAAGCTGCGACGCCGACAGCCGCACCCACCGCGTCGGCGAGATGTTCCTGCCGTCGCGGTCCAGGATCGTGGGCCTTCTGGACCTGTTGCGGCAACTGCTGTTCCCGGGGTTCTTCGGCGGGAAGAAACTCACCAGCGAGAACGCACCGCTGTACATCGGCCACCTTCTGATGCAGGTTGCCGACGAACTGGCCGAGGAGATCTACCACTGCTTCTGCGCCCACCAGAGGTGCCACGAATGCGACGACATCGCTTCCTGCCGCGAGCGGTCGATCGAACTGACCACCCAGTTCCTGGAGCAGACCCCGGCAATCCGTGAGGTGCTTGCCATGGACGCCCAGGCCGCCTACGACGGCGACCCGGCCGCCAAAAGCATCGACGAGGTGGTCTACTGCTATCCCGGCTACTACGCCATCACCGTCTACCGGGTTGCCCATGCGCTGGAGCGTCTGGGAGTGCCTCTCATGCCGCGGATCATGTCCGAGTATGCCCATCACGCGACCGGCACCGACATTCACCCCGGCGCCGAGATCGGCAAGCGGTTCTTCATCGATCACGCCACCGGCGTGGTCATCGGCGAGACCACCACGATCGGGAACAACGTGAAGATTTACCAGGGCGTCACCCTGGGGGCACTGAGTTTCCCGAAAGATGAGCGCGGGCGGGTGATCAAGGGCTACAAACGCCACCCGACGATCGAGAACAACGTCACGATCTATGCCAATGCGACCATCCTCGGCGGGGATACCGTCATCGGCGAAGGAGCGACCGTTGCCGGGAACACCTTCCTGACGCAGTCCGTCACATCGGACAGCCTCGTCGCTTCGCAGACGCCGAAGGTGGAAGTCAAAACCAAACGCCGCAAGCCGACAAACCGATCCTCCCAATGACAACGGGACCGAACCACATGCGGTCTGACAGACAACACGAGTTTGACAAACGGCTCGCGGTGTGCGAGAACGCTGCCCGCCGAGCCTTTGGGCGCTGCTCGCGGTGGCGTACCGTCAGGCCTTGGGTCAAGCGGGCATTCTGGCGATAGTGAATGCCCTCTGCCGCACCTGAGCGCGGCTCTGTGGCAACACGCTATCCAAACGGAGCCGACGGTGCGCCCGGCATTGGGGCCACCTGCGATGCAGAGAATGGCGTCGAACGCAGCGCCGTCAAGCCCGTCGGTCTCGACACCCTTCCACCTGGACTCCACGTGCAACCGTGGTCCACGCTGTGCGTAGGAGGGTTCTCGCCGAGAAGAAACGATGGAGGACATGTGACCGGGCTGGAAACCGTCTACGCTTTTCGGGCGAAAACGAGGATGGCAAGTGGGTGACAAGTCACTGACAAGTGGATAGCCAGTGGCTGCCACGTGACGACTGACCCAGTTTGTGACCCACTCCTGCACCTGAGCGAGGCACCAAGGCTTCAAAGAAGCGGCCACCGGTCATACGATGGACGGCGGCGGCCGGGTCCGACGCCGGTCGAACGGGAAGGAAGTGAACTCAGGCGATTCTGTCAACGGAAGCGGCTCCAAA
>CAZEBQ010000238.1:1795-7070 GCA_964510295.1 uncultured Anaerolineales bacterium | reverse complement strand
GCGATTCCGGTTCTGAAACAGCCTGTAAACGTGTCATGTTGCCAGGAGGTGCACGATGCGCATCGCACGGTTCCTCATCATGGCGGCGGGTCTGGCCATCGTCTCGCCGGCGTCGGCCGCCGAGTGGACCGCCGGCGCCGCCGGCGCGCCCGAGAAGGTTCCCTTCGTCCGGCCGAAACCGGAGTGGGACCGGTTCGTGATCCTCGTCTGGCAATACAAGACGAACGCCGTGGAAGACGTGGCGCTGTACCGGGAGGGCGGCTTTCGCGGCTTCCACATCGACCGCGGCGCGGGGCGCGCCGACCGCGTCGAGTTCGCCGCACGCCGGAAGATGCCCTACTACGTCGACCACGCCGCCGACAAGGGGTACCTGCACCTGACGGACCGTACGGGGCGCGGCAAGGTGCTTCGCAAGAAAGGCCTCATCGCCCGGCCCCAGAGCCTGGCCGACCCGAAGACGATGGACCGGATGAAGGGGCATCTGAAGCGAAACGTCTCCGTGACGAAAGCCGGGCCGGTCGTCGCGTACGCCTTCGACGACGAGGTCAGCCTGGGCTGCTTCAACTCGCCCGCCGAGGTGGACTCATCGCCCCTGTCGGTGGCGGCGTACCGCAAGTGGCTCGCCAGGACCTACGGCGGCATCGACCGTCTCAACGCGACGTGGGGCACGGCGTACAAGGGTTTTTCCGACGCCGAGCCCGTCTCGTTCGAGGACGTCCGCCGCGCTCACACCAAACCGCCCTTCGCCAGGTGGAACCTCTCGCGCTGGATGGACTGGCGCGCTTACATGGACACCCAGTTCGCCGACTGCCTGGCGGAACTGGCGCGGTACACGGGCACGCTCGACCCGACGACGCCGGCCGGGTTCGTGGGCGGCCAGCAGCCGTCGGTCTACGGCGGATACGATTACGCCAAGGTTGCCCGGTCGGTCCAGTTCATCGAGGCGTACGACATCGGCGGCACGTGCGAGATCCTGCGGTCGCTCTGGCGGTGGCCCGAGCGGCGGCCGTACGTCCAGACGTGGTTCTCCAGGGGCGACGCACGACTCGACGCGTGGTTCCTGTGGTACTACCTCGTGCACGGCAACCGCGGGGTCATCGCCTGGCCCGACCGCGGCGGGTCGTGGTTTCACTGGAAGGGCGGCGGCCTGGCGCCGTTCATCAAGGAGAACGCCGACACCATCCGCGAAGTGCAGAGCGATGTCTCACGCCCCATCCTCGACCCCGACGCCCGTTTCGACGCCGACCCCATCGCCGTCTTCTACTCGCACCCCAGCATCCAGGCATCGTGGGCGATGGACGCCGTCACGCACGGCGGCACGTGGCCCAACCGCTCCTCGAGCCTCGACAACACGTGCCAGACCCTCGGCCGCAACCGCGTCGCCTGGTTCAAGATACTGGAAGACTGCGGATACCAGTACAACGTGGTCACAAGCGATCAGGTGGCGGCGGGTGCGCTCGTCAAGGAGAAGTACCGCGTCCTCATTCTGAACCGGGCGATCTGTCTTTCGGACGCCGAGGCGGCCGCCATCCGCACGTTCGTGGAAAGCGGCGGCACCGTCATCGCCGACCACCTGACGGGCATCCTGACGGAGCACGGCGTCGGACGGCCCAAGGGCGCGCTCGACGACCTCTTCGGCATCACGCGCGACGAGTCGAAAGGCTACCTCGACGGCAAGTCCATCACCGAAGTCGACGGCGAGAAATACAACAAGCCGCTCCTCGAGCGTCTCTCGTACACCGGCGCCCTGCGACATCTTGGCAT
Organism: uncultured Anaerolineales bacterium; assembly: GCA_964510295.1. Taxonomy (GTDB): domain Bacteria; phylum Planctomycetota; class Phycisphaerae; order FEN-1346; family FEN-1346; genus JAUVZF01. The sequence continues at coordinate 5,306 of CAZEBQ010000238.1, read as the reverse complement.
CGTCATCTATGAGCGCGGCACGCAGGCGGTGGCCGGCCGGCCTGCCGCCGAGCCCGCCGCGGGAGCGGCGGGTCATCGCCCCCTTGCATCCGCCCCCCGCATCGACGGCGCCGACGTCATCATCGCCCGCACCACCGGCAGCGGCAAGACGATCTACCTGAACCTGACGCCGGTGGCGTACAACGACCTGGAGTCGCGCCTCGGCGCCTTCGGCGAGGTGTGGCGGCGGATCGTCTCGGGGCTGCTGGCCGAGGCGGACCTTGCCCCTCGGGCGCGGGTCCTGGCGGGAGGCAAGCCAGTGCCGATGGCCGAGACGCTTCTTTGGCGCAAGGGCGACCGCGTTGTTCTCGCCGTCATCAAGAATCCGCCGCGCGAGGCCGCCGTCACCCACGCCGGCCGTATCGACGGCACCTTCGGGGTGCCCGGCGAAGTCGTCATCGAACTCTCGAAGTCCGTCACGAACGTCCGGAACCTTCGCACCGGCGCCGAACTGCCCGACGGCCACACGCTCAAGGCCGACTGGAAACCGTGGGAAGCGCTCCTCATCGAGGCGACCTGGCCGTAGGGGCGAGGCGTGACGCGCCCGGACATTCCCTTCGGCAAGAGACAGGGCGCGCCGCTCTGACGCGCCCCGGTCAGGCCAACCACACGGACCGGCTCCGACGTCCCCCATGAGGCGCCGGAGCGGCCCGATGGCTGTGGGTGTTCACGACTTCGGCATATCACGACGCCGTGCAACGTACGTCAGCACCGATCCGACCAGCAGCATGGCGAACGTGGCCGGCTCGGGCACGTTCGGCGAGTCTACCTTGACGCGGATCACGTCGTTGCCGCAACCCCACGCGATCTGGGTCGTCATGTCCACCGGGTCACCCAGTTCCAGGATGTGCTTGTCGAAGGCGTACTGGATGAGGAACGTACCGTCTTCCTTGCCGCCGTAATCGAACGAGTCGGTTTCGATGGTCGCCGCACCGAGGAGCAGGCCCGCGTCGATCGACCCGCTGACGGCCCAGGGTTCGGTGATCTGGGGGATGGTGGCGTCGGGCCCGTAGTCGTTTTCGACCACGGTCGTGCTGCCGCGATAACTCTGCGGCTGGTCCTGGAGACCCACGATGTCGGCGTCGCCGCTGATGCGGTAGATGTTGCCTGCCGGCAGACCCTGGTTCCCGCTATCCGTGACGATGGCGAACTGCTGGCCGTCCGATAAGATCATCAGGTCGCCCAGGCGCCACGTGCTGCCGACGGCCTCAACCGACGGCCCGTTGCTGGTGACGAGCAGGATCTGGGCCTGGGTGTCGGTGATGCGGACGTACATCTCTTCGAGGTCGAACCCCTCGCCCGTCGTGCCGCCGGGGCTGGGCTGGTGGCCTATGCTGCCCGGGTACTTGATGGGCGAGTAGTCGTTCTCGATGGTCAGCCAGCGGGTGCCGTCGAAGGTGTCGGACTGATTGACCTGGCTGAACGGCGTGATGCCCCAGTCGGTAACGTTGCCGACCCCGTCCACCAGGCCGCCGAACGCGGTGCCCCCGACCAACAGATAGACCGCTGCCACAACTGCGAGTTTTCTGAGCACGTCACCCTCCTTGGCTGAAACCTTCCGCCTCTGGCCCTTGGACCCGATTCGTTGCGCCGGGGGAAAAAGCCGCCGCCGGGACCGCCCCTGCGGGACCACCCATAACGTATGCGCAAGGGGTGTCCGGTCAAACGGCGCTGCGCGGCGGGGGCCGGGACGGGGCCGGCGATTTGCCCGCTACGACCGTCGCCTCAGCACAGGAAACGGCTTTCTTCGGCCGGAAGGGGCTGTTTTCGGCGCCATCCACGCTGCCGCCGCCCGCCACCGCGCACGAGAGGAGTGAGCCGGAAACCGCGAAGATTCCTGCGCGCACGCCTCCGAAAACGGACGAAAAACTCAGGGCTTCGAACAAGCCGTGCGGCCGTTGTCATGCCCCCGCCAATCCGGTAGAATCCCCCGCAAGCCATCCCTGAAAGGAGCCGACCGTGGCACAGATCGTCATCGACCGCCGCACGTTTCGCGACAAGGTCTTCGCCTGCTGGCTCGGAAAGAACATCGGCGGGACACTCGGCGCGCCGCACGAGTGCAAGCGGCACACCCACGCGCTGACCTTCTACGACCCTGTGCCGGCGGCGGCCGCGCCGAACGACGACCTCGACCTGCAACTGGTCTGGCTGAAATGCCTGGAGGACGTGGGCACGGATCCGTCGGTCGCGCACCTGGCCGACTACTGGAGCCGCCTGGCCGCAAGTTATCCCTGGAACGAGTACGGCTTCTTCATGCGGAACTGGGATCGCGGCCTGCGGCCGCCGGTCGCCGGCTGCTTCGAGAACTACTTCGTCGATGAGATGGGGTCTCCGATCCGGAGCGAGATCTGGGCCGTCCTGCACGCGGGCGACCCGCAGGCTGCGGCGCGGATGGCCTGGAAGGACTCGGCCATCGACCACGCGGGCGGCGAAGGGACCTGCGGCGAGATGTTCTGGGCGGCGGTCGAGGCGGCGGCCTTCGTCGAGTCCGACCCCTTGACGCTCATCCACGTGGGCCTGTCGATGATTCCCCTTGCCAGCCACGTGGCCCGGTCCATCCGCGAGGCGCTCTGGTGCCGGCAGAACGGCGTGTCGTGGGGATACGCCCGCGACCGCGTCGAGAGCCGCTTCGGACACCTCCAACCGTGCAACGCCGTCCCGAATCACGGCTTCACCGTCATCGGCTGGCTGTACGGCGAGGACTTCGGCGACCGATTGTGCAAGGCCGTCAACTGCGGCTACGACACCGACTGCACGGGCGCAACGCTCGGGGCGCTCCTGGGGATCCTCGGCGGGACGGCGGCTATCCCGCAGGAGTGGCGCGAGCCCGTCGGCACCGAAATCGTCCTGCACCAGTTCACGCGCGGCTTCCAGCCGCCGACCGATGTCGAGGACCTCGCGGACCGCACCGTCGCCCTCGCCGAGCGAGCGGCCGAGACGAAATCGGAGGTCGCTTTCGGCCCCCAGACGCGTCTGCCCGACGACCTGCTGACGCGGCTGTTCCGCAACGAGATGGCTGAGGCCGCGCGGGCACAGGACAGCCACGCGGGCATCGAGATGGTCGAGGGCAGGGAGGTGGCGTTCCACTACGGCGGCGAGCCGGTCCTGCGGCCGGGCATCGGCAAGCAGGTCCGCGTCACCGTGGACGGCGAGGAACTGGAGGTGGACCTGACGGTGCCCGACGGCTGGACGGCCGAGCGTCTCTCGGCCGCGCGGTTCCGGCTCTTCGCGGTAGGCCCGGTCGCCGACCGCAATACGGTGACCGTCACGGTCCCGGGCCTGGATGCGGTCCCGTATACGGTTCTGGGGCCGGCCGAGGCGCGAGGGTTCGCCGCGGGCGATAACGTGGAGAAGTGCCCCAGGTGCGGGGCACGCATCGAGGCGTGCATCTGCGAAGCGTGAGCCGCGCGCGACGCGCCACGCGCCGGGCAAGCCCGGCGGCTAACCCGTTTTCGGGCCCCATGGTGGCGGG
>CAZEBQ010000238.1:0-1695 GCA_964510295.1 uncultured Anaerolineales bacterium | reverse complement strand
GCTACGTCCCGGTAAGGTCAACGCAGACGACGTCTCCTGCTGCATTGCGGCAATAGAGCCGTCCGTCGGCGAAGGTGGGCGGGGTCCAGCACTTGCCGCCGATGATGGGCCGGCGTGCCAGTTCCTTGTACGCCTTCGGGCTCACGTCGGCCAGAACGAGTTCGCCCCTGGTCGTGAGGATGAGACACGTCCGGCCCACGAGGATCGGGTTGCCGGCGAAGCGCTCGTCCCATTTCAGTTCGCCCGTGGCGGCGCTGATGCAGCGGAAACTCCGCTCCCGGTGGCCGCCGATCACGTGGTCGCCGATGAGGACGGGATTCAGGACCTTCGAGACGAGGTTCAAGTTCTCCCAGACCTTGCGGATGCCGCCGGAGCCGATCTCGAACAGCGCACAGAAGTTGTCGTACGACGCCGTGACGAAGACCTTGTCGCCCACGAGAAGCGGGTCGGCAATCTTGTAGGCGCGGCCGCCGGCCGGCAACGTCTGCGCCGTGAGGACCCGGCCGGTGGCGGGATCGACCAGCGCAAGTTGGTTCTCCGCCAGCATCAGCAGCCGCTGGCCGCGCGCACCGGGCACCAGCATCGGCGAAGCATGGCCGGGCTTGCGGCTGCCGCTCGACTTCCACACGACGCGGCCCGTGGCCTTGTCGAAGGCCACGCCTGCGGGGCCGACGTTCAGAATCAGCAGCCGCCCGTGAATGAGCGGCGAACTCGAGTACCCGTATCGCGGCCGCGTGGTGCCCGTGACCTCGACCGCGTCGGTCTTCCACACGACCTTGCCGGTGGCGGCGTCAAGGCAGAAGGCGACGCCCATCTTGCTGAAGCCGTACAGCCGGTCGCCCTCGACGGCGGGCGTGGCGTACGGTCCTCCCTCGTGGCGCAGGTCTGCCAGTTCGCAGGAGTAGACGTATTCCCACTTGACGGCGCCGGTAGCGGCGTCGAAGGCGTACCACGTGTCGGTCTCGTCGCGGTTGCCGGCGGTGTAGGCCAGGCCGTTCGCGACGGCGATCGCGGTGAAACCGATGCCGACGTTGGCCTTCCACACCTGGCGGGGCGGGTGCGTGGTCCAGTCCGTGGCCAGGGCCGCTTCGGGAAACGTGCCGTCGCGGTTCGGGCCGCGCCACTGAGACCCCTCAGCAGGACCGGGTGCGGCAGCCCAGGCGACTCCCGCGAGCATGGCGAGACCCAACAGCACGGCGACTGCTACTCGGAGTCGGCTCATCTTGTGGTGTTCCCTTCCCCCCGGCCACGGCCTCAGCGTTGAGACCCCTTGAGCGGCTTGGTGAAGCAGAGGAAGACCTGGTGCGCCAGGTAATCGTGTTCGGTCTCGCCCTTGATCACCGTGATGTTGGTGGTTTTTTCTCGTTCGACACGGCTCCGGAGGGATTTCAGCGCCCTGTCGCTGATGTCCTCGGCGTACACCTTACCGTCGCTGCCGACGGCCTTCGCCAGCCGGAAGGTGAGGTATCCGGTGCCGCAGCCGACGTCGGCGACCACCTGGCCGGCCTTCAGTCCGAGGTCCTTGACCGCGCGGTCGGGCTGTTGCCACGTGTCGCGGCTTTCTCTCTTCTTCTCCGCCGCCGCGCACACGGTGGCCGCCAGGACAACCGCGAGAAGTACGCTTACCTGTCTGCACCGGGTAAGAGGCTGTTTCAAATCCCCTCTCCCCTGGCGGGAGAGGGTAGGGTGAGGGGG
>CAZEBQ010000237.1:0-7086 GCA_964510295.1 uncultured Anaerolineales bacterium | reverse complement strand
CGCCATGAGACCTTTCAGCGAGGCCGCCCGTCGGCCGGGGGGCTGACCGGCGCCCTCGCGCCGGGCCGTTGGCCCGCCTCACACGAATCTCCCGACAGAGCCGGGTTTTGCCCTTGACAACACTTGGCGAATGGGTAAAATAGCCAAACAGAGAAAGCACAGAGGAGTCGAACCATGAACGCAGACGACCGTGCCCTGTACGACGCCCGGGCTCGCATCATCAAGGCCCTGGCCCATCCGACGCGGCTGTTCCTGGTGGACGAGTTGTCGCGCGGCGAGCGGTGCGTGTGCGAACTGACCGAGATGGTCGGCGCCGACATGTCCACCGTCTCGAAGCACCTGGCGGTGCTCAAGGCGTCCGGGATCGTGAAAGACGAGAAGCGCGGCAGCCAGGTCTTCTACGCGCTCCGTTGCCCCTGCGTCCTGAACTTCTTCACGTGCGTCGAGAGTGTGCTGAAGACGAACGCCCGCGCCCAGGCGGCCCTGGCGCGCTGACCGGCATCGGTGCGGCGAGCGGCAGGGCCGCCTTCGTTCGGCCAAACGCCTGGCGAATTGGCCAGGCGGCCGCGGGTAGTGCCCCGCGCCCGAGAGAAGGTGGTGAATGAAGAAGGAACTGAAGGTCTTCGCGGCATTGGTGGCCGTCTTTCTGGTGGCCTACTTCCTGCCCCTGGGCAACGAGAAGGTCTCGAGCGCGATCCTGGAGGCGTTCCGGCTGCTCCAGTGGTACGCGATCCACCACACGCTGGCGTGCGTGGTGCCGGCGATGTTCATCGCGGGGGCGATCTCGACGTTCCTCTCACAGGCCTCGGTCATGCGATACCTGGGCCCCAGGTCGAACCGGCTGATGGCGTACTCGGTGGCGTCGGTGGCGGGGGTGGTGCTGGCGGTCTGCTCGTGCAGCGTCCTGCCGATGTTCGCGGGCATCTATCGCCTGGGGGCGGGGCTGGGGCCCGCCAGTGCGTTCCTCTACTCCGGGCCGGCGATCAACGTGATGGCGATCTTTTTGTCGGCCCGCGTCCTGGGCCTCGACCTTGGGGCCGCGCGAGCCATCGGCGCGGTCGTCTTCGCCTTGGCCATCGGCCTGGCGATGGCCTTCATCTTCCGCGGCAGCGAGAAGAAGCGTGCCGATGCCGCGATGCAGATGCCCGAACCGCCGCACAGCCAGCGGGCGCTCTGGAAGACCTCCCTCTTCTTCCTCTCGATGATCCTCTTTCTCGTCTTCAGCGACTGGTTCAACACCAACGACGTGACGATCATCATGAACGACGGAACCGCCATCAAGGCGAACATCCGGTACTCGACGCGGGACGCGATCGACATCCAGTCGTACCAGAGCGACGGGCACCTGGGTCCGGAGGTCCGCCGCCTCGACCGCGCTCGGATCGCGCGCATCGAACGCGAGCCGGGGTTCGTCATGACCGTCCACGCGGTCAAGTGGTACCTGGCGGGGGGGATGGGCCTCGCGGTCCTCGTGATGGTCTGGCGGTGGTTCGGCCGCGATGAGATTCGGCAGTGGATGCGGGCGACCTGGGACTTCGGCCTGATGATCGTGCCGCTTCTGTTCGGCGGCGTGTTCATCACGGGATTCGTCGGGGGGCTGATCCCCGAGACGTACGTGGCGGGCCTCGTGGGCGGCAACAGCATCGTCTCGAACGTCGTGGCCTCGCTGGTGGGGATGGTCTGGTACTTCGCCACGCTGACCGAGATTCCGATCGTCGAGATGCTCTCGCGGCTGGGCATGGGGCGGGGGCCGGCGCTGGCGCTGCTGCTGGCCGGGCCGGCGCTGTCGCTGCCGAGCATCCTGGTGATCTACAAGGTCGTCGGCTTCAGGAAGACGTTCATGTTCTGCCTGCTGGCGGTGGCGATGTCCACGCTGGTGGGGTGGCTTTTCGGCATGCTTGTCTCCTGAGCAAAGGGCGGGCGGGGTCGGCGATGGGACGGCGTGATGGAGGGCTGTGTCCGGCCTCCGACGACGCCGGCCGCATGGGAGCGAGCCCGCAGAGCGCAGCGGTGTCTTACCAACTTGGGGAGAATGTCATGAAGAGAATCCAGGTCCTCGGGCCGGGGTGCCCGAAGTGCACGAGACTGACCGAGGCGGCCGAGGCGGCCGCGGTGGCGGCCGGCATCGAGTACGAACTCGAGAAGGTGACCGACATCAACGCCATCACCGCCTTCGGCGTCATGATGACGCCGGCCCTGGTCATCGACGGCGAGGTCAAGGTCGTCGGCAAGGTGCCGAGCGAAGACGAAATCAAGGCCCTGCTGGCGTAGAGGCCCTACGTCGGGCGCGAAGGCGTGCGCGGTGGGAAAGACTGCCCACCGCACGGTGAACTGGGAGGTCGCGCGATGAAACCGAAAACCATCGTCGGTATTGTCCTGCTGGTCTTTGCGGCCGCGAGCCTCGTATACCTCGTGGCGACCGAGGCGCTCAAGGACGACGACTCGGCCGACGCCGGCGGCGCGCCCTCGGCGCCGCTGCCCGACGACGCCGTCGTCGTCACGTACTTCCTGACGGACGTTCGCTGCCCGACATGCCTGAAGATCGAGGCGTACACGAAGGAGGCCGTCGAGACGGGCTTCGCCGACGCCGTCGCCGACGGCCGCGTCGTCTGGCGGGCGGTCAACACCGACGAGCCGGGCAACAAGCATTTCCTCGACGATTACCAACTCGCCGCCAAGGCGGTCGTGGTCTCGGTGCGGCGCGGCGGCAACGAGGTGACGTGGAAGAACCTGGAAGACATCTGGCACGAGGTGGGCGTCAAGGAGGACTTCCTGGCCTATATCCGCACCGAGGTCGCCGCCGCCCTCGGCCAGGGGAAAGGCACGTGATGGCAACGCTGCTGCTGGCGACCGCGTCGGCGTTCTGGTTGGGAGTTCTGACCTCGATCAGCCCGTGCCCGATGGCGACGAACATTGCCGCCATCTCGTTTATCGGCAAGCGCGTCGGGCGGCCGCGGACGGTCGTCGCGTCGGGGCTTCTGTACACGCTGGGCCGGACGGTGGCGTACGTGGCGGTGGCGGTCATGGCGGTGGGCGGGCTGCTGGCGGTCCCGGCCGTGTCCCAGTTCCTCCAGACGTACATGAACCGGCTGCTCGGCCCGGTCCTCATCGTCGTCGGGGTGGTGCTGCTGGAACTCGTGCCGCTTCGGTTCTCGACGTCCGTCGGGGGCGAACGGGCGCAGAAACTGGCCGAGAAGGGCGGGATCCTGGGAGCGGGGTTGTTGGGTGTCCTCTTCGCCCTGTCGTTCTGCCCCATCTCGGCGGGGTTGTTCTTCGTGAGTCTCCTTCCGCTTGCCCTCAAGCACGAGTCGCGGCTGCTGTTGCCGACGGCGTTCGGCATCGGGACGGCACTGCCGGTCGTCGTCTTCGCGGTGGCGATCGCGCTGAGCGCCCGGTCCGTGGGCAAGATGTATGGCGCGCTCGCGAAGGTCGAGTGGTGGGCGCGGCGGATCACGGGTGTCGTGTTCATCCTGGTCGGCGTCTACTACTGCCTGCTCTACATCTTCGGCATGACGGCCCTGCAGCCGTGGGGGTAGAACGACGTCATTGGTCATTGGTCACTGGTCACTGGTCACTTGTCACTGGTCACTTGTCACTTGCGGTCGGGGCATGGGGCGGGCCCCGGTCCGTGACCAGTGACCAATGGCAAATGACCAGTGACAATTCTCTTGCCGCGCTCACCGCGCGCAGGTATGCACGTCGCCATCCGAATCGGACGGGGCAGACACGAAAGGGCAGACGATGGAAGTCGGTTTCCTGACGGCGTGCATGCGCGACGAGTCGCTGGAGGACATTATCGCATGGGCGGGCGAGGCGGGCGTTGCGCGGCTGGAGGTGACGCTCTCGCACCTGGGCGACGATACGCCCGAGCGCGACGAGGCCGTGCGGCAAGCCCTCGACGCGGCGGGCGTCGGCCTCTCGAGCGTGGCCGCCTACGACGCCAAGATCCTCGAAGACCCCAAGAAGGGCCTCGCGAATCTCAAAGGCGCCATCGACCGGTGCGTGCGGCTGGGGACCGACGTGTGCTGCGCCTTGGCCGGCATCGCCCCCGACGGGATGACCCGCGAGGACGCCATCGAAGGCCCGTTCACCGACATCTTCGGCCCGGCGTGCGAATACGCTGAGGCCAAGGGCGTCCGTGTGGCCCTGGAGAACTGGTTCGCCACGCTCATCATGCACTTCGACCACTGGGACCACGTGCTGGAACGTGTGCCGAGCGCAAGCCTGGGGTTCAACTACGACCCGTCGCACCTTCTGTGGCAGGGCATCGATTACCTGGAGGGCGTTGAGATCTACGCCTCGCGCATCATCCACACGCACGCCAAGGACACCGAGATCCGCGACGAGGTTCGCCGCCGCATCGGCGTCCATGGCAAAGGGTGGTGGCGATACTGCATCCCCGGCCAAGGCAGCATCCGCTGGGGCGAATACATCGCGCGGCTGCGCCGCATCGGCTACGACGGCGTCCTCTCGATCGAGCACGAAGATGGCTTTATCGGGGCGAAGGAAGGCGTGCTGCTGGGGAAGCGGTATCTGGAGCAGTTTATCTGAGGGGGAACAGGAGACAGGAAAGCCGGGCGTCGCCCGTGGCGCGAGAGGCGTGCGGCCTGTTGACCCCGCCGCATCGGCGCGTATACTTGACTTGGCGGAACCGCGTCGCCGCAGTGGAGGAACTGCCATGTCGGCAAAAGATGTTGAGTCCGAGGCCCTTCGGCTGCCCCTCAAGGAGCGGGCCCGTCTGGCCGAGCACCTCCTCGGCAGTCTTGAGGATGGGGCGGAAGCCGATTCGGAAGACCTCTGGCTCGACGAAGCCGAGCGTCGCTACCAGGCCTATCGCGAAGGCAAGGTCGAGGCAACGCCGGCCGATGAGGCCCTGCGCAGGGCACGCTCGGAATTGCCATGAAACGCGTCGTTTTCCTGGTCCCGGCCGAAGAGGAGATGACCGAGGCGGCCATCTTCTACGACTCGCGGGCCGAGGGCCTCGGCACCAAGTTTCTGGATCACGTCGAACGTGCCGTCGCCGCGGTCACGGAGAACCCGGAAGCGTACCCACCCGCCCGTGGCGAGATCCGGAAGAAACGCGTCTCTCGATTCCCCTACGCGCTGCTCTATCGAGTCGAAGCAGACGCCATCGTGATCCTGGCCGTCATGCACATGCACCGGCGGCCGGGGTACTGGAAGCAGCGCGTCTAGAGCAGTTAACGTTCGATCGTAGCAACTTCCCGCGCGGCGGGTCTCCCGACCCGCCGCGCTCCCACGTTCTTTCGCGGAAGTGAGGCCGACCCGCCGGGCAAGCCCGGCGGCTAACGCTGCGCGAGCCTTCGGCCCCGCAGCCTTCGGATTGCAGGTGCCAGCCTACGGATACACCTCCTTCGGCAGGGGCAGACTGCGGCCTTCGGCGGCGGAACGTTCGGCGGTTTCGATGACGGCGATGGTCTCGCGCGCCTCCTCGGCCGTGACGGCGAGCGGTTCGCCCATCAGCAGGTGGTCGGCGATGTTGCGGTAGTACTCGGCCCAGCCGCGCCGTTCCTTGGCCGGAACCTCGCCCGCGAACTTCACGCCCGACGCGTAACTCGTCACCCGAATCGTCTGGTCATCGGTCGTCTCCAGGCCGCCGAGCGTTCCGAGCACCCGCCACCGCGCCTTTCCGACGGCGGCCAGGCTCGACTGCTGGAGGTCGGCCACGGTGCCGTCCTCGAAGCGGATGATGGCCCGGGTAGCGTCCTCGTTCGTCACGTGATGCCAGAGGAGTTTGTGGAAGAAGCCCGTGACCTGGGTCACCTTCTTATCGGCCAGCCTCAGGACCCAGTCGGTGAAGTGTGCCCCCCAGTCGTAGAGTGCGCCGCCCGAGACGGTCTTGTCGCTGCGCCACCAGGTGCGTGGCCGGTCGTATCCGCCGAAGAAGCACTCGATGTGGTAGACCCGGCCGAGCAGACCGCGCGCGACGATGTCGCGGATGGCCAGGTAATCGCCGTCCCACCTTCGGTTGTGGAAGACGCTGAGCATAACCTTGTTGCGTTTGGCCGCCCTCATCATTTTCGTCGCCTCGTCGGTCGTGATGCAGAACGGCTTCTCGCTGACGACGTGCTTGCCCGCCTTCAGGCACTTGAGGCTCGTCTCGGCGTGGAGGTTGTGCGGCAGGATGTTGACGACCAGGTCGAGGCCTTTCATCCCGAGCATCGCCTCGAGCGAGGTAAACGTGCGGACGCCGGGCAGTTCCTGGCGTGCGGCCATCATCCGTTCGGCGTCGATGTCGCAGGCGGCCACGACCTTGAGGCCGGCGGTCCCGTTGATCCACTCGGCGTGTCCTTTGCCCATGTTGAACGCCGGTCCGTAGCCGAGCAGGCCACACCGAACAGTCCGCTTCCGGTCGAGTTCGGCGCCTTGGGTCCACTCCAGGCTCCTCAGGAGCAGCCGCTGAAACTCCGGATGCCGCCACGCCCTGAGGTCGTGCCCGTTCGCCAGGTACACGACCCGTCCCTGGCCGTGCCGGCGCACGAAGGCCATGGGCAGCCTCCTGCCCTGCCAGAACGTCTCGGCCAGAAGCGTGCACCTGGCCGGATCGTAGTTCTGGAGGTGATACATCTCGTCGGGGATGGTGAAGTCGGGCATCCGGGCCGTCAGGTAATGGTCGCCGTCGACGATCTCGACCGGGAACTCGTGGACGTGCGGATGGGTGAGGAACTCGGCGTTCAGCATCTCGACGTAGGGGCGGCTGTCGCGAAAACTGTCGGCGGCCGAGTGGACGCCGATGAGCCCGCCGCCACCCTTGACGAACTCCAGGAGCCCCTTCTCACGCCCCTCCGTCAGGTCGCTCCGGAACCCGGTCGTGTAGATGATGACGGCCGCATACTGGCTCGCGGGCAGGGCCGCCAGGGCGTCGAGGTCGCGCGTAACGGTCAGTCGCCACCTGCCGCCGCGCTCTCTGAGAAGTTCTTCGACGACCTCGCCGGCCGCCTCGTTCACGTGCCACGGTCCGCCGACGAGCATGAGGACCTGCTTCGCCTTGGCTCTGGCCGGGCGCTTCCGCTTGGCAGCCTTCTTCGCGGGCACCTTCTTCTTTGCCATCGATAGCCCTTTCCATTG
>CAZEBQ010000236.1:0-7099 GCA_964510295.1 uncultured Anaerolineales bacterium | reverse complement strand
GGACCTGAATCGCCCCTGGCGGCCTGAAAACGCAGATTCGGTCTCCGAAAAGGGCCGTTTTCGCGCTCCCGGCAAAACGCCGTTTTACTAAAGTATATAATCGGCGCGAGGCCCCAACCGGCCAACAGGCATAAACGGCGTTCGAGGCGGCCTGGGAAGGCCGCCGCGGAACGTAGCGTAGTAGTAGGTGTCGTCGAAGTAATCGTTGCCCCAGTCGTCGGGCGTCGTACCGATAACGCCGGCGGCGTGGATGAGGACCTCGTCGAACCCGCGGTCCTGGGGGCGGAATCCACTCCTTCGGCCGGCCCGCACCTGGGAACCGGCCCTCCGCGTCGCCATGATAACGCCGGCGGGCTCACTCGTTCGTCAGCGTCAGGTTGTCCAGGTGGAACGTCGTCTTCAAGTCAGCGGTGCTCGAGAAGCCCAGCCAGTCGAGGCGCTTCCAGTCCTTGTGGGTGACGGGCAGTTTCTCGAAGCGCCGGGCCTTGCCGTCCGGGAGCGTGACGGTCAGGTCCCACGTGCCGGTCGAATCCGGTCCGATGCCGCAGGCGATCGCCAGGCGGACCCATTTGCCGGCGGGCAGCGTCATCACCTGCTTGTGCGCGGCCGAGAGTTTGCCTCCGCGGATGGCCAGCGTCGGGCCGACCTTGTAGGGATGCCCTGTCCCGCGCCATTCGTGGTACGTCGTTGTGTCGGCGGCCAGGCGGATGTCGAAGGCGAACGTCGCGGTGCCCTTCGTGTGGCCGGGCTGGTAATAGAAGTGCGGGTTGAACACCTGCTTCTGGCCCGGCGCGTCGCGGACGGCCAGGCACCGCTTGCCGCCGGAGGCAAGTTGGTCGGTGACGGCAACCGCGTCGCCCTTGCCGCCCAGGTGGACGCGGCAGCGTTCCGGACCGCCGCCGACGGGCGTGTGCTCGAAGTCGTCTCGGAACGTCATCGGCGGGGCTTCGGGTGCGCTCGGCGGCTCCTCGAACGCGGGCATCTTGAGGTTCCGCGCCTTGGCCACCCACTCGGGATCGCCGTACACGCCGGCCTTCGTGTAGTCGAACGGTTTGAAGCCGATCTTCGCGGCGGGCGAATCCGGCTTCAGGCGGAAGTCGAACCGCTCGGCGTCGGCGAACTTCGGGTCGGCGATGATCGAGCCCCGGTCGTGGCCCTTCGCCTGCCAGTCCTTCAGGCCGAGGCCGTCGAAGGTGACCTCGGCGCCGCCGGCCTCCCAGTACAGGTTGCGGTCGATCTCGAAGTGGGTGTCCTTCCACTGCCGCGTGAGCAGCGGTCCGCCCTTCCAGTAGACGATGTTGTTCGTGAAGAGAAATGAGCGGTGCGGCTCGGCGCGGCTCCGCTGGATCTGGCCGTCGGTGCTGAACGCCAGGATGCAGTTGCGGATGATGTTGTCCTTGCCGTAATGCTGATGGAAGCCGCCCGTCTTGACGTTGTACACAAGGTTTCGCTCCCACAGGATGTTGCTGGAGCCCTCGTCGGTGTACATGCCCCATCCGCCGTAACTGTAACTGTAGCCGTCGTGCATGAGGTTGTCGCTGACGACGGTGCCTTCAGACGGGCCGAGGGTGTAGACGGCGCCCATGTCGCTCAGCACGTACTGGCCGTAATGGTGCAGGTGGTTGAAGCGGACGATGTTCCGCTTGGCCACGCTGTGGGCGTAGCCCCATCGCCAGCCCACCGAGACGGTCGTGTAAAAGAGGTCGCTGATGTCGTTGTGGGTGATCCGGTTGTCGCACGAGTGTCCGATCCAGACGCCGATGGCCCCGCGGAAGAGCCTCGCGCCCCGGTTGATGATGCAGTTGTCCACCACGCAGTGGCTGGTCAGTTCGTTCGCGTCGGGCTTGTTGTTGTCCCATCCGTGTCCGATCTTGACGCCGCCGGCCCCCATGTCGTGGATGAGGGTCTTCTCGACGCGGCAGTTGCGGCAGCCGCGGTGGAACCACACGGCATACGGGCCGATGCACGAGATCTCGCAGTCGCGCAGCGTGACGTCGCGGGCCGCGTCGGCCTCGACGGCCGCCCCGACGCGCACCGCCGCCTGGCCGTCGGCGTGACCCTCCGGCGGAATGCGGAACCCCGCGTGGCGAAACGCGAGCCCCCGCAGCGCAATGTGCCGCACGGGCAGCCCCGGCGCCGGCTCGCCCGCAAACCGCACGCAGCGGTCCAGCACCGGGGCGAAGACCGTCGTGTTCGCCGGCGTCTGGCCGGGCAGCGGCTTGTACAGCAGCACGCCGTCGCGGCCGCAGAACCACTCGCCCGGGGCGTCCAGGGCGGCCCGGAAGTTCTCCAGGTGGTACCGCTGCTGCTTCTGCCAGCGGAACAGCGGCCAGCGGGCGCCGCCCGTCAGGACGACGCGGCGCGTGTCGGCGTCCACGTGGCCGACGCGGAGCACGCCCACCGCCCACGAGTGATAGGCCACCAGGACGACGTCCGACAGACGCTCTTTCGGCAGGGCCAGCAGCGGTTTGACGTCGGCCGCGCGGGCGATGAACGCCCGGCTCTCGAGGTTGGCCGGCTTGCCCGTCAGCGGATCGGCGCCGTGCCCGACGCGGCGCAGCATGTAGTGATAAAGCGTGTTCGGCGACCGGGCGCGCGTGGCCCAACAGTCGCCGACGAAGAGTTGGTCGAAGGTCCACTTGCCGGCCGCCACGTCGGGGAGCGCGACCGACCAGGTGCCGTCCTCGCCGACCTTGAACCCCGTGATGCGGCGTCCCGCGGTGAAGACGGGCCGGGCGCCCTCGGCGGCCTCGTAGACGATGGGCGCGTCCTTCGTGCCGCCGTCGCGCGGCGTGAACACGACGGTCTTGGCCAGCGCGTACGTTCCGTCGGCAATGACGACGCGGACGGGTTCGGCGACCTGCGCCCCGGCTTTCAGATTCCGGACGGCATCGCGCGCGCCGACGAGCGACGCCAGCGGACCGTCCGTCCGGTCGGCGTTGGGCCGCGCCAGGCGGCCCGACCACGCATCGTTGCCGTCGGGCGCGACGTGGAAGGTGACGGCCTGCGCACAGGCGGCCGGCAGCAGGCACAGGGCGAGAGGAAGGAGGCGGATCCACAAGCGTGCGTTCGCGTTCATCGGGTTCTCCCAGCCATCGCGGCGACTCTAAGCGAGGTGAGGACACCCACCGCGCGAAACTCATCTCACCCCGCTTAGATAACCGGAAACCGCACCGGTTTTCCAGCCTTCTTCGCCGGCGTCGCGTCGCGGCCACCCCCGGAAGTCAGTGGTCTCTGTTGCGAGGCCTTGTACAATAGGCCGCCGGCGATCCAAAGCCAAAGGAGCAGAACGCGTGTGGGATTAGATCGCGGCGGCCTGGGAAGGCCGCCGCGCAGAAACCGGCGCTGGAGGAACACACATGGACCGGATGAGCAGGCGAGAGTTTCTGCGAACCGTGGGCATCGGCGCTGCGCTCGCCGCGGGGGGCGTCGCCGCCCTTGGGCAGCGACGCGCCGAGGCCGGGAGCAAGCCCAACATCGTCCTGATTATGGTGGACGACATGGGGTTCTCGGACCTGGGCTGCTACGGCGGCGAGGTCGAGACGCCGCACCTCGACGGCCTGGCCGCGCGGGGCATGCGCTTCACCCAGTTCTACAACACCGCCAAGTGCTCTCCCTCGCGGGCGACCCTTCTGACCGGCTGCTACCACCGGGAGGTCGGCGAGAAGCGGCTGGACAGCTGCATGACGCTGGCCCAGGCGATGCGCCGCGCGGGCTACACGACGTTGATGACGGGCAAGTGGCACCTGTCGTCCACGCCGGTCCAGAAGGGGTTCGACCGCTACTTCGGGCACCTGAGCGGGGCCACCAACTTCTTCAGGGGCGATAACACATTCCGCCTCGACGAGGAGCCGTTCAAGGTTCCGGAGAAGGGGTTCTACACCACCGACGCCAACACGGACTACGCGATGCGGTTCCTCGATGAGGCCGCCGGCAAGAAGAAGCCCTTCTTCCTCTATATCGCCTACAACGCGCCTCACTACCCCCTGCAAGCCTGGCCTGACGACATCGCCAAGTACCGCGGCCGCTACATGAAGGGCTGGGACGCACTTCGCACGGCGCGCTACAAGCGCCAGTTGGAGATGGGGCTCATCAAGCCGCAGTGGAAACTGACACCGCGAGACAAGGACGTGCGCCCCTGGACCGCCCTGTCCGAAGAGGAGAAGCGGAAGGAAGACCTGACCATGGCGGTCTACGCTGCCATGATCGACCGCGTGGACCAGAACATCGGCCGCCTGCTGGCCAAATCGAAGAGTCTGGGAATCGCCGATAACACGCTGGTGCTCTTCCTGAGCGACAATGGCGGCTGCCCGTTCCAACGCACCCGGACGCCTGACATCCCGCCGGGCCCGGCCAACTCGTACTGGACCTACCACAAGGGGTGGGCCCAGGTGAGCAACACGCCGTTCCGCCTGTACAAGCAGAACCAACACGAAGGCGGCATCGCCACACCGCTCATCGCGCACTGGCCCGCGGTCATTCGCCCCGGATCGGTGACCGATCAGCCGGGGCACCTCATCGACATCATGGCCACGCTCCTGGACGTCACCGGAACGCGGTACCCCGACACACTCGACGGTCGAGAACTGAGGCCGCTTCGCGGCAAGAGCCTTCTGCCCGTCTTCCAAGGCAAGCAGCGCCAGCCGCACACGGAACTGTTCTTCGAGTTCGCCAAGTACAAGGCCCTGCGCGCCGGCAAGTGGAAGATCGCGTGGCAGAAGGGACCGTGGGAACTCTACGACATGGACGCCGACCGGACCGAACTGAACAACCTGGCGGACACGATGCCGGAAAAGGTCGCGGCTCTTGCCAAGCGGCACGAAGCGTGGCTCGACGAACTGGGGCGCGCGAGGAAGAAGCGGCGATGAGGGGGCGCCCTGCCCCGTGTCACGGTTGCCGCCGGCGGCGCATAGTAAGCCGGTCACGGGAGTCCATCCTCGTGCAGGAGACGTCCCACACGCTCAGAGAAGGAGGAGACAGATGGTCCCCAGGAGACCACAACTCGGTCGCGCCGTGGCAGCCGTCTCGCTGGCGGTGCTCGTGCTGTCCGGCGCCGGGGTCGCCGCCGGCGGCCCCGCTGAAGAGGCCGGGCAAATCCTCGAAGCAACCGGCATCAAGGGCGGCCTTATCGTTCACCTCGGATGCGGCGACGGGCGACTGACGGCCGCCCTCCGCGCCGGCGACCGCTACCTCGTCCATGGACTGGACGCCGACGGCGAGAACGTGGCCAAGGCACGGGCGTTCATTCAGTCCAAGGGCGCCTACGGCCACGTCTCGGTCGAGCGGCTTGACGGCAAGGCGTTGCCGTACGCCGACGATCTCGTGAACCTTGTCGTCGCCGAAGACGCCGGCGGCGTCGGCATGGACGAGATTCTGCGCGTCCTGTGCCCGGGCGGGGTGGCTTACGTCAAGACCGATGGCCAATGGACAACGCGGCGGAAACCGTGGCCGAACACCATCGACCAGTGGACGCACTTCCTCCACGACGCCTCGAACAACGCGGTGGCGCAGGACACGCGCGTCGGCCCGCCCCGGCGGATGCAGTGGGTGTGCGGCCCGAGGTGGACCCGCAGCCACGAGTACACGTCGAGCCTGGTCGCGATGGTCTCGGCGGCGGGTCGCATCATGTACCTCTTCGACGAGGGCCTGACCGGCGTGACGCCTGCCTCGCTGCCGGAGCGATGGACGCTGAACGCGCGGGACGCCTTCAACGGCGTCCTGCTTTGGAAGCGGCCGGTCGGCAGTTGGCGGGGCCGCCAATGGAAGAACACGTCGCTGCGGGGCATTCCGCCGTCCGTGCCCCGGCTCCTGGTGGCCGAGGCAGGTCGGGTCTTCTTCCCGCTGACGCTTGGCGAGCCCGTTTCGATTCTCGACGCGGCCACGGGCAAGGTCCTGACCACCTGCAAGGACACCGACGGGGCGCAGGAACTCCGATGCCTGGACGGCGTTCTCCTGGTCCGCACGGGCAACGACGGCCTTCGCGCCTTCGACGCAAAGACCGGCAAACCGCTCTGGCAGGGCAAGGATAACCCCCAGCCGCTGACACTGGCCGCCCACGACGGCAAGGTCGTCTACATGGCGGGGCAGGCGATGGCGTGCCTCGACCTGAAGACCGGCAAGCAGCGGTGGCGGACGGCGGGCGAACCGGCGACCAAACCACCCGCCGACGCGCAGGCCAAGGCAAGCACCAAGCGCAAGCCGATCAAGAGACCGGCGGTCTCGCTGCTCCTCGTCCACGGAGACCGTATCCTGCTCGCGGGCAGGCAGGGGCTCAGGGCGGTGTCTCTGGAAACGGGCAAACCGCTCTGGACCGCCAAGGGCAGCCTCGGCGGCCGCGGCGAACTGTTCGTCGCCCAGGGGCAGGCGTGGCGGTGGCAAGGCCACGAGTTCGTCGGCCACGATCTGGCCACAGGCCAGGTCAAGACAACGGTCAACGCCGACGACGTGTTCACGGCCGGGCACCACCTGCGCTGCTACCAAGGCAAGGCCACCGAGAACTACATCATCACGCCCTGGCGGGGCGCGGAGTTCGTCAGCCTCACGGGCGGTGAACACACGCAGAACGATTGGCTTCGCGGGCCGTGCGGGTACGGCATCATGCCCTGCAACGGCCTGCTCTATGCCCCGCCGCATCCGTGCTTCTGCTATCCCGGCGTCAAGTTGACCGGCTTCAACGTGTTGGCCCCCGCCGTCGCCAACGCTGTGGCGGACGGCACAGGGGAGGGGACAGCAGAGGGGAGGGCCGGCAATCCAGCGGACGCCGATGGGCAGAAACGAACGCCACCGGAACGCCTGGAGCGCGGGCCGGCGTTCTCTGGGATCTCAAATCTGAAATCTGAAATCTCAAATCCCAAATCTGAAATCTCAAATCCCAAATCCCAAATCTGCAATCCCAGATCTGGAATCCCAAATCCCAAATCTCAAATCTCAAATCGCAAGTCTAAGATCGCAAATCTCCAATCTGAAATCCCAAATCTCAAATCTCAAATCTCAAATCGCAAGTCTAAGATCGCAAATCTCCAATCTCAAATCTCAAATCCCAAGTCCCAAATCTGGAATCCCAAATCTGAAATCTCAAATCCCAAATCTGAAATCTCAA
>CAZEBQ010000235.1:0-7102 GCA_964510295.1 uncultured Anaerolineales bacterium | reverse complement strand
GCGCTTTTTGCCTTACCTATCTTAACATTTCGGGTCCGAATCGCCCCTGGTGGCCCAAAAACGCCGATTCGGTCTCCGAAAAGGGCTGTTTTCAGGGTTGCGCGAAAACGCCGTTTTACTAAAGTATATAATCGGCGTGGCGGCCCCAACCAGCCAACAGGCATAAACGGCGTTCGAGGCGGCCTGGGAAGGCCGCCGCGCGGAACGCGCGGTGGGCAATCTTGCCCGCCGCGCAAGTTGGGGGTGGCAATTCTCTCTGGCGACGGTGGTATCGTGCAATCTGTCACCCTGAGAGCCCGCATCGCGGGGTCGAAGGGTCTCGCCGTGAGTCCGTTCTGCCCCACGCCACACGCCAAAGACCACGGCGAGATTCTTCGCTGCGCTCAGAATGACAACCAAGGCCCCCGACCAAGTTGCATCGTGCCAGAAATCGTTGCCACACCGCGCAAGTTAGCGTCATCGTATTAACGGTTTCGCTGGTCCTGGAATGCTTGAAACGCCGCCGCCGGCGCATTACGATAGGCTGCGGCAAAGGAGTCGCGTGTGGGAATCGCCAGGCCGATTGCGAACGTGGGGCGTTTTGCCGCCGAGCAGGTCACTGACCTGGGCCGGTTCGCCGTGTTCAGCGCCTCGACGCTGCGGTGGATACTGACGGATTTCACGCGGTGGTGGTTGCTGCGGCCCCAGTTGTATGAGGTGGGGGTCCGCAGCCTGCCGGTGATCATCTTCACCGGGGCGTTCGTGGGGATGGTGCTGGCGCTTCAATCGTACCCGCAGTTCGAGTTGCTCGGCCAGGCCGCATGGTTGGGTGCGGTGGTCAACCTGTCGGTCGTCAAGGAACTGGGCCCGGTGCTGGCGGGGGTGATGATCGCCGGCCGGGTAGGCGGGGCGTTGGCGGCGGGGCTGGGCACGATGAAGGTGACCGAGCAGATCGACGCCCTTCGGGCGATGGGTGCCGACCCGATCCGTCACCTGGTGGTTCCGCGGTTTCTGGCGTGTCTGCTGCTCATTCCGTTTCTGACGGTGTACTGCGATTTCGTGGGCATCGTGGGCGGGTACGTTGTGGCGTGGGGGTACGGCGTCGATACGCACGAGTACTGGCTGCACTCGGCGAACGCGATCGAGAACTGGGACATTTTCGCCGGGGCGGTGAAGAGCGTGTTTTTCGGTGCGGCCATTGCGCTGATTTCGTGCTACAAGGGGTTCCAGAGCCGTCAGGGTGCCGAGGGCGTGGGTCGTGCGGCCACGGAAGCGTTCGTCGTCTCGTTCATGGCCATCCTGATTCTGGACCTGTTCATCGTGATGTTCCTCCAGGGCCTGTACGACGCCCTTTGGGGCCAGACCAGCATCTTCTTATCATGAGTGCGACCGAGCCAATTCGCGTGAAGCCCGACAGCGGCGAGCCCGCGGTCGCGGCGCGGGACGGGCCCCATGCCCTCATCCGCCTCGAGGCCGTCAGCAAGCAGTTCGGCGGCCACGCGGTCTTCCGTGACCTGACGCTGGAGTTCCGGCGGGGCGAGACGGCGGTGGTCCTCGGCGCAAGCGGCGTCGGCAAGAGCGTCATGCTGAAACTGATCCTCGGGCTCGTGAAGCCCGACGCCGGCCGCATCTTCATCGACGGCACCGAGATCACCCGCCTCAGCGAGCGGCGTCTCATGCCGTTGCGGACGCGGTTCGGCATGCTGTTCCAGGGGGCGGCCCTGTTCGATT
Source organism: uncultured Anaerolineales bacterium (assembly GCA_964510295.1). Lineage (GTDB taxonomy): Bacteria > Planctomycetota > Phycisphaerae > FEN-1346 > FEN-1346 > JAUVZF01. The sequence continues at coordinate 5,392 of CAZEBQ010000235.1, read as the reverse complement.
TTCTGACGGTTTACGAGAACGTGGCCTTCGCGGTGCGTGAGCACAAGAACTGGCCCGAGAGGAGAATCCGCGAGGTCGTCCGGCAAAAACTCGCCCTCGTCGATATGGACGGCACCGAGAACCTGCTGCCCGAAGAACTCTCGGGCGGCATGAGGAAGCGGGTCGGGCTGGCCCGCGCCATCGCCATCGACCCGGAGGTCATCCTGTACGACGAACCGACCACCGGCCTCGACCCCGTCACGGCCGACACGATCAACTCGCTTCTGGTCCGGTGCCAGCAGGAACTGAAGACCACCAGCATCGTCGTCACCCACGACATGGCCAGCGCCTACAAGGTGGGCGACCGCCTGGTCATGCTCCACGAGGGAAACGTCATCGCGGACGGTCCGCCCGAGGTCATCCGCGGGCACCTCGACGTCCGTGTCCAGCGGTTCATACACGGCGACGCGAGCCTGGCGGCCACGCCGCCGCAAGGAGACATCCCGTGAGCGACCGAAAGAACGTCATCGTCGGCCTGTTCGTTCTGGGCGGGGCCATCCTGCTTGGCATCATGGTCGTCCAGTTCAAGACCGAGGGCGTCTTCCTCCGCGGCGGCTACGATGTCAGAGGTCACCTGGCCAGCGCCTGGAACATTCGCGGCGGCAAACGCGTCCACATGGACGGCGTCGAGATCGGCCACGTCCGCGAGGTCATGAGCAGCCAGCCCCGGCGGCACGGCGTCTGGGTCGCCATGCGGATCAACCCCGGCGTCCGCATCCCGCAGGACGCTATTCTCGTCGCCCAACAGAGCACCGTCGGCGACTTGTACCTCAATTTCCAGACCCCCATCGACGTCAGGGGAACCATGACGGAATGCGAGACCGACCAGGCATCGGGCGAGATCCTCATCCGGTGCACCTTCCCGAACGGCGTCCTCCTGCAGCCGGGCAACGCGGTCCGGATCGGCGGCAAACAGGTCGGCTCGGTCGAGACGGTGGCGCCGTGTGAGAAGGGGCAACCGGGCATCCGCGTTGGCCTTCGGCTCAACGCCGCAGCCGTCATCCCCGACCACGCCCAGGTCGTCGCCAAGAAACCCGGCGCGGGCAAGGCCTGGGTCGAGTTCCAGCCGCCCGCGGCCGTCAAGGGCACCGTGACGAAAACCGAGAGCGACCCGGCCTCGGGCCAGACCGTGATCCGGTGCACCTTCCCGGACGGCGTCCTCCTGCGGCCGGGCAACGAGGTCCGGATGGGCGGCAAACGGGCCGGCTCGGTCGAGACGGTGGCCCCGCGCGACAGCGGCCAACCGGGCATCCACGTTGGCCTGCGGCTCAACGCCGCAGCCGTCATCCCCGACCAGGCCCAGGTTGTCACCAAGCAACCCGGCGTCGGCAAGGCCTGGGTCGAGGTCCGGCCACCCGCGGCCCTCAAGGAGGGAACCCTGACGGAAAGCGGGATCGACGACGCCTCGGGCGACGTCCTCATCCGGTGCACCTTCCCGGAAGGCGTCATCCTGCAGCCGGGCAACGCGGTCCGGATCCGCGGCAAACAGGTCGGCTCGGTCGAGACGGTGGCCCCGCGCGAGAAGGGGCAACCGGGCGTCGGCATCGGCCTGCGGCTGCAGAAGGGAACCATCGTCCCCGCCAGGACCCAGATCATCGCCACGAAGCCCGGCGTGGGCGAGGCCTGCGTCGAGTTCCGGCCCTGCCCCTACCTGACGACCGACGGCAAGGCCGAGGTCAACGGCGTGGTCAAGGGGCCGGAACTGCTCCCCGAAGACCTCATGACCGACTTCCGCGAGGCCATGGGCAAGTTCGGGCAACTCGACGCCATCCTCAACAACGTCCAGGAGTTCACCGACCCGCGCACCCTCAAGGACGTCGAAGCCGGAAAGCAGATGAACCTGTGGACCGTGCTCGAACAGGTCGAGCGCAGCGCCAAGACCATGCAGGTTCAGCTGGAGAAGCCGACCGGCGAGATCGGCGGCCTCATCGCCGACGCCCGAAAGGCCGCTCAGACCCTCCAGAAGGCCATGGATAAGGCCGGCAAGACACTCGACACCGTGGACGAGGCCGGCAAAACCATCCAGCAGAGCGGCAAGAAGGTCAACGCCCTCGTGACCAAAGGCGACGCCTTCATCGCCAAACTCGCCAAAGATACCGACGAGGCCAGAAAACTCGTCCAGAACCTCAACGCCCTCGTCACCGACGTCCGAAGCGGCAAAGGCACCTTCGGCAAACTCGTGACCGACGACGAACTGCACCGCGCACTGGTCACACTCATCGAAAATCTCAAAACCACCACCGACAACATCAACCGCCTCGCCGTCATGTGGCGCCAGGAAGGCGCGTTCTCGAAGGAAGGCAAGTGACGGAGGAATGACGAATGACGCGAATCCCGCGCGCCGGGTCTCCTGACCCGTAGGTGTTTAGCGTACTCTCGAAGCGATGTCATTTCGACCGAGCCCTCGCCAAAGGCGAGGGCGAGCGGAGAAATCTCGTTGTCCGAACACGCATAACGGCGAGATTCCTCGACTCGCTTCGCTCGCTCGGAATGACACGCTAAACACGTACCCTGACCCGCCGCGCGGGAAGGGTGTTCGCAAGAGGGCAATCCCATGACGGCGATCCAACTCGCATTCCTCGGCGCAGGCAACATGGCCGAGGCGATTGCGCGCGGCATCCTCCGGGCCGAGGTCCTGGCGCCGAACGCCATCCTGGCCGCCGACCCCGACGCGCAGCGGCGCGACCTCTTCCAGCAGCAACTCGGCATCGCCGCGCACGCCGAGAACCGTCCCGCGGTCGAGGCCGCCCCCGTCGTCCTGGTGGCCGTCAAGCCGCAGCAGTTCGACGCCGCCCTGGCGGCTCTGGGCAGCGCCTTCGGCCCGGAGAAACTCGTCATCTCCATCTGCGCGGGGCTCTCGACACACCACGTCGAGGAAGTCCTCGCCGCCGGCACCCGCGTCGTCCGGGCGATGCCGAACACGCCGATGCTCGTGGGGCGCGGCATGGCGGGCATCTGCGCGGGCTCGCACGCCACGCCCGACGACCTGGCCACCGCCGAACGCCTCCTCGGCGCCGCCGCTGAGGTCATCCAGGTGCCGGAAGACCTGATGGACGCCGTCACGGCCGTCTCGGGCTCCGGCCCGGCCTATTTCTTCTATCTTGTGGAACTGCTCTCGGCGGCGGCCGTCGAGATGGGGCTCTCCGAGGACGACGCCCGGCGCCTGGCCCGCGTCACGTTCGAGGGGGCCGCCAAACTGCTGGCCTCTTCCGGCGAAGACGCCGCCGACCTCCGCCGCAAAGTCACCAGCCCCGGCGGCACCACCGAAGCCGCCATCCGCACCTTCAACGCCCTCGGCCTCAAACAAACCGTCCTCGAAGCCGTCAAAGCCGCGAGGGATCGGGGGAGAGAGTTGGGACGGTAGCCGCACGCCGCGACACATGTTGGAGGGACATCGCCATGGCCACCGACAGGCCGGAAGCCACAGCTGCTGGACGAGCGCCGTCCGCTCGCAGGAAACGGGGCGGCTGGCCCCGTGGGCTGGGGATGATCTCCTGCATCATCGGATGTATCGAACTGCTGGCCTGCGGCTGGGGATTCTACCAGTGCATGCGCGCCGTGCTGGAGTGGACGTCCGGCGTCAGGGCGCTGCAGGGGACCTTGGTGCTGGCCATCGGCACGTCCACCGTCAGCGTTGTCATGGCAGGCGTGCTGTTCGTCGCCGGGGTTCAACTCATTCGCCGAAGACCGTCGACCTGGGTGCTCCACATTGCCTACGCGACTGTAGCGCTGGTCCTTCGTGGCATCCGCTTTGCAGTCCTAGCGCCGACGCTCTTCGGCCCCGCCCTGTCGGCTCCTCACGGTGCCGGCAGGCTGACAGGGGTTGTCGTGTCGCTCATCTATCCGATGTTCTGTCTGGCCCAGTTCCTGCCGAAGAAGGTGCGCGACGAGATCGACTCGTGGGAAGTGTCAGTGGCCGACGCCGCCTCTCTCGAGTCCTTGCCCGCTACCCTGGCACCCACGGAGTCGCCGACCGCTACAGCCGTGCAGGCACCGCCCGCTGCAGGCAGGGCCGACGTGCGAAAGCAACTGGAACTGGAGACGCGCTTCCGGCGCGGCACGGGCTGGTTCTTCTTCATCGGAGGTCTGTCGATCGTCAATTCCGCCCTCATGCTTTACGAGGCGGACATCACGTTCGTCGTCGGTCTCGGCATCACCCAAGTGGTAGCTGGTATCGGCATGGGAGTCGCCGAAGAGGCAGGACAGGTAGCGAGGCACGTGGCATTCGCGTTTGAGATTCTCATCGCCGCCGGGTTCATCGGTCTCGGAGTGCTGGCCAGGAAGAAGCACCGCTGGGCCATTATTCTGGGGATGATTCTCTACGCACTCGATGGTTTGCTGCTGGCTCTACTGACTATCTGGTTCAGCGTCGCTTTCCACGCCTTCGCCCTGTTCGGCCTGTACGGCGGCCTGAAAGCGTTAACGCAGTTGCCCAAGGGAGCGCCTGTGCCGGCGGCGATGACGTCAAACACGGTAGCCGAGCCACCTCCTGCAGCACAAGACAGTGACACCACCGATGAGCCCGGCGCGCCATGATGCCGGACGCGACCGGGGGTGCGAGTTGGGGCGGTAACCGATTTCAGATTTGAGATGTTGGATTTCAAATCGAACAACAGTAGCCGACAAGGCCTTTCGTTTTGACCCTGTAGCGCCGGGGTTTATCCCCGGCGCCCGTTTCGGTGACAGCCATGAATCGCAGGGAACCTGCGGACGATAAGCCGTACGGAACCTGGGGCCGGAGCCGTTCGGTCCGCCTTCGCAACCACGACTATACGGCCCCACACGCGTGCCTTGTAACATTCTGCACAGCCGGACGCCGACCCGTCCTGAGCGGCGCGCTGGCCGACGCACTTCAGGAGCATCTTGCCACAGCGGCCCAACACGGCCGCTTCCGCCTGTGGGCGTGGTGCATCATGCCGGACCACGTCCACGTGGTTGTCGAGCCCCCGGGCGACGGACCCAGCGTCTCGGAATTCGTAAGGCGGGTGAAAGGATGGACCACCGCCCGAGCCAGAAACCTCGGCGTCACAGGTGCCCTGTGGCAGAAGCGGTTCCACGATCACGTACTGCGGCCGCGTGAGAGGCCGGATCAGATCGCCGCCTACATCGTCGGAAATCCCGTCCGGAAACACCTCATTCGCGAAGGCGAAACGTGGCCGTGGGCCTACCTTGACCCTGAGGCGATCTGACGTTTCGACAGCGCGCCGTAGCGCCGGGGTTTATCCCCGGCGCAGCGTTCGCCGGGCATAAAGCCCGGCGCTACAGGGGAGCAGACGGCGCCGGCGCGACCGACGGCCAGACAGCGCGCCGTAGCGCCGGGGTTTATCCCCGGCGCAGCGTTCGCCGGGCATAA
>CAZEBQ010000234.1:0-7122 GCA_964510295.1 uncultured Anaerolineales bacterium | reverse complement strand
GCGGGCAAAGGCCCATAAAATGGGCCTCAGCAGGCCTGCCATAATCCGTGGTCACGCCCGGCGCGTGCCCCGCCGGCGGAATCGCCTTGCCGCCACACACCCCTGAAGCGTAAGATGAATGCATAAGGCGGCCGGTCGGCCGCGTGTCATGGGGGGACGATGAGCGATCTGTTCCGGGGCCCGCGTGACGGCGGCGCCCGGGGCATGAGGAGGTTTCACATGCGTGACGTTCGACTTTTGCTGGTTCTGGTGGCGGCGTTGGGGATCATTGTGGTCGGAGGCGTGGCGGTTCCGATCCTGTTGAGTCTGACTTCGCCGGCCGACGAGCGTCTGGCGCCGCCGGAAGCGCAGGCGGCCGAGAAGGCGCCGCCCCTGCCGCCCATGCCGCCCATGCCCGCCGACCTCGATCGCCTGTCGGAACGGTTCCGGGCGGTGGCCAAGCGGGTTCGGCCGGCCGTGGTGGCCATCGGCGTCAGCCAGACGGTCCAGACCTCGCGCCGCCCGTTCGGGGACGACGAGTTCTTCCGGCGTTTCTTCGGTCCCTATTTCGACGACCGCAGCGGCCGCCCGCGCAAGTTCCGGCGCCAGGGACTGGGCTCCGGCATCATCGTCGATGCCGGGGGCTACATCCTCACGAACAACCACGTGGTGGAGAATGCCGACGAGATCACGGTCCGGCTGGCCGACGGCCGGGAGTTCGACGCCGAGGTCATCGGGACCGATCCCCCCACCGAGATCGCCGTCATCCGCATCAAGGCCGACAACCTGCCCGTGGCCACGCTCGGCGAGGCGAAAAAGATGGAGGTCGGCGACTGGGTCCTCGCCATCGGGTCGCCCTTCGGACTGGAACAGACCGTGACCAGCGGCATCATCAGCGCCACCGGCCGCCACGGCGTCGGCATCACCGACTACGAGAACTTCATCCAGACCGACGCCGCCATCAACCCCGGCAACTCCGGAGGGCCGCTCGTCAACATGAACGGCGAGGTCATCGGCGTCAACACGGCCATCGCCAGCCGGTCCGGCGGGTACATGGGCATCGGCTTCGCCGTCCCCATGGACATGGTCCGCGAGGTCATGAAGCGGCTGCGCGAGAAGGGCACCGTGGTCCGCGGATGGCTCGGCGTCAGCATTCAACTGCTCACCAAAGACATGGCCGAGTCCATGAAACTCAACAGCAACCAGGGCGTGCTCATCAGCGAGGTCTTCGACGACGGCCCCGCCGACAAGGCCGGCGTCAACGCCGGCGACATCATCCTGGAGTTTGCCGGCAAACCGGTCACCAGTCCCGCCGAACTCCAGACCGCCGTCGCCTGGACCGAACCGGGAACCCGCGCCGACCTGGTCGTCCTTCGCGACGGCAAGCAGCGGACGATCAAGGTCAAGGTCGAGAAGCGGAGCGAGCAACCCCAGGTCGCGGCAGGCCCCGCACCCGGCGCGCCCGCCGAGATCGACGACCTCGGCATCGAGGTCAGCGGCGTGACCGATGCCGCCGCCGACCGGTACGGCTACGAACGAGGTCAGGGCGTGCTGATCACCCGCGCCGAGGCCGCCGGGCTGGGCGCACGCGCGGGGCTCCGCCAGGGGATGCTCATCATCAAGGTGGCCGGCAAGAAGGTGACGACCGTCGCCGAACTCACCGCGGCGCTCAAGAAGGCCAGCCTGGCCAGAGGCCTCCCCCTCCTCGTCCGCCAGGGCGACCGCCAGATGTTCATCCTCATCAAGAAGCAGTAAGGACGATTTCGCGGCCTGGCCGCGCAGCAGACCGCCGGACGACGGCCCGGACCCGCACGCCCGGATGAGGCCGTCGCTATTGACATTATTTTGCCTCACTGGTATCCTCTCCCACGCAAACAGGAAAGGGGGCGGCATGGCTGCGAGTGCCAATGTCGCTGTATTCATTGATTGGGAGAATCTGTACATTTCGATTCAGAAGGAGTACGACGAGAAAAGGCCAGATGCGTCGTTTTTGGTTGAGGTTATCCTGAACGAGGCAAAGCATTATGGCATACCCATAGCCAGAGCATATGCCAACTGGGACAATTTCCCGGGCGTGATGAACACGCTTAAAGGGAAAGGGGTCGAGCCCCAGCAGCCTTATGCCAAGCGAGAAGAACACACGATACCTGATGCTGCCGACATCGCCCTGTGCCTCGACGCGGTTGAGACATGCTTTGAGTCAACGCACATCGAGGCTTTTGTGTTCGCATCCGGTGACGCCGATTACATCGAACTAATAAACCGCCTTCTGCGCCGCGGCAAGGCCGTTTACTTCCTGGGCCTCAAGAAGACGACAAGCAATATCTTAAAGCAGCAGGTGGGTGGGCACTTGACGTTTCTTGATGCCCAACTCAGCCTTGGAACCGGCTCCAGGGTGCGTTCAACGGGGGCTCCTGATACAATGCCCGAGCTCGTCAGGCTCGTCGATGGGCTTGAAAGGTCGCGCATGGCCTTCGTTGGGCTCAAGTTCCTCCGCGACAGGCACGGCGTGCCTCAGCAACTGATCAGCGAGGCGATAAGCATGGGCATACTTGAGGTCTATAAGGTGCCCAATCCCAAGAACCCGGAGTTTCCAGTCACCCCGTGCAGGCTTGTTAAGGAGAACGAGAAAGCCCGGGAAATCCTAAAGGAGCCCTTGACTTGAAGCCGATTCGGAGTATACTTTCAAACTCGAAAGCAGTCCTAGACTAGATTAGTCTAGTTTATAGGGGACGGCGAAAGCCGTCCCCATTTTCTTTCTGGGCTTCGGCCGGTGGCGGCCTTGGCGCTACGCTCCCTCGCCTGTGCCTGGCGGGTACTACACCTTGAACCCGCCGCGGCCCCACAGTATCTTGATGGTTCGCGGTCGCCCCGGGGTCCTACCCGTCGGGGACCGACGGCAGCGCATCGGCACAGAAACCAGGAGACTCTCATGGCGAGTATGGATCTGACGCACCTGCTTCAGGACAACGGGTCGAAGATCATTCTCTACGTCTGGGACGGCGTCGGCGGCATCCAGACCGGCCCCGACAGCCTGACCGAACTCCAGGCCGCACGCACACCCAACGCCGACCGCCTCGTCGCCGAAGGCTGTTGCGGGCTGCTCGAACCGGTCTATCCCGGCGTGACCCCCGGAAGCGGGCCCGGGCACCTGGGCCTGTTCGGATACGACCCCGTCGCGTACCAGTGCGGCCGCGGGGCGCTGGAGGCGGTGGGAGTCGGCTTCGACCTGAAGCGCGGCGACGTGGCGGCCAGGCTCAACTTCTGCACCCTCGATTCACGCGGCAACGTCTCCGACCGACGCGCCGGACGCATCCCCAACGAGGAGTGCAAACGCCTTGTCGCCAAACTCGCCGACGCCATAGACCACGTCGACCGGGTCGAGGTCCATTGGACGCCGGTCAAGGAGCACCGGGCCCTGCTGGTCCTTCGCGGCGACGGGCTCGGCGACGGACTCGAGGACACCGACCCGCAGACCACGGGCGTTGCGCCCCTGGCGGTTCAGGTCAAGGACGCCTCGCCCGGGACGGCTCGCACGGCCGAGGTCGTTCGCAAGGTCCTGGCCCAGGCGCGCGAGGCCCTCGCCGACGAGGAGCGGGCCAACATGGTGCTGGCGCGCGGTTTTACCGCCCGGCCCGACTGGCCGAGCATGCACGAGCGGTTCGGCGTGCGTGCCGCCGTGGTCGCCGGCACCCCCATGTACCGCGGCGTGGCGAAACTCGTCGGCATGAAGGCCCTCGACGCCACCAACGACGTGACCCAGAACCTCGCCGCTCTCACCGCCGCATGGGACGACTACGATTTCTTCTTTATCCATTATAAACATACCGACATGGCCGGTGAGGACGGCGACTTCGAGGCCAAGGTCACCTGCATCGAGGAGGCCGACGCCGCCCTGCCGGCCCTCGTCGACCTCGGTCCCGACGTCCTGACGGTCACCGCCGACCATTCCACGCCGGCCGCGATGAAAGCGCATTCGTGGCACCCCGTGCCGGCGCTCCTGTCGGCCAAGACCGCCCGGCGCGACGCCGTCACGACGTTCAACGAGGTGGCGTGCATCGGGGGCGGCCTGGGCCTGAGACCGAGCACCCATCTGATGCCGCTTGCCCTCGGCCACGCCGGCCGACTCGCGAAGTTCGGGGCGTGAGAAGGCCGCCCCGGATCGGCGTGCCACGCCGCTCCCGCGGCGGGCTCGACGCGGCGGGCCCGAAGCGGCAGGCTCGAACGCAGCGCGGCGCGCTCGAAGCGGCAGGCTCGGCGCGGCGGGCTCGAACGGCGATCAGGCCGGCGGGCTGGCTATGGCAAGCCGTAGGGTGGGTGCTCCGCACCCACGCGGCGCACGCGAGACCTACTCGGCCCGGCGGGCTGGCTATGGCAAGCGATGAGGCTGAGACCGACGAGACGCCCGCCTTCTGGTGCGACGCCATGCTCGGCGGCCTGGCGCGGTGGCTTCGGGCCGCAGGCTACGACGCCGCATGGATCGAAGGCATCGACGACGCCGAACTCGTGCGGCGGGCCCTGGCGACCGGACGCATCCTCCTGACGGCCGATACCGAACTTGCCCGCCACGGCGCCATCCGGTCCGGACGCATCCGGGCGGTGCTCATCCCCGCCGGACACACCAAGTTCGAGCAGTTGCGATACGTGATGCGGGCCCTGTCGCTCCGGCGTCGCCAGCCGCGCTGCATGGCATGCGGCGGCCGCCTTCGGCCGATCCCCCGCGACGCCGCCCGGCCCGAGGTCCCGCCGCGCACCTTCGCCTGGTGCCGCGAGTATTTCCGTTGCGTGCGGTGTGCGAAGGTCTTCTGGCGCGGCACGCACTGGCGCCGCATCGCCGCGCGGCTGGAGGCCCTCTGATGGGCCAACGCGATGTCCGTCTTTAGGGCGGCGGCCTTCCGAGGCCGCTGCGCCAAAAGTCCACGCAACGGCGAACTACTCAAGTCGTAGGGTGGGTGCTCCGCACCCACGCGGCGCACGCGAGACCTACTCAGCACGGGTGCCGACCACCCACCCTGCAACTACCGAGAACATGGTCACCCTTCGGGATGACCATGCCACCCGCCGCACCCACGCGGCGCACGCGAGACCTACTCAGCACGGGTGCCGACCACCCACCCTGCAACTGCCGAGAACATGGTCACCCTTCGGGATGACCATGCCACCCGCCACCCGCCATGCCAGAAATCGTCGCCACGCCCGAGCGTCCACGCAAGGGCAAACTGCTCAAGCCGGCCGCCCGCCTCTGCCGATAAACTGACGTTGCTGACGTGCCGTCCAGACCACCAAGCACGCGCTCAGGCAGGATGGGTATGGGGGTGCTTTGAACGACTGGTCCGTACCGTACTCCATACTCCGCCTGGTAGTTCTAGGCAGCGCCCTGGTTGCGATCCCGACGCTGGTCTGGCGACGTGTCGGCGGGAAGGCCGTCAGTTATGCGGCGCTGCTGCTCGGCGTCGGCGTTCTCCTGCTCGGCGAGGCCTTTCACACGGCGGCCGTGCTGAACCCCGGCTGGTCGGCCGCCGTGGCGACCATCGGCGGCCGGTTTCCCATCTACGCGGCCGGTTTCATTCTGGTACTCGTGGGGTTCCTGGCGCTGATGCAGGACATCAAGTCGCTCCAGGTGCGGGACCGCCGAACCGCCGACGACGAACGGGCCCGCGCCGAGACCGCTCGCTTCCACGAGGCCAGACTCAAGGCCATCCTCAACGGCGCCACCGATTACTGCATCATCACGTGCGACACCGACGGGCTCATCACCTCCTACAGCAAAGGCGGGGCGCACATCCTCGGATGGAGCCCCGAAGAGGCCATCGGCAAGATGAACGTGGCCGCGCTTCACTCGGTCGCACGGGCCGATGGCGCCGAAGTCGCTGCCGACGTCTTCCGGACCGTTAAGCAGGACGGCCGCTTCGAGGCCGAACTCCAGACAGCACGCAAAGACGGGGCCGAGATACCGATGCTGCTGACGGTCACCCCTCTCAGGAACCTCGACGGCAACCTGGAAGGGTACGTCAGCGTCCGCAAGGACATCACCGAGATGAAGGCCGCCCACGATGCGCTCCGCCGCGAACGCGACTTCGTCCGGGGCATTATCGAGACCAATGAACTGTTCATCGTCGGCGTGTCGCTGGCCGACGGACACATCACCCTGTTCAACCACGGGGCCGAACGGATCAGCGGCTACGGACGCGACGACGTCATCGGACGAGGGTATGCCGACGTGTTTCTGCCGCCCGACGACCGCCCGCGGATCCACAAACTCATGGCGGAGCTCGGAAACGGCAGACAATCTCTGACGGGGCAACATGACAGCACGATTATCACCAAATCGGGAGAGAGGCGCCTCATCGCCTGGACCTACCACACGTCGCACGATGCCGCCGGCCGGCCTTGCCACAGCGTCGGGTTCGGCCGGGACGTAACCGAACAGCGCCAGATGCAGACGAGCCTCGAATACGCCAAGGCCAAACTGGAGGAGGCGAACGCCGCCCTGGCACGCATGGCCACGACCGATTACCTGACGGGCCTCCTCAACCGCCGCCAGGCCGACATCCTGTTTGAACGCGAGATCGCCCGGTGCCGACGCAGCGGCCAACCCCTCGCGGTCATACTCCTGGACCTCGACCGGTTCAAGTCGATTAACGACGCCCACGGCCACGAGGCGGGCGATATGTGCCTGAAGCACGTGGCCGACCGGCTTCGCGACCGGCTCCGCGCCAGCGACATCGTGGCCCGTTACGGCGGCGAAGAGTTTCTGCTCGTCCTTCCCGAAACCGACCGCGATGCGGCCGCCACCCTCGCCGACACGATCTGCCGGCGAATCGCTGAGAATCCCATCACCCACGGCGACCTCAGGATACAGGTGGCCGCCAGCGCCGGCGTTGCCGTCCTCGACCCCGGCCTCGACATCCCTTCCCACGAACTCGCGAGCCGAGCCGACCAGGCCATGTACCATGCCAAGCGGCTGGGCGGAAACCGTGCCGCAACGTGGCAGCAAATTCACGAAGACACCGTCGAGGTCACTACCGCCGACGCCGAGTAGACAGGCGCCGGAACCCTCCCATCGGCCTGGTGCGCGGCAGGTCTCCGCGCGGCGGGTCTGGAAGGACGCTGCGCGGCGGGTCTGGAAGGACGCTGCGCGGC
>CAZEBQ010000233.1:0-7124 GCA_964510295.1 uncultured Anaerolineales bacterium | reverse complement strand
CCTCGCCGACGGCCCCGGCGCGGAGGAACAGACGCGGGGCCGGCACGTCGAGCCCCTTCCAGAACCCCATCCCGGCAACCGGCGTCTCGTAGACGACGCGCAGGTCGCGGACGGCGCCGGCGGCGGCAGCCGGCAGGTTCAGCAACATGCTCTCCTGTTCGCGCTGCGGCTTGATGGGCTCGCCGTCGAGGTCGGCCGACCAGAGGCTCGAGCCCTTGGGCAACCGGACTTCGAGGAACAGGGCCTTGGTGCGAAGGAGGAACCGGGCCGACGTCTGGGCCAGACCGTCGGCCGACAGAACCGTGTCGAGTTCGGCCCGCTGGACAATCGCCGGCGGCAGACCGAGCGCAGGATGCCGCGCCACCGACGCCTTGACGGGAGGCGGGTCGCCGACGAATCCGTAGGCGCCCAGCAACCGGCGGCCGGGCTGGTACTCGGCATCGACGAGTTCGCCGATATCGACCTTCCGGGCCTCCGTCTTGGGCACCACGTCGAGTTCCGGGCTGCCCTCGACGGCCACAAGGCCCGACTGGTACGCCACGCCGTCGGCCTCGATGATGGGCAGGGCCAGGTTCTCGGGCTCCAGTTCGGCGAGGCGTTGCTGGAAGTCGACCGCCAGGCGGACGGTGCCGCTTCGGCGTTCGGCCAGCAGCGCGGTCCATCGGCGCCGGCGGTTTGCTTCCTCGCCGACGGTCTCGCTCGTGTACTCCTTGAGCGCCACACCATCCAGGCCGCGGATCGACAGGGCCGTGGGCGTGTCGGCGGGCAGCACGAGCAGCAGCCGCCGCGTCCGGGCCTGCGTCACGTCGTACACAATCTCGTAATGGGCCGCCAGCACGTCGCGCTCGACGCGGAAGAACGAGAAGGTCTGGGCGGTGATGCGCGGAAGGGTCCGCTCGACCGTGAGGCGGGCGCGATAGGGCTGGGCGTCGTACCGGTAGGCAAGGGCGGCGGCCACGCCCTGGAGACCGTAGCGGGTCTTCTCGTTTTCATCGAGAGGCATGAGACGCTCCAGCGTCTCGGGCCGGACGACCATGTCGTCGCGTGCGTCCACGGCGACGGCGCCCACGTCGCGGGCGGCGCCCGAGACGGCGAAGACGGGGAACTCGACGGCGGTCGTGTCCCACTCGCCGAACCAGGTTTTGGGAACGTGGACCGCCGTGAAGAGCACCTGCCGCTCAGAGCCCGCGGGGATGCCCTTCTCGAGACGGACGTGGACGCGCCCGTCCCGGCCGGGTTTGCCGTATCGCTCGAAGGTGACGCCGCCGCCGTCGGCCGTGACGCCGGTCACGTCCCATCCGGCGGGGACGGAGAAATCGAAGGTGAAGCGTTTCTCTTCCTCCGGCACGAGGGCGAACCCGCCGCGCACCGTCAGGCCGCCGTCCTCGAGGATCGCCAGCAGGTTGGTCGTGACGCGCAGGCGCGCCGGGGGTTTGACGAACCGGGCCGAGAGGCCGAAGGCGCCCTGCGGCGCGTAGTACGCCGCAACCGGGCGGATTCGGACCGCCCCGGGGCGGGCCTCGAGCACCGTGGCCGGCAGCGCCTTCACGAGCACCGTCGTGTCGATCGGGATGAGTCCCTCGGGCGAGACGGCCTCGGCCTTCAGGCGATCCTCGACCGCCAGGCCGACGACGGCCACGTGGCCGACCACGTCGAGCGGCTCAAGTTTCGCCAGGGCCCACGATTCCAGGTCGGGTTTCATCCGCACGGCCGAGAGGTTCAGCACGACCGTTTCGGTGGTTTCGTCGCGGAGGCGGATGTCGAGGATGCGGCGGTTTCCCTCGGTGACGATGGCCCAGCGCGCCAGGTTCGGCGACCGGACGTCGGTCACCTCGAACCCGGCCGGGATGGCGAACCGGAACCCGTTGACGGCCCGGTGCAGGACGCCCATCGAGACGGTGGCGTGAAGGCGCTCGTAGGCCTGCGTGACCTCGTCGAGAAAGACCGAGCGGGCGACGACGATGCGGTCCTTTCGCAGGAGGCGGCTGTTGAGCGTCATGACGAGCGAGACGTCGCCCCGGGCGGGGAGGATCTCGATCCGCGTGACCTCGGTGGCCTCGTCGAAGGTGCGCCGGACGACCGGCGCGCCGGACTTGACCTCGACGTCGCCCGGGACCGTCAGCCGCATGCGCGACGGCGCGGGGGTCGGCAGGCGGAAGGTCAGGATCTGTCGTGCGGCCGTCGTCTGGAGCGGAGCCACCACGTCGAGGACGAGTTTGTGTTCGCCCTTGCCGCGGACGAAGAGGGTGAGCCGGCCGTCGTCGGCCAGGCCGACCGGTGCGCCTTTACCGTCGAGCGTTGCGCCGCGCAGCCCCACGCCTCCGACGTCGAGGCCGACGGCGTGCAGGCCGTCTTCGAGCACACTGACGGTGAGCGTGCCGGTGATTTCGGTTCGTTCATCGCCGACGCGTGCATCGTAGTCGGCCGAGACGAGCAGCGCCTGTCGTGGTGCGCGGGCCTGGGCCTCCTTCCTGGCCTTTTCGAGGAGCGCCTCGTATTCAGCGCGCGGCAGGAGCACGCGGTTGGGGTCGCCCTGGAGCAGGGCGCTGAGGTCCTCGAAGGGGACGAAGAGTTCGCGGACGGGTTTTTCGGATTTCGGATCTCGGATCTCAGATCTGAGATTTGAAATTTGAGATGCCAATCTTAGACTTGAGATCTGAGATGCCAATCTGACATTTGAGATCTGAGATGCCAATCTGACATTTGAGATTTGAGATGCCAATCTGAGATTTGAAATTCGAGATTGCAGATTGGGCGCCGGCGGCGGCTTGCTGGCGGCTGCAACCGGCGCCGTCAGCGTGGCGAGGGCCAGCACCAGGATGGGGATGGTGTTACGCATGGTCCTCGCCCCCTTTCGTGTCGGCGTCGTGGTCTCCGCTGGGCGGTTCGCCTTCTTCGGTGGGCGGACCGGCGGTGGGTGGCTTGGCGGTGGGTGGTTCAGCCGCCGGGGCGCCGGCACGCTGGGCGGCTGCCCTGGCGCGGGCGAGGGCGGCGTCTCGGGCGGCGCGGCGTGCCTTCCGGCGTTCGACGATGCGCGGGTCACGCCGACGCGTCCACAGCAGGTACCACAGGAGCCAGATGACCGCCACGATCGAGACGGCGGCCGCCATCACGCCGTCGGTCACCTGCATCGCAAACGTCGGCGCGAACACGCCCAGCAGGACCATCAGCGCGATGAAGGCGCCGACGGCGATGCACCGCTTCGTCCACGGCGTCAGCAGGAGCGCCACGCCGACAGCCAGGATGACGACAAAGACCGCGATGGCCAGGTACGTGCTGTCCCACGCCGCCAGGTGCAGGCTGCCCTCGGGCGGTTCCTGTGGCCGCAGCGTCGAGAACAGGTACGGTCGGCCGTCGGTCTGGAAACTCCCTTCGGCGCCGCCTTCAGTCTTCAGGCCCTGGCGAACCCAGTCGACGAGCGAGGCGTCGTTGCGCCGCGCCACGACGAGCCACGTCAAGTCGCCGTCGCGAAAGTCCCAGACGTTCTCGTCGGTCCATGGGCCCACGTAGCCGAGGTAGTCCCACACGCGCGGCAGGTACGCCGACAGGTACACCTTCTGGACGGCGGGCTCTTCCGGAAAGACGGGGCACTCGAGCCTCAGGCCGGCGCCCTTGACGGTGTACCGCAGTTCCAGCAGGAACGGCTCGTCGGGTGTCAGCGAGACCAACGGCACGAAGAACGTGGTGCGGTCGCCGCTGTGTTCAAGCGACACGGGGCGGCCGTTGATTCGCAGCGGGTCACGGTCAAACTCGTGGAAATCGGCCGGCAGCCTCACCCGGAGCCGCTGCCGGGCGCTTCGCGCGCGGTACAGGGCCTGGACGCTGATGAGGCCGCTTCGCGTCACGACCATCCGCACCAGGGCCCGTTCGATGGCGGTGTGCTTGATATCCTCGAGTTTGTACATGGTGGCGACGACGGTCAGGGCCCAGTCCTCGTGGAACTCGAAGGCCCGTGCGGCGGCTTTGACCGAGGCGCCCGGCATCAGGTCGTGTTGCGGGTCGATCGGCCGCAGCCCTTTCACCTTGTCGGCGCCCTCGGCCCGTTGGACGTCGATGGTCTCGGCCTTCGCGAGGACGATCTGTCCCCAGGCGCGATCGATGGCGCGGGGGATGAGGCGGGGGATGTCGAGGTCCACACTCTTGCCGACGTCGAGTTTCTCGATCTTCTTCTCCCAGGTCAGGACGATCTTGACGGCTCCCATGAACTCGGTGTCGCCCGTGAGTTGCCAGGCCACGTAGCCGTCGGCCAGGTCATCGGGCTTCTCGGCGATGGTCTCGTGACGGATGGTGCGCGGCGAGACGCGGATGTCGCCGGCGAGGTCCTGCGGCACGTCAACCCTCAGGTGCTTCACGCCGCTGTAGAGCACGTCGTAGAAGAAGGAGGCCGAGTACTTGACGACGCCGGAATCGATCTGCGCCACCAGCAGTTGCCGCACCGTGACGTGGGGCTTGCGGCGTTCGGCGGCCAGGGCCAGGGAGGCGGGTTCCTCGGTGTAGGCGAAGGCCAGAACGGGCCGCTCGCCGCTGCGCTGCGTCCTGCGCATGGCCTGGGTCGCTTCCTGGAACGTGACGGTCCGCAGGCCCGTCGGTTTGTTGGGATTGACGCGGAGGCTCTCGGGGGCGTAGACGACCAGGCGCCCGGTCTCGCGCTCGACGCTGTCGGGCGCCACGCGCGGAATGGCCAGCGGGATGTCGGCCGCCTTGCCGGTGGGGGTCAGCAGGTCCGGCTCGCGCAGCGCCCGGTGGAGCGAGACGGCCAGGGCCACCTTGCCGAGGGCCTTGCGCGAGAGGTTCACGACCAGGCGCGTCTTGTTCGGACCGGTCAGGTGATGCGAATCGACCTGGGCGGCCCGGACGGCCTTGCCGACGGCCGCGCCGCGCACGCTGCGGACGTCGTATCCTTCGGGCACGTCGATCTCGAAGCGGAAGACGCCGGCCCGCTCAACCGTGTAAACGGTCACCAGGTCCACCGTGAGCGCCTCGGTGCCGAGGTGTGCCTCGACGAGCGAGTCGGCGAGGATGCGCGGCTGGACCTTCTCGACGCCGAGGGTCAGGTCGAAGGGGAGGGCGGCGTAGCGGTACGAGAAATCCCATTTGCCCTTGGCGAGCGTCGCGGGCAGTTCGGCGGCATCGAGTTGCAGGAGTCCCGCGTGGGCGACGGCCTCGGCCCGCAGGCCCGAAGCCACCTTCACAACGACCACGCCCTGTTGGCGTCCCACGCCGAGGGCCTTGATGACGGGCGCCTTGACCTGGGCGGCCTGCTCGGCGGTGAACTTTTCGAGTTCGACCGTCAGGTTCTGCGTCTTCTTGGCGGGCTCGAAGAGTTGGACGGTGATCTTCTGGACGCCGCCGGCGGCGGCCACCGACCATTCGCGGACGTTCGGATCGAAGATGCCGGCCACCTTCTGGTCGGCGGGGACTTCGACTTCAAGGCTCGCCAGTTCCGCCCGGCTGATCTCGTAGGCCAGTGTCGCCCGCGTTCGCGTGACGCCTTCCTCGATGGCCGTCTGTTGCTCGACCTGGACGCTGGCCAGCGCCGCCAGGCCCTTGGCGCCCTCGGCCTTGGGTGTCCAGTCGATGCGGACGGTGGGCGCGGCCCCGACGAACGCGAGGACGACGGTCTCCTTGGCGGCGCCCGCCGCCGGGGGGACCTCGGTGGCCGCCAGCAGCGGGTGGATGTTCACCTTGACGCCCGACTCGGGGATCCGCACCTCCCACTTGCTGACCGGCGCCTGGGGGCTCTCGAAGGAGACGCTGTTCTGACCCGGCGCCTTCGAGTAGGCCTTGGCGAAGCCCAGGGTCAGGTCGAACTGCTGCGGCTGCTTGCCCTTCTTCTCGACCAGGAGTTTGTAGCCGGCCTTGGCGTCGAAGACGATGCGCGCGGGCTCGGCGCCGATCTTCGCCTTCGTCAGGGCCACGTCGCGCAGGCGCAGGGGCACCTCGTTCCAGCCCTCCTTGAGGACCTCGAACTTGATGGCGGCCTCGACCGTGACGACGTCCTTCGAGACGGTGGCCACGCCGGCGACCTCGGTGACGAGGGCGTCGATGGGCGGCTTGGCCTCGGGGGGCGGGGCGGTCTTGTCACGTGCGGCCTTCCAGAGTTGCTGGAACTTCTCGTAGGGGAGGAAGACGCCGCGCCCCTGTTTCTCGAAGACCTCGCGCAGTTTTTCGTAGGGTATGTAGATGCTCTGTTCGCGGACGGCCTTGGCTTTCTCGGCGGCCGGTTCCGCCTTGGGCGCGGGGGCGGCGGGGACCTCCCGCACCGTCGGCAACAGGATCGCCGTCACCAACGCAGCCACCATCGGCCAGGTTCTTCGAAGCGTTCGCATGGTCATGCCCTCGGAAATGGTTCCTGCGTGCCTGGGTATCGTACGTGCGTTCTTCGCCGCCGCGGTGAAGAGGCGCTTGTGCTTTCCCGAATAGACGCGGCCTGCCGCGTGCGAGTTCCGCGCATTCGGTGTCCTTGCCTTGTAACTCGCCGGCAGAGGGCCCGTCGCCCGATGCGCGGACACCCCGCCACACGCTTTCTCTCGTCCTGTTGTACACCAAGAGTTGACCGGACGGTGTAAACGGTTTGTAACTTGCGGCTACTTTGTCAACTTCGCACGGCTCCTCGCAAGGGAATAGCGCGGCGGGCAATCCTGCCCGCCGCGCGGCGGGTCTCCGGACCCGCCGCGCTGGATCTTCCTCAAACCGCAAGATGGGTGGCGGGTGCGGACACCCGCCACCCGAGAGACACAGGATAGTCCTCTATGGAACGATCTCGATGCGCGGCAGACCCTTGACCTTGAGGATCAGGTTGCCCGTGGGAAGGTACTGGTGGGGGTCGGTGAGGGGCGCCTCGGCTCCGTTGATGCGAACCTTCGGCGGCTTCTTCAGGCCGCTGACGAGGACGTAGTAAGGCCCGCTGAACGAGCCTTCCACGACGAACACCACGCGATCGTCCTGCACCATCTCCTCCGCCACCGGGCCCGGCGCATGAACGTAGAGGCCCTGGCGGCGAAACACATGCAAGTCGTACACGACGGGCATCCCATCGTACATCCGCGTGGCGTTGGCCTGAACGGTACCGGGGTTGATGGCCGGGCCGTCGGGTCGCTGCGCGCGCAGGTGGAAGAAGTCGG
>CAZEBQ010000232.1:0-7136 GCA_964510295.1 uncultured Anaerolineales bacterium | reverse complement strand
CAAGCCCGCCGGCTAACGGGCTACCACGCCAGGGGCGCTTTCCACGCGTGACGCATCGCGTCGCAGGCCGCGTCGATGACGGTGCCGGCGCCGGTGCCCGCCACGACGAGGCGGGCGGTGTCGGTCACGTCGCCGATGCGGGCACAGGGCAGGGCGTCGAAACGTTTTTCAAAGTCGGCGGCTCGGTCGGCGGACACTTCGACGAGGAACCGCGTCTGGGACTCGCTGAAGAGGATCCGTGAATCATCCTCGAGCCCATCCTCGCGCGGCACGTCCGCGAGCGAGAAGGCGAGCCCCAGGTCGGCCGCAAAGGCCATCTCGGCAGCCGCCACCGCCAGGCCGCCTTCCGAGAGGTCGTGGCACGCCCGGACACAGCCGTCCGTGATGGCCGCATGCACGGCCTTGAAGATCTTCGGGGCCGTCTCCAGGTCCACGCGCGGCACCTTGTTGCCGATGGCATCATGCTCGGCGTACCAGTGCGACCCGCCGCACTCGTCTTTGGTCAGACCGACGAGGTAGACGGGGTTGCCGACCTCCTTGAGGTCCATGGTGACGGCCTGGCCGACGTCGTCGACAAGGGTCATGGCGCTGATGAGGAGGGTCGGCGGGATGACGATGGTGCCTTCGTCGGTGGCGTACTCGTTGTTGAGGCTGTCTTTGCCGCTGATGAACGGTGTGCCGAAGGCCATCGCGACGTCGTAACACGCCTTGGCCGCCATCGTGAGTGAGGCGAGGCGGTCGGGTTTGTCGCAGTTGCCCCAGCAGAAGTTGTCGAGCAGGGCGATGCGGTCGGGTCTGCCTCCGACGGCCACGACGTTTCGGACGGCCTCGTCGATGCCGGCCGCCGCCATCGCGTAGGGGTCCACGTCGCCGTACTTCGGGTTCATGCCGCAACCGACGGCCAGGCCTTTGGCCGACCCGAGAATGGGCGTGATGACGCAGGCGTCGCCCGGGGCGTCTTCATGGACGCCGACGAGCGGCTTGATGACCGTCTGCCCCTGGACCTCGTGGTCGTACTGACGGATGACCCACTCCTTGGAGCAGACGTTCCAGGCCCCGAGGATCTTGAGCAGGTCGTCGGTGTAATCGTCCTTGGCGGGGATGTCGGGCTCGGGATGGTCGGGCGGTTCCCAGACGGCGGTGCCTTCGCGGCGCGGCACGCCGTGGTGGAGGAAGTCCATGTCGAGGTCGCAGACGAGGTTGCCCTTGTACCGGATGCGCAGGCGTCCGGTATCGGTGAAGGTGCCGATGACGGTGGCCTGGACGTCCTCGGAGGCAAAGAGGTCGAGCAGTTCGTCCACGTTATCGGGCGGCACGGCCAAGGTCATGCGTTCCTGGGCCTCGGAGATCCATATCTCGGTGTAGGTGAGGCCGTCGTATTTGAGGGGGACCTTTTCAAGGTTGACCTCTGCCCCGAGTTCGGCGCCCATCTCGCCGACGCTCGACGAGAGCCCCCCGGCGCCGCAGTCGGTGATGGCGGAGTAGAGGCCGCGGTCGCGGGCGACGATAAGCGTATCGACCATCTTCTTTTCGACGATGGGGTTGCCGATCTGGACGGCGTGGCTGAATTCGTCGCCGGTGGTGTGGGTGAGTTCGCCGGAGGAGAAGGTGGCGCCGTGGATGCCGTCGCGGCCGGTTCCGCCGCCCACCACGACGATGATGTCGCCGGCCTTCTGGTGCTTGAAGCACTCCTTGCGCGGCAGCAGGCCCAGGTTGCCGCAGTAGACGAGCGGGTTGCCGAGGTATCGGTCGTCGAAGTAGAGTGCCCCGTTGGCGGTGGGGATGCCCATGCGGTTGCCGTAGTCGCGGACGCCGCTGACGACGCCGCGCATGATCCGCCGGGGATGCAGGACGCTCGGCGGCAGCCGGTCGGCCGGGTAATCGGGCGGAGCGAAGCAGAAGATGTCGGTGTTCAGAATGGGCTTGGCGCCCATGCCGGTGCCGAGGGGGTCGCGAATGACGCCACCGATGCCGGTGGCGGCCCCGCCGTACGGTTCCAGGGCGCTGGGGTGGTTGTGTGTCTCGACCTTGAAGCAGACGCACCAATCCCCGTCGAACTCGATGACGCCGGCGTTGTCCTCAAAGACCGACACGCACCACGGCCTGGCGAGTTCCTTGGTGGCCCGGACGATGGTGCTCGCGAGGAGGTTGTCGACCGTTTCGCCGCCGAACGTGATGAGGCCCTTGAGCGTCTTGTGGACGCAGTGTTCGGACCACGTCTGGGCAAGGGTCTCGAGTTCGACGTCGGTCGGGTCGGCCTCGGCCTCGCGGTAGTGTTCCTGGATGGTCTTCATCTCGCGCAGGTTCAGGAACAGCCCGCCGCGCTTGCTGATCTCGAGCAGTTGCTCGTCGCCGGCTTCGCGAAGCGGTACGCGGATGAGGCTGAACTGGTAGGGCGGGGCGTCGCGGAAGACAGACCCCTCCGCCTCCTCGAACGCCACGTCTTCGATGACGGCGTTTGCCAGAATCCCGCGAGCGATGCGCTCGAGGTCCCCGCGCGACACGTCGCCCTGGAAATAGTACTTGCGGGCGGTGCCGCAGCGGTGGACGTCGATGCCCATGTCGGCCGTCGCCTGGAGCGTGCTGTTGGCCACCGGATCCATGACGCCGGGTTTGCGGCGGACGATGACGGCGGGCCGCCCGTCGGCGGGGGCCGCGGCGCCGTCCGACAGGACGTACCGCTCGACGACGGGGTCGGTCACGAGGTCGCGGGCAATGCGTTCGACGTCGGCTTTCGTGGCGGCGGTGTCGAGATAGAACAGGCGCGACGCTTCGACGGCCTCGACGCCCGTGATCCCCAGATCGCGAATCTGGCGGAGGACGTCCTGGCCGTGCGCGTCGTAGGCGCCGGGCCCGTGTTTAACTTCGATCTGCCAGTCCATTGTTGAACGCTTTCGCTTTGCAGGTGAATGCGCGGCCGGCACGTTGCCGAGAGCGCGCCGGGAACGCGCCGGGCAAGCCCGGCGGCTAACTCGGCCGACTAGGCATCTTGACCCTTGTGCTTGGTGAGTTCGTTGCGGCGGTCCCTGGCCTCGGCCAGGAGCGATTCGATGCGTTCGCCCCGGCGTTGGCGGACGGCGTCGTGAAGGTCGGCAAGGATCGCCTGGAACCGGCCGATGGCCGCCGTTACCTCGTCGGCGTTGCTCAGCAGAATGTCGCGCCACAGAACGGCATCGCCGCCGGCGACGCGGGTCGTGTCGGCCCAGCCGGGCCCGGCGAGTGGTTCCGCCTCATCGGAGACGGTCCGCACCAGGGCTGAGGCGACGACGTGCGGCAAGTGGCTGACCTCCGCCAGAAGACGGTCGTGCACCTCCGGCGATAACTCGCGGACCACCATCCCCAGGTCCTGCCACGTGGCGACGACCCGGACGAGGACGTCGGCCGCCGTCCTCTCGGTGGGCGTGACGACGCACGCCGCGCCCTCGAACAGGTCGGGCCGGGCGTAGGTGATGCCGCGTTTCTCGCTGCCGGCGATCGGGTGGCATCCGACGAAGGTGCAGGCCTGCGGCATGAGGGGTTCGAGCGTTCGGACGACCTCGGCCTTGGTGCTGCCGACATCAACGACGACGGCCCCCGGCACGAGGTTGCCGACAATCTCCTCGGCGATCGTCTCGAAGAGGCCGACGGCCGTCGCAAGGACCACGAGGTCGCTGCCGCGGACGCCCCCGCATGGGTCGAGGGTCACCTCGTCGGCGGCGCCGCGAAAGAGCGCTTCATCGATCGTGCGTTGACGGTGGCCGACGCCGATCACGCGGTTGGCCAGGTGGCGCTGCTTCAGCGCCAGGCCAAGACTGCCCCCAACGAGACCGGTGCCGATGATCGTGACTTGATTCCATCGCGTCATGAGCGGCGAGAAGGTTGGGGTCTGCATCCTCCGCGTCAACGTCAGCCCAGGTACTGTAGGCGGGGCCGGCGGGGCGGTCAATACATTTCCGGACCCCGCACGGTCAGAGGGCGTGGCAACGATTTCTGGCATGGGACGATTTCCTGTGGCTTGGCTGTAGCGCCGGGGTTTATCCCCGGCGCATCGTGGCCGCCGCCGCCAACGGCCGCCGGGCATAAAGCCCGGCGCTACAACCGCCCGCGACCGCCAGAGAAAATTGCCACAGTGACGGTCAGACAGCCACCGGCGCGGCGAGGGCAGAATTTTGGGATTGATAAAACGGTAGCCGGGGATTAGGATTTCGTGAACTTACCCACTGCAGTGGCGGATGGCCGTCTGCCGGCACGGCGGAATGCGGCCGGCGGAAGGGGGCAGCGGGAGAGGCGTAACCCACCGACGTCAGGATGTCCAAGTTGAAGATTCTCAACGGTTTCCAGGTTCTCCGCCGAGTGGCCGAGTCGAACACGGCCGAGATCTTCCACGTCATGCGCCAGGCCGGGCGAGAGCGGGGCGACGAGTACGCCTGCAAGGTGCTCCGGGATGAGTTCGCGCGAGACCGCGTCGAGCGGAGCCATCTCGAGCGGGAGTTCCACATCTGCTCGTCGCTGGATCACCCGAACCTGGTCCACGCCTACGACCTGCGTTTGAACGGCGCGCGGCCGTTCCTGGTGCTCGACATGGTCCAGGGGCCGAGTCTGAGGCAGATTCTCGACAAGGGCATCCCGCCGCTGGCGTCGGCCCTCGGATGGATGGCGCAGGTGGCCGACGGTCTGGCGCACTTCCACGAGGCGGGGTACGTCCATCGCGACGTCAAGCCGCAGAACACGGTCGTCGGCGACGACGGGCAGGTCAAGGTCATTGACTTCGCCCTGGCCGTCCGGCAGGACGTCTCACTGGCCAAGCACCTGCTCCGCCGCCTCGTGGAACGCCGCCGGCCCGGCACGTGGTCGTACATGGCTCCCGAGCAGATACGGAACCGGCGTCTGACGGGCCTGGCCGACGTCTACAGCCTCGGCGTGACGCTGTTCGAGGCGGTGGCCGGCCGGTTGCCGTACTCGGCCGAGTCGTCGCAGGAACTCATGGAGCAGCATCTCTACGCCCCGGTCCCGTCGCTTCGTTCGGCGGCGCCGGATGCGCCGGCCGAGGCGGACGACCTCGTTCAGGTCATGCTTGCCAAGGACCCTCTTGACCGGCCCACGGGGATGCAGTATGTCAGTGTCAAGTTGCGGTCCATCGCGGCGGCCGGCCGGACCGACGGGTAGCGCCGCGGGCGGGCCGTGCCGGGTGCGGCAAGAGGAACTCGGCGGACAAAACCCATGGCTCGCGCGTGCCTCGAATTCGAGAAGCCCTTCGCCAGACTCGAAGAAGAAATCCGCGAACTCGAACAGGACCAGCGCAGCCGCAACGTCGACCACAGCGCCGAGATCCGAAGCATCCGCCACAACCTCGTCGCCATGATCCGCAAGACCTACGACGCGCTCACGCCCTGGGAGATCGTCCAGGTGGCCCGTCACCCGGACCGTCCACAGACGGCCGACTATATCAAGGCGTTCGTCAAGGATTTCAAGGAGTTGCGCGGCGACCGGCTGTTCCGCGACGACCGGGCGGTGGTCTGCGGGCTCGGACGAATCGGCGGCGAGAAGGTTGCCATCGTCGGGCACCAGAAGGGACGCGACACGCGCGAGAAGGTGGCGTGCTTCTTCGGATGCGCCCATCCCGAAGGATACCGCAAGGCGTTGCGTGTGATGCGGCTGGCCGAGAAGTTCGGCCTGCCGGTCGTGGCGCTGATCGACACCCAGGGCGCCTACCCGGGCATCGGGGCGGAGGAACGCGGCATCGCCGACTCCATCGCCGTGAACCTGCGAGAGATGACGCTTCTGGGAGTGCCCATCGTGGGAGCCATTATCGGCGAAGGCGCCTCCGGCGGTTACCTCGGCATCGGCGTCGGCGACCGGCTGCTGATGCTCGAGCACGCCTACTGCAGCGTCATCACGCCGGAGGGGTGCGCCGCCATTCTGTGGCGGACGGCCGAGAGGGCGCCCGAGGCCGCCGAGGCCCTCCACCTGACCGCACCTCACCTGAAGCAGTACGGCGTGATCGACGAGATCGTGCCCGAACCGCTCGGCGGCGCTCACCGCAATCCGCGCGAGATGGCCACCACGCTCGAGCGGCGTATCGGCCGGCATCTGCGGGAACTCAAACGCATTCCCCTCGAGGAGTTGCTCGAGGAGCGATACCAGAAAATCCGCAGCGTCGGCGTGGCAATCGAAGCCCCCGCCGGGTTGCCGACGCCGGAACCGTGAGACGGCCCCCTCGGAGACACGCCCAAGGATATGACGATGCGAGCGACCCCCGCCGCCGTGCTGAGCCTTGCGGTTTGGGTTGCAGGCGCATCGGCCGCGCCGGCCCCGAAGACGACCGGCGAACCGGCCGAAGTCGAAATCGTCAAGCCGCGGCCCTTCTCCAAGAAGAAGAAACCGGCGATCCCCATCGCCTGGCGGACCGACCTGGCTGCCGCCAAGGACGAGGCCGCCCGAAGCGGACGCTGCGTCCTCATCTTCTTCTTCGCCGACTGGTCGCAGCCGTGCCGATGGGTGAACGACGGCACCTTCGCCAGCCCGGTCGTCGCCCAGGCGGTGAACCGCGATTTCATCCCCCTCAAAGTGGACGACTCCAAGGGGACCAGCCCCGTCACCAAGGCGTACGAGGTGCGGCTGTATCCGACCGTCCTGTTCCTGGACCCGGGCGGGAAGCCTCTGCATATGGTGCTCGGTCCGCGGCCGCCGGACACGTTCGCCCCGCTGCTGAAGCAAGTGAACGAGTTGCCGAAGTTGATGGTGGCCCGCAAGCATAAGCCGGACGATCTGGAGACGAACTTCGCCCTCGGCAGCGCCTTCGCCATGCTCGGCCAACTGAAGCGGGGGGCGCCCTACCTGGAACGGGCCGCCGAACTGGCGCCGAACAACGAGAACGGACGACTCGCCCAGGCCCGGCTGATCCTGGCCGTCGTACCGCTGGAAGACGGCGGCTCGGAGCAGGCCCTCAAGAACATCGACGCCTACCTGAAGCAATTCAAAGATGCTCCCCAGATACCCGTCGCCATCTGGTACCAGGGGACCATTCTCTTTCAGGACGGGCGCCTGAAGGAGGCCCGCGACTACTTCGTCAAAATCCTCCGAAAGTTCCCCACCCACCGCAAAGCCTATGAAGCCGACAAGGCCATCGAGGCCATCGACGCACGACTCAAGGCCAA
>CAZEBQ010000231.1:0-7168 GCA_964510295.1 uncultured Anaerolineales bacterium | reverse complement strand
TACCGGTTGCCTTCGGCAAAGCCCGCGCCGGTGAGGTAGGCGTAACTGTCGACGACGGCCTCAACCATGTCGCCGGCACATTCGTCGAGTTCGACGATGAGCCATTCGAGCACGTCCGGGTCGGCGGCGGCGATGCACTCGGCGGTGGGCATCCTGCCCTTGCCGACGGCGGTGTGCGGCTCGCCTTCAACGAGGGGCCCGTCCTTGACGTGGAGGCATGGGATGCGTGCGGCGTGCTTTGCGATGAGTTCGGGCACGTCGACGGCGCCGAAGTTGGCGGCCCAGTAGATGTCGGTCTGCGAGAAGATCTCCGGCGCCAGGTCGAGCAGCGCCTCGAGGCCGAGCCGCCCGCCGACGTCGTTCATCTCCCACCAGTGGTTGTGATAGCCGAGGCGCAGGCCGTGGGGCCGGACGAGTTCGACCGCCTCGTTGAAGCGGTCGGCGACGGCCTTGACGGCGTCGAGCGTGCCGAACTCGTCGCGTCCCGCGCCGGTGATGATCATCTCGCAGCCGAGGGGACCGGCCGCATCCACGACCTCCTGGAGGTTCTCCTTCGTCGGCAACGGGCCGTGAGAGGAGGAGCAGACCATGCCGAGGTCGTCCAGGATGCTGCGGATCTCCTCCGGGCTGTGGCCGTGCAGGCCGGCGGGTTCGACGCCCTTGTATCCGACGTCGGCCACCTTCTTCAGGACGGCAACGAAATCCTGTGCGGCCGCCTCACGCAGGGTGTACAGTTGCAGACTGATCGGTTTCATGGGTTCTCCTTGCGCCCCGTGGGCGGGGCTCGGCTCGATGAAAAAGGACGTTGCTCCGCTGCGATAGGGCCGTATTATAGCACCGCGCGTGTGGTCCGCAATCATCTGCTCGCTCGATGGCCGTCCGAGTATGGGGGGCCCGTGCGCGGCGGGCAGGATTGCCCGCCGCGCAAAGTGCTACAGGCAAGCGTTAACTGCTCTAGAGCCAACACGCCATGGATGCACACACGCTGGAACGGCTGGAGTTCGGGAAGGTCCTCGACCGGATCGCGGGCCTGTGCATGTTGTCGCTGGGCGCCGAGGGTGCCCGGGCGCTGCGGCCGATGGACGACCTGGAGCGCATCAAGACGCGCTCCCAGCGGATCGCGGAAGGCGTGGCCATCCTTGCGGGCGGTCACGACTTTTCGGTCGAGCGTTTCGACGACCCCAAGGCGACGCTCGACCGGGCGGGGATCGAAGGCATGGCCCTGCGGCCGGACGAACTCCAGACGGTGGCGGCCATTCTACGCAACGCCCGCGACCTCCAGAAGGCGTTCAGCCGGAGGGCCGCAGCGCCGTCGCTGGCGAAACTCTCCTACGACCTCGCGCCGCACCCCGACCTGCTGAAGGAGATCGACCGGTGCATCGCCCCCGACGGCACGGTGGCCGACGACGCGTCGGCGGAACTCAAGCGACTCCGACGCGAGATGGCCGCCCTACAGGACCGCATCCGGACGCGGCTTGAGGCGCTTATCCAAAACGCCGACGTCCAACCGTTCCTCACCGGCGACTACGTCACGCAACGCAACGGCCGCAACGTCGTTCCCATTGTGGCGGCGCAGTCGGGCCAGGTGCCGGGCATCATTCACGACCGCTCCGACACGGGGCACACGGCGTTCGTCGAGCCGACCTTCGTGGTGGAGATGGGCAACGCGTTGCGGGGCCTCGCCTCGGAGGAAGCGCGCGAAATCCAACGCATCCTTCGCGAGTTGACCGACGGCGTGCGGACCCACCTGGAACCGCTCCGGGTGACGGTCCGGACGATCGTCCAGTTCGACCTTCTCCGTGCGTGCGCGCGGTACGCCGCCGCCCGCACGATGACGCGGCCGGCCTTCTCGACCGGCGGCGTGCTGACGATCGTCGGCGGCCGGCATCCGGTCCTGGAAGACGCGCTCGCCTCGAGCGACGAGGCGGTGGTGCCGCTCGATTTCACGCTCGGCGGCCCCATCCGGACGGTCGCCATCACGGGGGCCAACGCGGGCGGCAAAACGGTGGCCCTGAAGACGATCGGCCTTCTGTGCCTGATGGCCCAGACGGGGCTGATGGCGCCGGCCGAGAAGGGGTCAACCTTCGTCGTCCTGCGGAACGTGCTCGTGGACATCGGCGACGAGCAGAGCATCGAGGCCAACCTCTCGACCTTCTCCGGCCACATCCGGCACATCCGCGAGGTCCTCAGCGCCGCCGATGACGAGACGCTCGTCCTGCTGGACGAGATCGGCGCGGGAACCGACCCCGTTGAAGGCGGCGCCTTGGCCTGCGCCATCGTCGGCGCCCTGCACGGGCGCGGCGCCATGACGGTCGTCACGACCCACCTGAGCCAGGTCAAAGGGTTCGTCCACGAGCACGACGGCATGGAGAACGCCGCCGTCCAGTTCGACCCCGAGACGCTGAGCCCGACGTACGAGTTGATCGTCGGCCGCCCCGGGGCCAGTCACGCCCTCCAGATCGCCGAGCGGTACGGCCTGCCCGGGGACGTGCTAGCCGGCGCCCGGCAACTCGTGGATTCCGAGGCCATCGAGATGGAGGGCCTTCTGGCGCGGTTGACGGCGTCGCTGAAGAAGGCCGAGGCCGACGCCCACGAGGCCCGGCGCGAACGGGCCCACGCCGAGAAGGCGCGCAAAGACCTCGCCAGGCAACTCGAGGACCTCAAGAAGGAGCGGAAGGAGTCGCTGCGGCGCGCCGTGGCCGAGGCCCAGGGCCTTGTCGAGAACACGCGGCGCCAGATGCAGCAGGCCCTCGACGAGGCCCGCCGCGCGGGCGCCGACGCCGCCGCCACCAAACACCTTCGCCACAAGGTCGAGGCCAAACGCGACCGGTTCAAGAAGAAGTCCCGCGAACTGGCGCCGACGCGGCGGCCGCCGCTCGCCATCGAGACCATCCGCGTCGGACAGGTCGTCTACGTCGAGACGATGCAGCGGCACGCGACGGTGAGCCAGATCGACCTGAAGCGCCGCCGGGTGACGCTCGACGCCGGGGGCCTGGCCATCGAGGCCGACGCGGCGGCCATCCGCCAGGCCGACGAGGACGCCGCCAAGGCCGAGGCGACGCCCCAGCCGCAAGGACGCACGGTCGTCAAACCGGCGGCGGCGGCGGTGGCGCCGGAACTCAACATGCGGGGCATGCGCGTCGATGAGGCGATGCGGGCCCTGGAGCACTATCTGAACGAGGCCTGCGTCGCCGGCCTGGGCTCGGTCCGCCTCATTCACGGCCACGGGACGGGGGCCCTGCGCGAGATGGTCCAGCGGGAACTCAAGGGCCACCCGCTGGTCGAGTCGTTCCGCTTCGGCGAGTGGGGCGAGGGAGGGCGCGGGGTCACCATCGCGGTGCTGAAGTAGCAGCGCGGCGTTCCGAGGTGTCGGAACGCCGCGCACCGCGCCCGCAGGTGCGCAGTCTCCTGCGTTCCTGCGTCCTCGCGGTAGACTCGGTCAGCGCCGGGCGCCGGCCGATGTCCGCTCATCAACCGCCGGTGCGGTATGCCGGCTACCGCCTGCGGCGAGTCAGTGTCAGCAGGCCACCGAAGGCCAACAGGGCCAGGGTGGCGGGTTCAGGCACACACTCGGTCGCGATGTTCCACTCGAAGACGTTGTAGCCCTGCTGCCCGACCTTGCCGATGAGCGTGTATTCGTCGCTCGGGAAGACGACCTTCTCCCAGGCGGGCTGATCGTCGAAGACGTAGGTCAGCAGGACCTGGCCGTTGTCGGATGCCCACTCGGCCGAGTCCAGCGCGATCTCCGTATCCGCGTCGTCGTACACGTCGATGTCGGGCACAACGGGGTTCCCCAACGCGTTCACCGGCACCAGCGCCGCGTCGTTGAAGTCCACGAGGATGTACAATTTCTTGAACATGTCGTCGATCTCTTCGTTCGGGACGAGCAGCGTCGGCGTCTGGGCTTGATCGTCCCAGTAGGGATCGGTCGTGCCATCGTCGAAGTGGTACGCCTGGTAGTTCGAGCCGGTGAACGTCATCTGGACGGTGGTGTCGTAGTACGGGTCCCCGATGGGCGGGTCATTGCGGTTGCCGATGCCGACGTAATAGTGGATGTCGAAGTTGCCGATGGCGCTGGCGGGCTTCGGGACACCCGGGCAGACGGTCATATAGCCGTCGGCGATCCAGTCGTCGGGCGGCACGCCCGGCCCCGGGTTGCCCATGTCCAGGAACCACTCCGCGTTGGGGCCCCAGCGGTTAGGTCGGACCTCGTCGTTGCCGACCAGGGGGTCGCTGTCGGAGTCGTGCCAGACCGACTGCTGGACGTTACCGGTGAAGTTGGGGGAATTGGGCCCGTAGTTGCCGCCCACCAGGGTCACGCAGTGGCCGCCGACCTCTGGAATCCCCCACTTGACGAGCGCGTACTGGCACCGCGCCAGTTCGTCGAGCAGAAAGTTCGCGTCCAACTCGTAGAGGGTCCCCTTCTTGACGTGGAAGTTGATGTAGTTGCAGCCGGGGGTGTAGCCTGCCCCGGCGTCGGCGGCGTCCAGGCCGATGTTGTGGACCCACCACTTGGCGCCGGCGGCGCCATCGCCAAGGGCGTCGATGTAACCCAGGCCGGGTGCGCCGAACTGGTTGATGAGGTCCTGGTAGATGTTGTCGGCCTTGGCCTGGGCGTTGGCGCCGGTGCCCCATCCGGCCGCCCCGAGCACGTTGGCCGCCGCCGCCGCCCAGCAACCGTTGTCCGGGGGAACCGGCGGCGGAAGCCCCTGGACGATGTGCGCCTTGTCCACATCCGGCACCGGGGTGCCATCGGAACTGTTCTTCGGGCCAACGTCGTCGCCGACCATCGCTGCAGCCGAAGCACCGGCCAGGAGCAGGACGCCCGTGAGAACACCACACATTATGATTGGCCATTGTCGCATGCTATGCCCTTTCGCCCTCCACGTGACGGCCCATGCAGGTTTCCCCAACCGGGGACCCGTGGCCATGGGCGATACCCGTTCGCTGCCTCCGTCCGGTCAGCAAACGACCATCCCCGAGGGACGCGGGCGGTCCGCGCCCCCGTTGCGTCGTATGTCGTTCAGCCCTATCGCCTCTTGCGGCGAACGAGCGTCAGCAGTCCGCCGGCCGCCAACAGACCGAGCGTGGCCGGTTCCGGAGTGCAGAGCGAGTGGATGACGATCTGCTCGATGTGCTTGCACTGGGCGAACTCAAAGGTGATCCATTCGCCCTTGGGGTTCGGCCGGACCTCGATGTAGCCCGCGTACTGGTACCAACCGTTGGGGCGTTGAATGCTGCCATGCGGGTGCGGCGGATGGGTGACCCCGCCCGAAGGGTCGACCGGCCCCCCCGTGGGACCGGGAACGGTGACCCCAGGCAGGTTCCCACCGGCGGTGGGTGACCCGGTGGCCGTGACCTGCCACTGGATCATCTTGACCTCGTTCTCGTCAGGATTGTTGGGGACCCAGACAGTAACCGGGCTGGTTGTACCGGGTTCGCCGCCGATGTGCCACGCCCCGACGGGCGTGTCGTTGGGCCCGATGATCTCTTCGTAATTCACGAATGCCGGCCATTCGATCATCGGATCGCCGAACGGGTTCTCATCGATAAAAGGCCCATCAGGCTCCATAGTGAAATCCCAGACCTGATACGTGGCCCCGGGAAGCGTCATGTCCCACGGCGGGTCGTACATGTCGTCGGCAGCGGCCGATGCCGCCATCAGGCCAAGGACCACAACAGCAGTAGCGATTCGTCTCATCTTTTTCTCCTCCAGGCAAAGGTCCGGGGAGGCGATTACGGACACCACGGCCCGTGCGGCGCCTCCATGTTGACCGATTCGCAAAGCGTTCCAGATTCGGTGCGTCTCGACTTGAGCCAAAGAAAAAGGGCCCGGCCCCCACAAGGGGTCCGACCCTCCATACACGTTGTCTGTCCGTCTATCTTCGTCCCGTCAACACGGAATAATACCGCATTTTCCGCGTTTGTCAAATCCGTTTGGGGAGATTCTTTGCTCTTGCCCCGTTAACACGGGACAACGCACGGCTTTGCCCCCCCGGGCGATGCGCAAACGCCGTTTTTGCACGGTGTGGCAACTTTTCCTGGCGCGGTGGGATGGGCCGAGGCTGTCCTACAACGCCACTTCCCGCGCGGCGGGTCTCCTGACCCACCGCGCGAAATGGCGAAGTGGCGTTGTAAGACTGTTTACAGGCACTTACTACTACGCTACCTGCGCGAGTGCCCGGTTGTCGCTCGGCCGGGGAAAAAGCGGGTCAGGGCCATATTCAATGCCAAACCAGCCGTTCGGTTTGGCTTTGAATGGTTTGGCTTTGCCCGTGCCGAAGACGTTCAAACGGCCTCTTGGCTGGTCAAACCGGAACCGGCCCCGGTTTGACCGCCAAGTGGCCCTGACCCGCTTTTTCCCCGGCCGACGGGCGGCCTCGCTGAGAGGTCTCATAGCGTTGTAGGATTAGATTTTCAGGATGACCTCCTCCAGCGGCCGTTTTGGCACGTGGTGAACGCCCTCGCCGTCGCGGTAGTACGTGACGTCACCGCCGGGGTCGGCATTCTCGAGGACGCACGTCTCGGCCGGCACGCCGAGCGAGACGACCAGGAGAATCTGGTAGCGGTCGGGGATGCCGAAACCTGCGCGGATGCCATTGCGGTCGATCGCCCCCAGCATGCACCCGCCCAAGCCGCGCTCCACCGCCGCCAGGAGCATCGATTGGGCCGCGATGCCGTGGTCACAACCGGGATCCTTGGCAATCTCGGTGTCGCAGAGGATGATGACGTAGGCCGCCGGCCGCGCGCCCTCCGCCGGGCCGGGCCAGTCCTTGAGCGCCCCCGCCCACGCCAGGTGCGGAAACAGCCGGGCGCACGCCGCCGCATCGCTCACAAGCACGTACTTGAGCGGCTGCCGATTGGCAGCGCTCGGCGTCCGACGGGCAATGTCCACCAGGTCGCGGAGGGTCTCCATCGAGACGGCCTTGGACGCGTCGTAGCGACGGTACGAACGGTTCCTGACGATCAGTTCTTCGACGGTCATGGTGGATTGTGCCTCCCTATGAGCCTGTTGCACAGGTCACCCTGGCTTCCGCGTGGTGGCCTTCCCAGGCCACCACGCATGATTCAAGGCTTCTCGCGGCGGCCTGGGAAGGCCGCCGCGCGGTTCGGGTGTCACCCTGAGCGAAGCGAAGGGTCTCGCCGTGGAAACGACGAAACAGCAAAG
>CAZEBQ010000230.1:3896-7203 GCA_964510295.1 uncultured Anaerolineales bacterium | reverse complement strand
CGTGCCACCCCGCTAAACACGTACCGGACTTGTGTCCGGCGCGCTTACCGTGGACCGTGCCCGCGGGGTGGAAAGAACCTTTTAGGGTTGCCGGGCCGGGGAGGGGGGTCTAATATCGACCGTGTGCCCTCGGGGGTGGCACGGCAGCCCCGCCGGGGCGGCCGTGGGTGCCTGGTGTCCAACACGGCCGCCCTTCGGGCTGCCGTGCCACCCGCGATAAACAGGTACAAGCGTGGCCATGCCACCCCGCTGGCGGCGCGACGCCATGCGACGGGAGGAGCAGCGATGGCGGACGTGCGGGCCGACGTTCTGGCGATCGGCAACCTCGCGAAGAACGCTTACTGGGACGAGAAGATGCCCGTCCGCCGCGAGTACGCCACCGCCACGCTCGTCCGGTCGGGCGACGTGGTTCTGGTGGTGGACCCCGGCTGGCCGGCCGAGGTGCTGCGGTCGGCCCTCTATTACCGGACGGGTCTGGAGCCGGAGGCCGTGACGTGTGTGTTCCTGACCCACTTCGACCCGGCCCATTTCGGGGGCATCGGCCTCTTTCAGGGGGCCGCCTGGACGATGTATGAGGAAGAGATACGCTGGGCCGAGTCCGAGGCCCCGGCCGGTGACGCGGGCGCCGAGGTTCTCAAGCGCCTCAGCGCGGCCCCGGAGAAGTTCGCCACGGGGGTGGACCTGTTTCCGACGTTCGGCCACACGCCGGGTCACACGTCGCTGCTCGTCTACACGGCCATCGAGAGCCTGATCGTGGCGGGCGACGTGGTGCTGACGCGCGACCACCTCGAATACGGCGACCTCGGCGAGGGCCAGTGGGACCTCGAAAAGGCCAAGGAATCGTTCCAGGACGTGCTCGAGATTGCCGACCTAATCGTGCCGGGCCACGACAACGTGTTCGTGTGCCGTGCGGCCGGAGGGCTGTTGTAGGAGTCGTTGGCGTTGCGGGAAGACCGCCCATGTTGAGCGTCTTGTCCGAGTTTCCCTTTCACCTGCTGGCCATGGCGGCGCTGCTGGGGGCGTCGGGTTTCTTTTCGGGGGCCGAGACGGCGCTGTTTAACCTGTCTCGGGAGCAACTGCGCCGGTTCCGCACCTCGCGGAGTCCCTTTCGCCGTGTCACCGCCCACCTGATGGACGAGCCGCGCCGCGTCCTGGTGACCGTCCTGTTCGGCAACATGATGGTGAACGTGGCGTTCTTTGTGATGGGCGTCATGCTGATGCACGAGGTGGGGTTGCGGCAGCCGGATACGGCGGGCACGTGGCGGTTCGTCATCGGGGCGCTGACGCCGCTTCTGGTCATCGTCTTCGGCGAGGTCACGCCGAAGAGCGTGGCGGCGACGATGCCGGGCCGGTTGGCGCCGGTGGCCGGACCCCCGCTCATGGCCCTCGGGTACCTGGTGCTCCCGGTCCGTCTCGTGCTCGTCTACGCGCTCGTTCTGCCGCTCGCGCGTCTGATCACGGGCGGCCGGCGTGACGAACGCGGGTTCGTGACGACCGAGGAACTCCAGGCCATCGTCGAGGTGGCCGAGAACGAGGGCACCGTCTCCAGCGCCGAGAGCGACATGCTCGCCGACATCCTCGAACTCGGCGAGATGAAGGTCCGCGAGGTCATGACGCCGCGCGTTGACATCGTCGGCTGCGGCGTCGGCACACCCACGCGCGGCGTCCTGCCCATCTTCAGACAGTCGAGGAAGACCAAGATCCTCGTCTACGACGGCCGCATGGACAACGTTGTCGGCGCGGTCTACGCGAAGACGGCTCTGCTGAACCCCGAGGCGCCGCTCGCCGACCTCGTGCGGCCGGTCCTCTACGTGCCGGAATCCAAGACGGTTGAGAGTCTGCTGAAGACGTTCCGGGCCCGGCGGAGTCAGTTCGCCGTGGTGGTGGACGAGTACGGCGGCCTGGCGGGCCTGGTGACGCTGGAGGATTGTCTGGAAGCGATCATCGGCGAGATCGAGGACGAAACCGACGTGCCCGCCGCCGACCCCGTCCAGCGGCTCGGACCGGCGCACTACCTGCTCGCGGGGAACCTCTCGATCCGCAGTTGGGAAGACCTGTTCGGCATGGACCTCCCGGAGGGCGGCGGCCGGTACACGACCGTGGCGGGGTTTGTGACCCGTCTGCTGGAGCGGTTGCCCCGACCCGGCGACACCGTCCGATGGAGGAACCTCGAGTTCGCTGTCGAAGCGATGCGCCGCCGCCGCGTCACGCGCGTCCGGCTGCGGCTGCTGCCGCGCGGCGAGGCGACGGAACCGGGCGACGCCCACCCGGCCGCCAAGGATGACGCCTGATGGACACCCTCAGCGACATGCTCGATCCGTGGGGCCTCTACCTGCTGGCCCTCGTCGGCCTGGCGGTTGCGGCCCTGGCGAACGGTATGGAGACGGGTCTGTACCGTTTGAACCGGGTTCGGCTGCGGCTGCGGGCGGAGCACGACGACCGCCGGGCCCGGACGCTGCTGGCCATGCTCAAGGACCTGCGGGGGATGATCATCGTTTGCCTCATCGGATACAACGGCGGCGTGTATCTGACGACCGTTGTCGTGACCACGCTCGTGGCGGCGTCGGGCTGGGTCGAGACGGCCATCGGCGTCGAGGTGCTGGCGACGGCCATCCTGACGCCCGTCTTCTTCGTCTTCACCGACGTGACGCCCAAGAGCATCTTCGCGGTCGAAGCCGACCGATGGACGTATCCGCTGGCCCGTCCGATGCGGTGGGCCCACGCCGTGCTGCGCGGCGTGGGGCTGGTGCCGGCGCTGAAGGGCCTCAGCGCCTTGGTGCTGCGGATCGCCCACCACCGGGGCGAGGTCAACCCGTTCACGCCCCGGCAGCGGTTGCGGGCCATCATCCGTGAGGGTCTCGCCGAGGGGGTCATCACCGGCTACCAGGACCAGTTGGCCGAGCAGGTCCTCTCGCTCCGCGACAAGACGGTCGATGAGGTCATGATCCCGCTGCGCGACGTGGCGGCGGTTCCGGTGAACGTGGGCCGGCACCGCTTCAGAAAGGAACTGGGCCGGCATTCGTACACGCGGCTGCCTGTTTACGAGAAGCACCGCGACCACGTCGTCGGCATCGTGCGCATCAACGACGTCCTGGCCGAAGAAGGTGAGGACCTGGACCTGGCGCAGGTCATGAGCCGCGAGGTCGTCGCCGTGCCGCCCGACATGACGGTGAGCGCGGCGATGCTGCGAATGCGGCAGGCCCGTGCGGCCATGGCTGTCGTCCGCGACGCCAAAGACCGGGCCGTCGGCATTATCACCATCAAAGACCTCGTCGAGGAGATCGTCGGCGAACTGGCCGCATGGTAG
>CAZEBQ010000230.1:0-3796 GCA_964510295.1 uncultured Anaerolineales bacterium | reverse complement strand
TATCACCATCAAAGACCTCGTCGAGGAGATCGTCGGCGAACTGGCCGCATGGTAGACGGGCAGGCTGCACGTCAAACTGCGCGGCGGGCAAGCCCGCCGGCTAACGGGGCAAGCCTGTCGGCTGACGGGGCGGGCCCGTCGGCTGACGGGGCAAGCCCGTCGGCTAACGGGGCGCGCCCGTCGGCTGAGGGGGCGCGCCCGCCGGCTGACGGGGCGGGCCTGCCGTTTTTGCTTTGTCTCCATCTGAGACCGCGCTATAATCCCGGTTCTTTGCTTCCGAGGAGAGCGTCTCATGCGGACACGGTGGGCGGCTGGGCTGCTGGTTGCGGCGCTGGGTGCACAGGGCGCCGCCGGGGCGCCGGCCGTGCCCGCCAAGCCCGTGGAGACGGCGACACCGGCCCAGCCGGTTGCCGGGGAAGCGCCCGGTCACATCTGGGACCTCCCGCCCGAGGCCACGCAGGTGCTGGACCTGTCGGGGCTGCAACTGCGCGTGCTCGGCCAGGTGTTTCACCAGTATGTTTACGAGACGCCGGTGGCGAAGGCCGACGCGACGCTCGGCGTGACGGTCGGTCCGACCGTGCCGGGCGGCCTGTACCGGATGGGCGCGGGCGGAGACCTGCCGCCCCGTCTTGCGGTGACGGTTCGGTCGACGGGCTCGCCGTCGGCGATCGGCCTGCGGTACGTTGCCCAGGATTTCTACGGGCGCAAGGTGGCTTCGGGCACGTTGCCGCCGGTTTATCCGGACCCCTCCGGCAGGGCTGTGGCGGATCTGGTTCTGAAGGAGTTGTCGGCGTTCGGGTACTACCACGTTCTGGTGACGGCCGCGCGGCAGGGGCGCAGCGTCACGGGCTCGTGCGGTGTTGCGGTCGTGGAGCCGTTGCCCGAAGGGCTCGATCTGAAGAGCCCGTTCGGCATGGCTGCGCCGCCGGGGAAGATGCCCGACGACGTGCCGGCCATCTGCCGCCGCCTCGGCGTCAGGCATCTGGCGTTCGATTGGACCGGCGACGAGGAGGCCATCGACGCGGTGAGCGAGGCGGGTCTGGTGCCGACGGCGGTGGTGCCGTTCGACATTCCTCAGAACGTCCCGGAGCCGGAGGACCTGTTCGCGATGGCAGGCGACCTGGTGGCGCGGCGTGCCGAGACGGTGCCCGACTGGCAGTTCGGGCGCCGGCCCGTCTTCGGCCCCGACGACGTGGCCGAGTCGGTCGCCTCGTATCGGCAGGTGATCTCGGGCCTCACCGAGACCGTCCGGCGGCGGGAGACGCCGGGGCGGTTGTGGGTGGCCGCCACGCCCGGCGCCCTGG
Organism: uncultured Anaerolineales bacterium; assembly: GCA_964510295.1. Lineage (GTDB taxonomy): Bacteria > Planctomycetota > Phycisphaerae > FEN-1346 > FEN-1346 > JAUVZF01. The sequence continues at coordinate 2,492 of CAZEBQ010000230.1, read as the reverse complement.
CCGGCGTCCTGACGGAAGGGCCCGTCCTGGCGGGGGCCGACGGCGTGAGCCTGTACGTCGATGCGGCCGGGGGTGAGGCGACGCTGCGAAGCGGGGCCTACCGGCGGTCGCTGGACTTCGGGGTCCAGGTGGCCCGGCGATTGGGTGTCGAACGAGCCATCGTCGGGGGAACCGGCGACGACCCGTCGGCCGCCTCGCCGCAACAGCAGGCGTGGAAACTGGTGACCCGGCACGCGGTCTCGCTGGCGGCGGGGGCGGAGCGGGTCTACGTGTCGTGGGGCCGCGGGCTGCCCACGCCCGTCTCGTCAGCGGCCGCCTATGCCTGGATGACCCATCTGCTCGACGGGGCCGCCTACGAGGGCGCCGCCTGGGACGGCGTGCCGCTGATTGAGGCTCACCTGTTCTCCGGACCCGGGCGGCGTGTGGCGGTGGTCTGGTCGTGGGTCGGCGCCGACCCGGAGAGGCCGGACCGTGGTCTGCTGGTCTTCGACGACGGTCTGGGTCTGGAGGCGGTGGACGTGGCGGGTCAGCCCACGGGCATCTGGAAGGGCAGGCGGTTCATCGTTCCGTTCGGTGAGGCGCCTGTCTATCTCGTCAGCGGGGAACTCGACGTGAACCGGATGCGCGAGCGCCTGGGCAAGGTGAAAATCCTGGGCGTGCTTCCCGCCACGGCCCGCTTCGAGAGCATCATCCGCGGCCGCATCCCCGGTAAGGTGGACGTGACCCTCTGGCTCCAGAGCCACCGGCCGTACAAGCAGGAGGCGGTGGCGGGCCTGTTGTTGCCGGAGGGCTGGCGGGCCAGGCAGGGCAAACACAAGTTCCCGCTCGAGCCGGGCCAGACACGCGAGGTCACCTTCGAGTGCGACGTGCCCCAGGAGGCGGGACGCGGGCCGTACACGATTGAGGCCGTCGTTTCGCTCGGCGAGCAATACGTCCGGTGCAAGCAGAACGTCTGGCCGGCCCAGGTGGTCCGGCGGACGATCGAGGTCGGCCACGGATTCGCGGACTGGGAAGGCATCGATCCGGTCGTCGTGGAAGACGCCGGCGGAGACGTGTGGGCCGAGGTCCGGACGGCCTGGGACAAGGCGTTCTTCTACTTTGCGGCCGCCGTCCGACGCAAGCGCGGCACGTTCATCGCGAGCACGCACGCCTACCAGGGCGACGCCATCCAACTGGCCTGGGGCCTGTCGAGGCGGGCCGACGACGACTTCGGACACAAGACGGCGGGCCTGTCGTTGCCGGCGGGTGCGTTTCGCGACACCGACCATCTGATGGCCCTGACGTTCGGCCGGGACGGGGCCGGCGTGGTTCGCCTTCGGTCGCCGCGCGTCGTCCTGCGGACGCACTGGCCGGGCAACCAGGACGCCTGGTACGGTCCGGTGGAAGGGGCCGTGGCGGACATCGCGCGCGACCAGGCGATCGGGTACACGTTGTACGAGGCGGCGATCCCGCTGAAGGAACTGGCTCCGCTGAAGGGGGAGGCCGGGCGCATCTTCCGGTTCGGGTTCCGCATCGGCAACGGCCGGGGCCGACCGCTGGAGTGGTCGCACGAGGCGGGTGTGCCCGACTACCTGGCCAACCCGTGCAGTTTCCTACCGACGTCGATGGCCGACGGTCTGCCGTGCCAGACGTGGTGGGGTATGGTCGGCGAGCGGCCCGGCGGGCCGCCGCACGAGTAGCCTCAGGAGGACGTTGCGATGCGTCTGGTTCGGTTCCTGGTGGACGACCGGATTCGGTACGGCATCGTGGAAGGCGATGAGGTCCGTGAGTTGCTGCGGCCGTTCTTCGAGAGGCTTGTGCCCATGGGGGCGGTGCGTCCGCTGGGCGAGGTGCGGTTGCTTGCCCCGACACGCCCGTCGAAGATGCTCTGCGTCGGCCTGAACTACCGCGACCACGCCGAAGAGATGGGCAAGCCCATTGCCGACGAGCCGGTCCTGTTCATGAAGCCGACGACCGCCCTGGCGGCACATCGGGAGCCGATCGTGTATCCCAAGATGGCCGGACGGGTCGATTACGAGGCCGAACTGGCCGTGGTCATCGGCCGCCGATGCCGCAGCGTGGCGGTGGAGGAGGCCGATGACTTCATCCTCGGCTACACCTGCTTCAACGACGTGACCGCCCGGGACCTCCAGTCGAAGGACGGCCAGTGGACCCGCGCGAAAGGGTTCGACACGTTCGGCGTCATGGGACCGTGGATCGAAACCGACCCCGGCGACACGAGTCGTCTGACGGTCACCAGCCGCCTCAACGGCGACCTGCGCCAGCAGTCCACCACCGGGCAACTCATCTTCAGTTGCCGCGACCTCGTGGCCTGGGCCAGCCGCATCATGACGCTCGAGGCCGGCGACGTCATCGCCACCGGCACGCCGGCCGGCATCGGGCCGATGGAGCCCGGCGACCAGGTCGAGGTCGAGGTCGAAGGCATCGGCACGTTGACGAACCCCGTCGTCGCGGAATCCGACGAGGGCGCGGAGGCGGTCACGGTCCTGTAG
>CAZEBQ010000229.1:0-7203 GCA_964510295.1 uncultured Anaerolineales bacterium | reverse complement strand
ACTTCAACTACGACGGCACCATCGACACGAACGACTACGACCTGATCAACAACGCCTGGCTCCTCTCCGGCAGCGCGCCGCTGGGCGGCCTTGGCGCTCCCGTCCCCACCCCCGAACCCGCCACGCTCGCGTTACTTGCCGTCGGCGGCCTGCTCCTTCGCCGCCGCCGCGGCTGACCACCCACAGTTCATTAGAATGACGCGCGGCGGCCTGGGAAGGCCGCCGCGCGGAACGTAGCGTAGTCGTACAAACGGCTGCCGTCAAACATCATTCTTCCTGCGACAGAACCGCGGGAAGCCGCCATTCGCCCTCGTGGGCGGGGTCGAAGCGGATGGTGGGCAGCGGCTTCCCGTCGCGATCGCAGATGCGGGCGCAGAACTCCCACGGCACGTTGTTCTGCGTGATCTTGAGCATCAGCGGGTTCCAGCCGGCCTTCAGTGTGATGTTGGCCTTGTCGGTGTACGGGACCGCGGCGCGGGCGACGTTGTTGGCGTGGACGAGCGTCGCGTTGAGCCACGCCTTGACGCCGTCGTCGCTGCCGAGTTCGAGCCGGGCGGGCTGGGCCTTGACGCTATGGACCCACGTCAGCACGTAGGCCACGCGCTGCTCGCCGCCGATGGCCTTCTTCAGGTCGAGAATCCACGGCCGCTTGGCGTCCGTCCCGGCCGGCAGGGCACGCCAGGTGACGCCCTTGGCGTCGGCCGTCTCGGGAGCGAAGGGAACGTCGAACAGTTGGTCGTACTTGAGGCCGGTCTTCATATAAGGCCCCGCGACGCGCCAGGCGGTGATCGCGTCGGCGAACTTGTCGATCGCCGCGATGATCTTCCGCGCCTCGGCCGCGACGGGGCCCTGCTCCAGGAGAGCGAGAACCTTCTCCATGGCCCCTCGGGCTGCCTTGCGGTCGGTACCCATGATGGCGCGGGCAATCTTCGCAGCGGCCGAGGCGGCCTCGGACCGCACGGCCGGGTCGTCGAGATGCCTGGTCGCCAGCGCCAATGCGCCGGCGTGGGGCACCTCGGCCAGGCCGCCGAGGACCAGCCTCCTGGCCTCAGCCCGCTTCGTGGTGGCCAGAACCTCGGCGTACTTGCGGACCGTCTCGCGCGGGTCGGCGTTCTCGGCGAGACCGAGCAGCCGGACGTAGCCGCGGAGCGCGAGGACGCGGTGGACCTCGCTGTCGGCATCCTTGACCAGGCCAAGGAGCGCGTCGGCGGCCCTGGCGTCGGGCCATGCCGCCAGGGCTCGGATGGCGGCGTCTCTGACCGCGGGGTCGTTGTCGCCTGTGGCTCCCGCGACGGCCGCGTACGCTTTCTCGCCGCCGATCCTGCCCAGGACCCGCAATAGTGCGGCACGAGGGGCCGCTTCCTTTGCCGACGCCAGGGCAGCGAGGACGGCCTCGGCACGCTTTGAGGCGTCAGCCATCCGCCCCGCGACCAGGACCACGGCGGTCTCGGCCTGGACCCGGGCGCTCGTAGCCGCAACGAGGAGATTGAGCATAGCCGGGAGGTCTTCCGGGCTGGCGAGGACACCAAGCGCCTTGAAGGCGGCGCTCGCGACCTTCTCATCGCCCCGAGCCGCCTCGCCCAACAGCGCGGCCGTGGCGGCAGCGCAGCCGCGGTCGGCCAGCACGGAGATCAACTCTGGACGCAGATCAGCCTTGGCGCTCTTCATGGCCTGGATGAGGGCGGCGTCCACAGCGTCGCCCTTGATAACCCTGAGGCTGGTGAGCGCGGTAGCCGCCTCCTTGCCGCCGGCGCCCGCGGCGTTCAGCAGAACGGCCACGGCAGACGCCTCACCGACCTCGCCCAATGCCGCCAGCGCTTCCACGCGGACATCGGGCTCCTTGCCGGCCGCCAGAGCCTCCAACTCCTTGGACACGTTCGGGTCCTTGCGGCTTGCCAGCACCTTGATGAGCGGCACCTGAACACCCGGTGGCAGGGTCCCGAGTTCGGCCGCCAGGGCTCGCGTCACTTCGGGTCCGGGCAGTTCACGGGCCGCTCGGAGCGCCACGCCAACCCGCGCAGCCTCCTTGTCCCTCAGCAACTCGATGAGCAAGGGCGCCCCGGCGGCGCCACGGACGAGGATCGCTTGATAGGCGGCGGCCAGGTGCAGATGGGGCGGCACGTCCGCCTTGCGGAGCACATCGTAGAGCGCCGAGGCCTCCCTGCGCTTGTTCTGTGCCACGAGACGCTCGGCGGCGGCCAGGCAGGCATGCGCGGCGGCAGAGCGGCGCGCGGCCGGGCCGCCGGCGAGGGCCTGGCGCAGGGTCTCCACCGCCTCGTTCGTGGCGATGCGACCCAGGGCCGCCAAGGCTTCCTCGGCGCCTTCCTTGCCGGAGAGCGCCCTCTTCGCCAGGGCAGGCACCGCCTTCGGGTCGCGTCGGGCACCGATGGAATTGATCACTCCGACCAGCAGCCTGCCCCGGAGCCTGCCCATCGCCGAACGCAGAACATCATCAACGCTGGGGTCAGCGACCGGCTCCAGCCCGAACCGCGCGTAGCCGCTGAGTTTCTCGTCGCCCAGCAGTGCAGCCAGCGCGGGCACCGCTTTTCGGGTGCCGATGAGCGCCAGTCGCTGGCACGCCTTGGCCTTGGCGAACACGGCGGCGTCGGACTCGAGCAGTGCAATGAGATTCTGCTCCTCCCGGGCCGTGGGCCGAGCCTCCTGGGCGATCACGAGAGGTGGCATGGCCGCGAGGCAGAGAAGCACGAGGATGGGTCGTGTTCGCCGTGTTTTCATGATGGGCTCTTCCGAGTCAGACGTGCCACGGGGAGCGAAGGGCGCGGGTGCGCATGGCGTTGGCCTCGTCGTCGCCGACGAAGGCTTCCTTCGCGGGATCGAACGCCACCTTGCGGCCAAGTTGCCACGCAATCGCGGCCGCATGACAGGCAATGTGCGAATGACGCATGATGTCGGCGTTGGACGCCGTTCGGGCGCGCGACTTAACGCAGTCGAGGAAGTTGCGGCCGTGCCCGGCAGGATCGGTTCCCCTTCGCACATAGCGTTTGCGTTCTCTGACGAGCGATGCGGGATGGAGTTCGATCCTGCCCGTGTCGCCCGTCTCGACCCAGCCCTCATCGCCCTCGAATCGCACGGGACACGTCCCCAGGCCCATCCAGCCGCCCCGCCGCATGACCAACTTCACGCCGTTGGCGTAGCGGGCGTAGATGGTGCCGCCGTCGGGCTCGTAGGTCACCGGCGTTGTGCCGTCGGCGCCCAAGGCCCACTGGCAGAGGTCGACCGTGTGCGCGCCCCAGTCCAGCAGGGTGGCGCCGGAATCGAAATCGAAGTATCCCCGCCACCCGCCGCGAACATACGTGGAATTGTACGGCCGCCAGGGAGCCGGCCCCAGCCACCGGTCCCAGTCGACCACGTCCTTGGGCGGCTCGGGCTCGGCCGGGAGCCAGTCGTGGATCGCCCGAAGCCGGTAGATGGAGGCGTGCACGGTGTGCAGGTTGCCCAGTTTGCCGCTGCGGGCGAGGTGGACGGCGAACTGGAAGTTGCCGATGCTCCGCCGCTGGGTGCCGGCCTGGAAGACGCGGCCGTAGCGGTTCATCGTGTCGGCCAGGGCCTGGCAGTCGCCGATGGTGATGCCGCAGGGCTTCTCGCTGTAAACATCCTTGCCCGCCTTCGCGGCCAGGATCGAGGCCAGCGCATGCCAGTGATCGCCCGTGGCGATCAGCACCGTACCAATGTCCTTGCGGGCGAGCAACTCGAACATGTCGCGGTACATGAGGCAGTCTTGGTTGCCGTATTTGGCATCGGCCATGGCCTTGACCTGCTTGCGCCGGCCGGCCTGCACGTCGCAGATAGCCACGAACTGCACGTCCGGCTCGTCCAGCATGCGACTCAGCACGTACCGGCCACGGGGCCCGATGCCGATGGCGCCGAGCACCGTCTTCTCGCTGGGCGCCACAGCCCCGTCTTTGCCCAGAGCACTGGATGGGATAATGGCGGGGGCAGCCAGCACCAGGCCGGATGCTTTCAGGAACTTCCTGCGCGTCAGTGACGTTACTCTCATCTGCGAGCCTCCTGAGCCTGACCCCTCCCCGGGTCTTTGTGCCAGATGTCATGAGAAAGGCGGGTGTTGATTCGCATCCTAATCCCGCCCCTCCCCCGAGGCAAGGCTGAAGGGAGACCGATGCAGCCTTGCCAGAACCGAACGCGGCATTGACAGGGCGTGGAGCCAGGATAGGATCATCGGAAAGGTCCACGGTGGTCGCGGGCGCAAGTTCATCTGGGGAATTGCGGGAAGAAGGGAATCATGAATCGGCGAACGTTGAGCAGAGCGGGCCCCGTCGTTGCTGTCGTTGCCCTGGCCGCCACCCTATGGGCCGCTCCGGGACAGGCGATGGAGCCGCCGCCCAATGTTCCGGCCAAGGTCGAATGGAATGTAGAGACCGGAGCGCTGACCCTTCACTATCGTGGCACACCGATTCTCAACGCCACGATTCAGGCACAGGCGACGGGCGGGGGCAACGCCGAGGCGGCCGTCATCCATCTGGAGCGGGCGCAAGAAACAGGCGACAAAGTTGAGCAGCGCCTGACGTTTGTCCCGGCCAAGCCGCAACAGGGCGTGGAGTTGGTCTTGCGCGGCACGGTCACAGGCAGTGAGGAAGCCTTCCCGGCCGAAACGCTTTCCGAAGCCCAGAAGCGTTTCCCGTACGTCCGCAACAGCGTGGGGTTGAGCCGCAACCTGCGCAACAACGCCGTCTATGACCGCCGCTGGGACTGGGTGCTGATCGGTCCGGCCGACGGCGGGACGCGCATCAAGCCCTCGCAGCAAGAGAAGCCGCAGCGCGTGTTCTCCTGGCAGAGCCGCGGCGCGAGTATCGAACTGGTCTTCCGCCCGCGTTTCTATCAGAAGCACAAGGGTTTTGCATATTTCAAGCCGTGGACTTACAAAGTATGGAAGGATTCGGTTACGGGTTACTGTACCTGGTGGGCGTACCGTGGGGGCTTTACGCAGGAAACGCTCGACGCGATGCTGGAAGTGTTTGTCGAGAAGCATCTCCCCGACTTCGGCTACGGCTACATGCAGTTCGACAACTGCTATCAGCAGGGCAACGGCAGTGCGCCGTGGAATTGGTTGAACTGGAACAAGAAATACCCGGGCGGCTGGAAGTACGCCATCAAGACCATCCGCGAAGCCGGGATGAAACCCGGCATCTGGGTGCACCGCGTGCACCGCCCCAGCGACCCCGGCGTGAAGGAAATCGTAGAGAAGCATCCCGACTGGTTTGTCCCGGGGGCCGACGGCAAGCCACATCACCAACGCGGATTCTGCTCGTTGAACACACTCAACAAGGAGGCCGTGGACAATATGATCCGCGCCCTCTATAGCGGGCTGGCGAAGCAGGGCTGGGACTACGTCAAGATCGACGGGACCGGGGACCTGCTTCGTGCATACCAGAACAAGAATTGCGCCGAGTTCTTCAAGAACCATCCCACCACTCCGGAGCAGTCGCTGCGCACGTGGGACATCATTGCTCGCGAGGAACTGGGGCCGGATGTCTACGTCCTCGCGTGCCACACCGTCGGGAACGCCCGGGTTGTAATCGGCTTGGTGGACGGTGGCCGGCTCAGCAACGACGGCTTCCAACCGCGTACTCTGGCACAATACAACTTCTTGGAAGGCGTGGCCTGGCGGGGCGATCCCGACCATTGCGATGTTATGGGGACGTGGCTTATGGATGAGGATGCCCAGATGGCGGTCTTCGCCACGGAGGCGCCTGTGCCGGTTCGAACAATCGTCCGGCCTGCGATTTGCGCCATGGCCGGCGGCGTGCTCATGGTCAGCGACAAGGTGGAGGTGTACAAGGACGACCGGAACATCGAGGGCATGAAGCGCAGCGCGCCCGTGCTCTTTACCGTGCCGGGGCAACTCTACGACTGCGGCCGTCGTACAGTTCCCTGGTGGCTGCAGGAGATCGACCGGCCCTTCGACCACTGGTCGGTGCTGGCGCGGTTCCAGTGGGGCGAGAAAGAGCAGTCGAAGCATGTGTATCACTTTAAGGGCGCGCCGCAGCAAGAGGTCACGTTCGCGGACTTGGGCCTTCCGGCGGGCCGCGAGTACCTGGTCTTCGAGTTCTGGAACCAGACGTACCTCGGCAAGTTCACCGGTTCGTTCACCGCTCCCGCGATGGACAAGAATACCGGAATGGACGTCTTCGCCATACGCGAGGCCCGCCCGCATCCCTGGGTCCTCTCCACCACCCGTCACATCTCCCAGGGCGGCGTCAGCCTGTTGGATGAGAAGTGGGACAGCCGCCGCAACATCCTCTCAGGCAGAAGTGCCGTGGTGACCGGCGACCCCTATGTCATGACGATCCATCTTCCTGAAGGCTATCGCTTGAAGACCGCCGAGGCCGGCGGCGAGAAGGTGGAGACCAAGAACCTGCCCCGTACCGCGACGGTTCGCATCACCCCCGCCGCAAGCAAGACCGTGGACTGGGAAATCAAGTTCGCCAAGTGAGTATCGTCAGCGAAAGCGGCGGAATCAGGGCCTCCTGACCCCCTCCCCGTGATTTGGTCCAGGTTTTGTGAGAGAATCCTGGCGGCCTATGGCCGGAAAGGATTCTCAGGTGAAAAGCGACACAGTGCCGAGCAGATCGTGGGCAATCTGCGCCAGGCGGACGTGGCCTTGGGCAAGGGGCTGCCGGTGGATTCGTTCGTCGGCCGCAAACGACAGGAGTCGAGCCAAGGAGTGAAATATGCTGAAGCATTGGGCGAGAGCCGTGCTGGTGCTGGGAAACGTGTTTCTTCTGGCGGGCGGCTGCCAGAAGGCGCCGGCTCTGGTGCAGGCCGGCGGTGGCGGGTCGCCCGCACACGATCGGCGGCCGCTTATCGGCATCACCAGCGCGTACATACCCGACGGCGATTACGCGAAGGTCCACTCATCCTATACGCAGGCGGTCAAGGAAGTCGGCGGCACGCCCGTCATCCTCCCCGTAATCGAAGGCAATGACAAAGATCTCGTCGGCGAGTACGTTCGCGTCCTGGACGGGCTCCTGCTGACGGGCGGCGACGACGTGCCGCCAGAGGCCTACGGCGAGAACCCGCTCGAGCAGACCAAGACACTCTCTCCCAGACGGCATCGCTTCGAAAAGGCGTTGGTCGAGGCGTGGCTGCCGACCCGCAAGCCGATCCTGGGCATCTGCAGGGGCCTCCAGCAGATCAACGTGGTCTGCGGCGGAACGCTCGTGC
>CAZEBQ010000228.1:0-7213 GCA_964510295.1 uncultured Anaerolineales bacterium | reverse complement strand
CGCCTTTGGCGAGGGCTCGGTCGAAATGACATCGCTTCAAGAGCACGCTAAACACGTACGGTTCGGGAGAACCACCGCGCAGTATCTGTGTGGCGCTCTGCGCGGCGGGTCTCCCGACCGTACGTGTTTAGCGTCCGCGTCACGGATGTCACCCTGAGCGAAGCGAAGGGTCTCGCCGTGGGAAGCGTTAAACGGCAACGACCACGGCGAGATTCTTCACTTCGCTTCGCTCGTTCAGAATGACAATGCTAAACATGCACCCTGACCTGCCGCGCGGTGCGTGAGGGCACCCACCGCGCATGGCTTGAGTCGGGCTGCTCAGAGGTTCTTGAGCGCTTCCTCTGCCTTGGCGGAGTCGTCGGGCGAGTCGAACGCCAGGTAGCAGACGCACCGGTCGCCGATGGCCGCCGCCGAGATCCCCCTCAGGCTGACCCCCGCCGCCGCCATGGCCGCGGTGATCTGAGCGCCCAGGCCCGGGGCATCTGAAGCCTCGACCCTGAGTGACCGCAGACTTTCGGCGACGGTGAACCCGGCGGCCTTGGCGGCCTCGACGGCATCGCCTTCAATGGGCGTCACGAACACGACGCCGTCGCCCGCCTTTTCGGGCGTCCGCCGGGCGATGACGAATCCCAGGTCGGCCCCGGCTGCAGCGAGGGCGTCGAGTTTCTCGGCCAGCCCGCCGGGCCGGTCTTCGATGGTTGCGGCCCATACTTCGACCTGCTCAATATCGAGTGCCATGGTCCGTTCTCCTTAACCGGGATGTGTCCCAGACCTGCGGCCGGCCCTCTCACCGGCCCGCCACCTGACGAGGATACCTCCTCGGCGCGGCCAATGCGAGCCCCAATCCCGTGTCGGGTGTCACCCATTTTGCTTGAGTTTCGCGGCGGCGGATGGTGAACTCACGCGGCAGGGCCGTTGTTGAGGTCCGGCAACCGGAAGGAGATGGCTCCATGCGACCAGCGGCTGGGGCGGTTCACGGCCGCGTCTACCACCTCGCGCGGCGGGCAATCCTGCCCGCCGCGCCGAGGGTCGGGCTGGGGCGCGGTGGGCAAGATTGCCCGCCGCGCAACCCGCTGGCACACTCAGCCATGAACTGCTCCAGCGTCTTCCTTGCCCTGGGGATGTGTGCCTGCCTGGTGACCGCGACGCGGGGCGCAGCGGCACCCGGTGGTGCGAAGACGCCGAAGCCCACCCCGGCGACGCCGCTGACGTCCCTTCTGGCCGCACGCGACGCCGCACGCGCCATCAAGAAGGCGCACGGCGGCGTGCCCGCCGACGGCATCGACATGGCGCTGCGCGGCGGGGTGTACCTCGTGACCGAGCCGCTTGAACTGACGGCCGAGGATTCCGGCCGCCAGGGCGCACCCGTCGTCTTCCGCAGTCACGGCGGCGAGACGGTCCGGATCGTCGGCGGCAAGGAGGTCCGCCACTTCGTCGCCGTCCGCGACCCCCGTGTTCTGGCGCGGCTGGATGCGGCCGCACGGGGCAAGGTCTACCGGGCCGATCTCAAGGCCTCGGGCATCACGGACTTCGGCCGACTGACCCGCCGCGGGTTCGGCGAGCCGTCCCGTCCCGCCCACATGGAACTGTTCTTCGACGACCGGCCCATGACGCTTGCCCGGTGGCCGAACGAGGGCTACACCCGCATGGTCGGCCTGCCCGACGGCCAGAACGCCCGGCGATTCCAGTACGACGGAGACCGCCCCAAACGCTGGACCCACGAGCCCGACGCCTGGCTCTACGGGTACTGGTACCACGATTGGGCCGACACGTACATCAAGGTCGAATCGATCGACACCGCCAAGCGCATCATCACCATGACGGACAAGCACGGGTACGGCCTGCGCAAGGGCAACCGGTGGCACGTGTTGAACGTCCTGGCGGAACTCGACGCGCCCGGCGAGTACTACGTGGACCGCCAGGCGGGCGTTCTGTATTTCTGGCCCCCCGCGCCCATCGGGTCGGCCAAGGCCCTCGTCAGCGTGGCCGACACGCTCATCACGATGAAGGGCGTCTCGCACGTCGTGCTGCGCGGCCTTGTGCTGGAGGCCTGTCGCGGAACCGCCGTCAGGATTGACGGCGGCTCGCACAACCAGGTCGTCGGCTGCACGATCCGCAACACGGGCAACCGGGCGGTGATCGTCAGGGGAACCGAGCATGCGCTTCTCGGCTGCGACATCTACGAGACGGGCGAGGGCGGCATCGCCCTGGCCGGAGGCGACCGCCGGACGCTCACCCCCGCACGCCTGCTCGCCGAGAACAACCACATCCATCACTTCAGCCGCTGGTGCCACACCTATCGGCCCGCCGTCGCGGTGAGCGGCTGCGGCAACATCGTCCGCAACAACCTCCTCCACCACGGACCGCACAACGCCATCCAACTCTCCGGAAACGACCACACCATCGAGTACAACGAGGTCCACAGCGTCTGCTACGACACCGGCGACGTCGGTGCCTTCTACATGGGCCGCGACTGGACCGCACGCGGTACCGTCATCCGACACAACTACTGGCACCACATCCAGGGACCCGGACAGCACGGCGCCATGGGCGTGTACCTCGACGACCAGGCGAGCGGCATCCAGATTGTCGGCAACCTGTTTCACCGCGTCACGCGGGCCGTGTTCATCGGCGGCGGGTGCGACAACCTCGTCGAGAACAACCTCTTCGTGGACTGCACCCCGTCGGTCCATATCGACGCCCGCGGCCTCGGCTGGCAGAAGAAGGCCACCGACGACCCCAAGGGCACGCTCCGCTCGCGCCTGGCCGCCATGCCGCATGCCAACGACCTCTGGAGCAAACGCTACCCCAACCTCGTGGGCATCCTGACCGACGACCCCGGCACGCCCAAGCGGAACCGCATTGTCCGGAACATCAGCACCGGCGGCAAGTGGGATGACCTCGACGCCAAGACCCGCAAGTTCCAGACGGTGGCCGAGAACCTGGTGGACCGGGACCCGCGCTTCATCGACCGTGCGGGGGGCGACTTCCGCCTCCGCCCCGATTCGCCGGCCCTGAAGACGGGGTTCCGCACGATTCCCGTCGCCCGGATGGGTCTGTACCGCGACCCTCGCCGCGCCTCCTGGCCCGTCCGCCACACGCCGCGCGAACTGTCGCCCTGAGGAAAGGGCCGCACGATGGAGACCGTCGGATTCATCGGCCTCGGACTCATGGGCAAACCCATGGCCGCCAACCTCCTGGAGGCGGGCTTTCCGCTCGTGGTGCACAATCGCAGCCGCCCGCCGGTCGAGGAACTCACCCGCGCCGGCGCCTCGCCGGCCGGCTGCCCGCGCGAGGTGGCCGAGAGGAGCGACGTCGTCATCACGATGGTGCCCGACTCGCCCGACGTGGCGGCCGTGATGCGCGGGCCCGACGGCGTCTTCGCCGGCGCCCGTGACGGCGCGCTCCTCATCGACATGAGCACCATCAGCCCGGTCGTCGCCCGCGAACTGGCCGCCGAGGCACGCACGATGGGCTGTGAGATGCTCGACGCGCCCGTCTCGGGCGGAACGGTTGGCGCGGCCGATGGGACGCTCTCGATCATGGCCGGCGGCAGCGCGGGGGCCGTGGAGCGGGCCCGGCCCATCTTCGACGTCCTGGGTGGGGTGGTTACCCACGTCGGTGACTCCGGAGCGGGGCAAGTCTGCAAGGCCTGCAACCAGGTGGTGGTGGGCGTGACGATTGAGGCCGTCGGCGAGGCCCTCGTGCTGGCCGAGACGTGCGGCGTGGACCCCGCGAAGGTCCGCGAGGCGCTCCTCGGCGGTTTTGCCCGGAGCAGGATTCTCGACGCCCACGGACAGCGGGCCCTGGACCGGAACTTCACACCCGGGTTCAAGGCGGCCATGCAACTGAAGGACCTCGCGATCGCCCAGGCCGCCGGACGCGAGTACGGCGCCACGCTGCCCGCCACGGACGTCGTCGCCGACCTGTACACGAGCGTCTGCGCCGCCGGCGCGGGCGGGGCCGACCACTCCGTCCTCATGGCCCACGTGGCGCGGCTCGCCGGCCTGGAGTGGCGAGCGGTCGGCGGCTGAGTGAGCCGGGGCACGCCCCGGCCTACATGGCCAGGTGCGGCATGTTAGCCGGGTCACGCCCCGGCCTACATGGCCAAGCTGAGTGAGCCGGGGCACGTCCCGGCCTGCAGGGCCAGGTGCGGCATGTTAGCCGCGGCGCTTGCGCCGCGCGTAGGGGCCGCCGCAATCGACGACAACGAACCTCGAAACCCGGAGGCAACCGACGATGGCAAAGGCAAAACGCACGAGAGCAACAAAGCCTTGGCCCCAAGCCAAACGCCTGAAATGGTGGCGGGAAGCGCGGTTCGGCATGTTCATCCACTGGGGCCTGTACTCGCAACTGGGGCGGCACGAGTGGGTGATGAACCGCGAGCGGATCCCCGTCCGCGAGTACGAGAAACTCGCCGACTCGTGGCACCCCAAACCTCGCCCGGCCCGCGAGTGGGCGCGGTTGGCGAAAAAGGCCGGCATGAAATACATGGTCATGACCACCAAGCACCACGAGGGGTTCTGCCTCTGGGACACCGAGCAGACCGACTACAACGCCGCCCGTCGCGGCCCGGGCCGCGACCTCGTGCGCGAGTACGTTGAGGCGTGCCGCGAGGCGGGCCTGAAGGTCGGCTTCTATTACTCGCTGATGGACTGGCATCACGCCGACGGCGCCCGCTGCGCCACCGACGAGAAGGCCCGCCGCCGGTTCCTCGACTTCACCCAGGGGTGCGTGCGGGAACTGATGACGAACTATGGGAAGATCGACATCTTGTGGTACGACGTCTCGTGGCCGCTCCGGTCGCCCAGACTCTGGGAGAGCCGCAAGATGACGGCCATGGCCCGCCGCCTGCAGCCGCACCTCCTCGTCAATAACCGGGCCCAGTTGCCGGAGGATTTCGGCACGCCCGAAGAGCGCATCGAGGCCGCCGAGGAAGGCCGAGCCTGGGAAGCCTGCATGACGTTCAACGGTTCCTGGGGCTACATGCCGAGCGCCATCGACTGGCACTCGACGCGAGAGGTCCTGGCGATGCTTTGCCGGTGCGCGGGCGGCGGGGGGAACCTGCTGCTGAACGTCGGCCCCGCGCCCGACGGCTCGGTGCCGCCCGAAGCCCCCGAGCGACTCATCCCCGTCGGCAAATGGCTGGCCGCCAACGGCGAGGCCGTCTACGGCCGGACCGAACGCATCCAGGGACGCATGGAATGGCACCCCTGCGGCGGCGGAACCATCAAGGGCAGGAACCTGTATTGGTGGGTCAGCCGATGGCCCGGCAACCAACTGACCCTTGCGGGCCTGAAGGCGACTGTTGAGAGGGCCTCGTACCTGGCAACCGGCAAACGGATCACGTTCCGGCAGACCGACGGCCGCGTCATCCTCACGGGCCTGCCGCGCACAAGCCCCGACGGAATTGCGGGCGTGACGGTCATCAAACTCGAGTGCGCCTCGAAACCGCGGCAGGAACTCGGCGCCGGGTGCGTGGTGCTGAAGAAGCGGTAGCCGCCGACGTTTCGCGCGGTAGCCCCGCAGAGCCGCATCGTTGTGCGCGGTGGGCAGTCCTGCCCACGGCGGTGCCGGGTTGCGGCTGCGGCCCGGCTTGAACTCGCGCGGCCTTCTGTGGTATGCTGGGCGCCATGCGAAGACGACTCATCCCCCTGACGCTGCTGGCGGCCGCCGTTGTGTGGCTGCCTTCCGTCCGGCCCGCCGCCGCGGGTGAACCGTCGGCTGCGCCGACCGAGACGGCCGCCGAGCCGGAGGCGCCGCCGTCGGACGTGAAGGCCGAAGCCGGCGCCTCTGCGCCCGCGCCGGAGGAAGCGGCTCCCGAGGAACCCCCCGCCGCACCGGCCACCGACCTCGGCGCAGCGCTCGAGGAGGTCCTGCCCGAGAATCCGAAGCGCCTCGGCGATGGCCTGCCCGGTTGGATCCGCTTCGAGTTTTTCGGCATCGCGCTGTGGCAGTTCGCCGCCGCCTTCCTTCTGGTGCTGCTGGGTCTGGTTCTGAAGAAGGTCTCGGACTACGTCTTCGATCGGCGGATCATCCCGCGTCTGGAGCGGACGCGCTTCGACGCGGATCACATGCTGGTGCGCGCGGCCAGCGGGCCGCTCGGGTTCCTCATCGTGTTGGGCGGGCTGGCGCTGGCCGTCTGGGTGCTGGCGCTTCCGACCGAGCCGACCGACGTTCGCCGCGCCGCCTTCGGCGTCCTGAAGGTCCTTCTGGTCGCCGACATCCTGTGGTTCCTGTTCCGGGTCGTGGACGTCATGGCGGTGTACCTGACGCGGCTGGCCGGCCGCACCGAGTCCGAACTCGACGACCAACTCGTGCCGCTGGTGCGCAAGGCCTTGAAGGTGACCATCGGCCTGCTGCTGGCCGTCTGGGTGGTGCAACTGCTGGGGTACAGCGTCTCGAGCCTGCTGGCGGGCCTCGGCATCGGCGGGCTGGCGGTGGCGCTGGCGCTTCAGGACACGCTCGGCAACTTCTTCGGGTCGATCTTCATCTTCATGGACCGGCCGTTCACCATCGGCGACATGGTCAAGATCGGCGACGTCGAGGGCACGGTCGAGCAGATCGGGTTCCGCTCGACGCGTATCCGGACGTGGCCGGCCACCCTCGTCTGCATCCCGAACAAGACGGTGGCCGAGGCCACCATCGACAACTGGTCGAAGATGCCCAAACGCCGCGTCCTCCAAACCGTCGGTGTTACGTACGAGACCACCGCCGACCAGATGCAGGGGGCCGTGGCCGCCATCCGCGAGGTCCTCGCCGGCGACGAGGGGGTGGACCAGGAGTTCATCGTCGTCCGCTTCAGCGACTTCGGCGCGTCGAGCCTCGACATCAAGGTCATCTACTTCACGAAGGCGATCCCGTACCTCGAGCACCTCGAGACGAAGGAACGGGTGAACCTGGCCATCATGCGGACCGTGAAGCGGCTGGGCCTGTCGATCGCCTTCCCCACGCAGACCGTTTACCTGGAAGGCGACGTGGCCAAGGCCATGGCCCGTCGGATGGGTGGGGGCCAGGATTCGGCCGAAGCGTCCTGAGCCTGTCGAACGGGTACCCGCCGCGCAGTCCCGCAAACGGCCCTTTACGCGCGGTGGGTGCGGAGACCCGTTCCGCGCGGGAAGTGGCGCTGTAGGATTAGTACTACTACGCTGCTTGCGCGCCTGCCCGGTTGTCGCTCGGCCGGGGAAAAAGCGGGTCAGGGCCATATTCAATG
>CAZEBQ010000227.1:0-7217 GCA_964510295.1 uncultured Anaerolineales bacterium | reverse complement strand
GGCCCGCGGAACGTGATGGTCTGGCCGACCTCGCGGTCCTGGATGGCGGCCGTCACGCGGCCGGCCCGGCGGAAGGTGCACTCGATGTACTGGTCCTGCGTCGGCGGGCTGGCGATGCAGAAGACGCTCTCGCCCGCGCCGGGAAGGCCGTACAGGCCGAACATGCCGACGCGGTACTGCTCGAAGAAGGCGGCGCGCTCGGCCTCACCGGGGAACTCCAGACGCAGGGTCCGGACGTCGTAGGTCTCCTGGCGTGCCTCGGCGATGGTCATCGTCACGGGCGCGTACAGGTTACCGCCGGGTGGTTGGGTGGCCTGGGCCTGGTCGGTGTCAGGACTCATGGGTCGGGGCCTTTTTGCTTTCGTCGGCAATCTGTCGGCAGACGTCGGACATCGACATGCCGGCGCCGCACACGCGGGCGCACCGGCCGCAGCCCGTGCAGCCGAGCAGTTGGAACCGCTCGGGGATGTAGGAGAACTTGTGCATCACCCGCTGCCGCCACCGGGCCGTCTGGTCGGGGCGAGGGTTGTGCCCGCCCGCGTGCAGCGTGAACAGGCCGAAGCCGCACGAGTCCCAGTTCTTCAGGCGTACGCTCTCAGAGCGGGTGGCCTCGTCCTGCATATCGAAGCAGTGACACGTGGGGCACGCATACGCGCACGCCCCGCAGCCCAGGCAGCCGAGGCTGAGGGTCACCCAGAGGTCGGACTCGAAGTTCCTGGACAGCCACTCGGTGACGGCCTCGACGTCGAACCGTTGGGGGACGGCGGCGGGCGGGTCGGCGGTGGCTTCGCCTTCCGAGAGGGCGCCGCCGGCGGCCTCGAGAAGGGCGTTGCCCTTGTCGGTCAGGGCCTCGAGAATGAGCGTGGTGCCGCCGTCGGCCGGGCGGAGCATCGCGTCGGCGCCCGCGGTGGCGTCGGGCGCGCCGCCTACGCTCGTGCAGAAGCACTGCTCGTCGGCCGCCGTGCAGACCATCGGCACGACGGTGGTGGCCCGGCGGCGGGCGTTGTAGAAATCGTCCTTGTAGTCCCAGTTGAAGACGGCGTCGAGAAGCGCCAGGGCGGCCGCATCGCACGGGCGAACGGCCAGCAGGACCGTCTTCGGGGCGTCGGGCCGGACTTGGCGCGGCGTGAAATCGTCGCCGTCGAGGTCCCAGTGCCCGATGATTTCGCTGCGCGGGAACAGGACGTCCTTAGCCGAGTTGACGGGGACGACGTCGGTCCGGATGGCGGCGCCTTCGGTCCACTCGCTCAGGCGCACGACACCGGAGTCGTCGATGGGCGCGACGACGCGGTAGCCGGCCTTGGCGAGGGCTGCCGCCAGGTCGCCGAGGTTGTTGGCGTTGATGAGTTTCATCATTGCCCTAACAGCGCGCGGCGGGCAAGCCCGCCGGCTAACGAATGAAATCTTCGCCGTCGTCGGCGTTCCAGGAGCCGATGACGGGTTCGGCTTCGGCGTCGTAACCGACCTTGACGCCGAACTCGTTCTCGACGTCGCGTGCCAGGCTCACGTTCAGGAGCATGAGCGGGATGCCTTGGGGGCATGCGGCCTCGCAGGCGCCGCACTCGGTGCACCGGCCCGCCAGATGGAAGGCCCGGATGACGTTCCATGCGTAGTTGCCGTGGCGTGCGGCGGCGGTCGAGATCCACTGCGGCACGTTCTTCTCGACGATGCATTGGGTGCAGTAACACATGGGGCATGCGGCGCGGCAGGCGTAGCAGCGGGTGCACTTGGCGAACTGTTCGGTCCAGAAGCCGGAGCGCTCCTCGGGCGTCATGGCAGACAGTTCGTCGAGGCGTTTCATGA
Source organism: uncultured Anaerolineales bacterium (assembly GCA_964510295.1). Classification (GTDB taxonomy): domain Bacteria; phylum Planctomycetota; class Phycisphaerae; order FEN-1346; family FEN-1346; genus JAUVZF01. Next base: position 5,414 of record CAZEBQ010000227.1, on the reverse strand, counting down.
CCTCCGGGTCGTGCGGCATGTCGGCGTACGTCTCGTTGAGGAGGGCGGCGGCGCCGGCCAGGTCGAGCACGCCGTGGTACGTGTCGTCTCCGACGGCCAGGACGAGGACGTCGTCGTCGGCGATCTGGGCCTCGGCCGCCAGCAGGATCAGGCTCCGGCACACGTGTGGCCGGGCGACCATCGCCACCGGCCGAAAGCGTTTCAGTTCGATTCTTTTGAGGTAGGCCGCCGGGTTCACCAGGCACGTCTCGTCGTAGACGAGTTGGCCGGCCTGTTCGGCGTCGGTGATGAAGGCGGGTACGGACCGGCCGTCGCGGTCGCGGAATCCGATGACCATTCTTGCCCGCCCGTCGGCGAGGAGGGCGGCGGCGTCTTGTCGGAGGCGGTCTAGGTCCATGGCTGCCTCCTCGCCGGATTGGTCGCCTCGAACGGGCCGGCCTGGCGGACCCGGCCGGTGATGTCGTCGATCAGGTCGGCGAACTTCTGTCCCTCGGCGGCCGAGACCCAACTGAAGAAGAGGCGCCGCGAATCGATGCCCGTCAAGTCGAGCAGGTTCCGGAGCAGCGTCCATCGGCGGCGGGCGTGGTAGTTGCCGCTCATGTAATGGCAGTCGCCGGGATGGCAGCCGCTCACCAGAACGGCGTCGGCCCCGCCTTCGAAGGCCTTCAGGATGAAGAGCGGGTCGATGCGGCCGGTGCAGGGCAGTTTGATGATGCGCACGTTCGCGGGGTACTGGATGCGGCTGGTGCCGGTCAGGTCGGCGCCCGCATACGTGCACCAGTTGCACACGAAGGCGACGATGCGGGGCTCGAAGGTTTCGGCGGAGCCGGTCGTGTTGGGTTTGGTCTGGGTCATAGGTTTTTCAAATCCCGCTTTTCAAATCGCAGATCTCAAATTGCCAATCTGAAATCTCAAACCTCAGAACTCAGATCTCAAATCTCAAATCTCAGATTGCAGATCTCAAATCTCAGATTGCAAATCTCAAATCGCAGATCTCAGATCTCAAATCTGAAATCTCAGATCTCACATTGCCCATCTCAAACCTCACATTGCAGATCTCAGATGTCAAATCTGAAATTGCAAATCTCAGATTGCCAATCTCAAATCTCAGATTGCCAATCTCAAATCTCAGATTGCAGATCTCAAATCTCAGATTGCAAATCTCAAATTGCCAATCGCACCTCTCAGATCTCAGATCTCAGAACTCAGATCTCAAATTGCCAATCTCACCTCGCAGATTGCAGATCTCAGATCTCAGATCTCAGATCTCAGAACTCAGATCTCAGATCTCAAATCTCAAATCTCAAATTGCCAATCTCAGACTGCGGTTTTCGGATTATTCGAGGGTGGCGATCTCCGCGAGAACCTGTTCGTCGGTGAAGCCGTCGAGGTCGATGCTGTTCGAGCGGCATACGGCCACGCAGGTGCCACAGCCCTGGCACAGGCCTTCGTTGACGCGTGCGACGGTTCGGATGACGTTGCCGTTGCGGTCGGTGATGTCGTAGTCGTCGATCGCCGTGTATGGACAGGCATTGATACACGCGCGGCAGTGGACGCAGGTGGTCTCGTTGACGCGGGCGATGATGGGCTCGCGTTCGAGTTCGGGATTCGAGAAGAGCCCGAGCGCCTTCGACGCGGCCGCAGACGCCTGGGCGACCGAATCGGGGATGTCTTTGGGCGACTGGCACGCCCCCGCCAGGAACACGCCCGCCGTCGCCGTCTCCACCGGCCGCAACTTCGGATGGGCCTCGCTGTAGAACCCGTTCATATCGTACGCGATGCCGAGCATCTGGGCGAGTTCGGCGCTGCGGGTCTGCGGCACGATGGCGTCGGCCAGGACGACGAGGTCGGCCTCGATGGTGACGGGCAGGGCGGCGAGCGTATCGGCGCCGCGGACGATGAGTTTGCCGTCGGCCCGGCGGTAGATGCGGCTGACGCGTCCACGGACGTACTCGGCGCCGTCGGCCTCGATGGCCCGGCGGACGAACTCGTCGTATCCCTTTCCGCCGGCCCGCACGTCCATGTAGAAGACGACGGCCCGGCCGTCGTGCACCTTGTGCCGGTACAGCATGGCGTGCTTGGCGGTGTACATGCAGCAGATTTTGGAGCAGTATTCGACGCCGCGTTTCGGGTCGCGGCTGCCGCAGCACTGGATGAAGACGACGGTCTGTGGCACCTGGCCGTCGGAGGGGCGTCGGACTTCACCGCCCGTCGGGCCGCTGGCCGAGAGGAGCCGCTCGAACTGGAACCCGTCGATGACGTCGGCGAGTTTGCCGGCGCCGTATTCGCCGTACGCCGAGTGGTCCCAGAGTTGGAATCCGGTGGCGACGATAATCGCGCCGACCTTGCGCGTGACCTCGCGGTCGGTGTCCTCGTAGTTGATGGCGCCGGTCGGGCAGACCTTCTCGCACAGGCCGCACTTGCCCTTGGTGAGCATGAGGCAGTGTTCGGCGTCGATGACCGGTTTGTTCGGCACGGCCTGCGGGAAGGGCGTGTAGATGGCGGTCCGGCTGCCGAGCGCGGCATCGAACTCGCTGGGGATCTTCTTGACCGGGCACTTCTGGTAGCACGCCCCGCAGCCGGTGCACGTGTCGGGGTCAACGTAACGGGCCTTCTGTTTGATGGTGACCTCGAAGTTGCCGACGAACCCGTCGACGTTGGTAACCTCGCTGTAGGTTAGGAGTTCGATGTTGGGGTGTGCGGCGACTTCGACCATCCGCGGCGTGAGGATGCACTGCGAGCAGTCGAGCGTCGGGAAGGTTTCGCTGAGGCGTGCCATGTGTCCGCCGAGCGACGGGCTCTTCTCGACGAGCACCACCTTTTTGCCGCCGTTTGCGACGTCGAGCGCCGCCTGGATGCCGGCGATGCCGCCGCCGATGACCAGGGCCGTCGGCTCAACCGGCACGCGAATCGGGTTCAGTTCGGCGTTCCGCTTGACCTTCTCGACCATGACCCGTACGAGGTCCACGGCCTTGGCGGTGGCCTGCTCCCGGTCCTCGTGCACCCAGGAGCAGTGCTCGCGTATGTTGGCCATCTCCAGCAGGAACGGGTTGAGCCCGGCCTCGGCGGCGGCGCGGCGGAACGTGGGCTCGTGCATCCGCGGGCTGCACGCCGCCACGACCACGCCCGTCAGTTTCTTTTCCTTGATGGCGTCCTTGATCATCTGCTGGCCGGGGTCGGAACACATGTACTTGTAATCGACGCTCTCGACCACGCCTGGCAGGCGCCCTGCGGCCTCGGCGACGGCGGGGCAGTCGACGGTGCGGCCGATGTTTTCCCCGCAATGGCAGATGAATACGCCGACGCGCGCCATGACTAGGCGCTCCTTTCTGCCACCCGCATGGCATCCACGAAGTGGCGGTCGAGGCCCAGGCGCTCGGGCTGGAGGCCGGCGGCCAGGCCGAGGACTTCGCTCAGGTACAGAATGGGCAGGTTGTGCGGGCCGAGGCCCGCCTCGTTGATGGTTCGCTGGCGCATGTCGAGGTTGGAGTGGCACATGGGGCAACTCGTCACGAGGGCGTCGGCGCCGGCCTCTTCGGCGTCGGTCAGGATGGCGTTCGAGAGGTCGACGACGGCCTCGGTCAATGACATGCTGAAGCCACCGCCGCAGCACTCGACGGCGAAGTTCCAGGGGACGATCTCGCACCCGGCGGCCTCCAGCGCCGCGTCCATGCCGGTCGGCTGCTCGGCGTCGTACCCTTCCACGATCTCCTCGCCGCGCGCCAGCAGGCACCCGTAGTACGGGGCGACCTTCAGCCCGTCGAGCGGCGCGGTGAGTTTCTCGGCCAGGCCTTCGTCGAGGAGGCGGCTGCCGAAGTCGATCATGCTGAGGATCCTGACCGTGCCGTGGTAGTCGTGCTCGGTGATGCCGCGCATCGTCTCCAGGAGCGCGTCGCTGCGCCGCAGCCGCACCGTCGTGCCCTTCAGGCGCGAGAAGCAGGCTGCGCACGGGGCGAGGACTTCGGTGAGGCCCTGCTCCTCGGCCAGCGCGAGGTTCCGGTAGGGCAGGGCGACGGCCAGGTTGTGGTTGAGGCTGTGGGCGGCGCTGGCGCCGCAGCAGTTCCAGTCGTCGATTTCGGTCAGGATCACGCCCGCCACCTCGGCCACGGCCCTGATGGACATATCAAGTTCGCGGCCGGTTCCGTGGAGCGAGCAGCCGGGGTAGTAGCCGATGGTTGTCATCACTCGTCCTCCTTCCGGAGGCAGGCTTTGAAGATGCGCCGGATCTCCTTGCGGCCGCGGATGACGCGGGGCACGAGCGGCAGTTTGCCCTTGGCGAGCATGACCGGCGCCAGCAGAACGTCGCTGAACAGGTCGCCGCTCGTCATCTTGTACAGGCCCGTCAGCGGCACCTCGCTCATGCGGCCGGCGTACTCGACGTTCTTGAGGAACGCTTCGTGAAATTTCAGGATCCGTTTCTGATCGTGCGGGACGGTGCCTTCGCGGTTGGCCATTTCGCGCAGGGCGTCGATGACGGCGGCCGGGTCGAGGTCTTTCGGGCACCGCTGCGTACACGTCAGGCACCCGACACAGGACCAGAGGGCGGTGCTCGCCAGCAGGCGTCGGCGGGCCTCGTCGGTGCCGATCTGGACGAGGCGCATGATCTGGCTCGGACCCATATCCATGTACCGGGCCATCGGGCATCCGGCCGAGCATTTGCCGCACTGATAGCACTCGGCCACGTCCACGCCGGTGGCCTCGCGAATCTCGTCGGCCAGGGTTGGTTTTCCGGTCTTGGTCACCGACAACCTCCGACTTCAGTTGCGACGCTTCCCCCTGGGTTGTGCATCGGAGCCGGGAAGAGGCCCTGTCGCCGGGCGGTCACGTCGTACTGTGAAACCGCCGCCGCGCCTGAAGTTCTGCAAAAAGCGTGTTGTCAGGCTACCTCCGGCCAGTCTCCCTTGTGAGGAAACAGGGCCTCGAAGAGGAGGAACATCACCCACCCGAGGAATCATACGCTTTCAGTTGCGGCTTGGCAAGCAAGAACCGCCCCGGCACCGTTTTTCGGCACGGCAAGGCGGTTTGCAGCGCCTGCCCCCCGCTTAGACCTCGTTTCAACGACGCAAATCACGCACGGCATTAGGTCGCGGAGGATGTTGCATAGCCGCCTGTGCCATGGCATGATAGGCGTTCGGCCGGCATTAGCACCCGGTGAATGTACGTGTTTAGCGTGCTCTCGAAGCGATGTCATTTCGACCGAGCCCTCGCCAAAGGCGAGGTACGTGTTTAGCGTGTCGGTTGTGGCTGTCACCCTGAGCGAAGCGAAGGGTCTCGCCGTGGAAACGACGAAACAGCAAAGACCACGGCGAGATTCTTCGGCCCGCAAGCGGACCTCAGAATGACAACGCTAACCACGTACAAGGCGAGGGCGAGCGGAGCGCCGCAGCCCGAGTGCCCGCAGGAAATCTCGTCGT
>CAZEBQ010000226.1:0-7222 GCA_964510295.1 uncultured Anaerolineales bacterium | reverse complement strand
CGTACTCGGCCTCGGTCACCTTGCCGTCGCCGTCGGCGTCGGAGGCGTGGAAGATCTTGCGGGCCTTCTCGGCATCGAACCGCGACCGTCCGACGTACTCGGCCTCGGTCAGGCTGCCGTCGCCGTCGGCGTCGAGCCGCTTGAAGATCTGCTTGGGGGAAGGTTTGCCGCCCGGACGGCCCGTCTCGGGAGCGGCGGCATCGCAGACGGCAACGCCGATGAACGCGGCCACGAGAACCAGAGGAACCCGTCTCATTTTGGTTTCGCCTCCTTCTCGAACTGCACGCGCCAGTCGATCTCGGCCCGGTTGGGCACGAATTCAATGACCGCCAGGTTCGGCTCGCGCGGCGTCGGAATCACTTTGCCGGGCTCGCCGTCGAAGACGGCCTCGGCCACACGCATGCCGTCCGGCACATAGAAAGTATACCGAAACGGCGCGCCGCTGACCAGTGCGACCGACTGCCCCTTGATGGCCTTCGCCGTCGCGAGGTACCCCGCCCGCTCCACATCCACGCCCCCTGCCGTCAGGTGCCGGTCGCTCGAGACGAACTGGGGCCGGCCGCCCGTCGGATGCACCACGAGCAGGCGGCACGACGACGGGGCAACCTGCAGCGGCACCGTCTCCCGGGCGCGACCGACCGTCACCAGGTGCCCGTCCCAGTAATCGTACACGAGGACCCGCCGGCTGCCCAGGTAACCCAGTCGGGCAAGGTCCAGGTCGAACGCCTGCCGGTGCCCTGCCGTCCAGTTGAACAGGCCCACCACGTGGTACGTGGCGAACCGTTTGGCCAGTTCGAGGGCCCAGAGTCGGCTGTACCGCTCGCGGCCGGCTTCGGTCAGGACGTCCCAGAGGTCGACCGGCCGGGCCGTGACGCCGGTGGGTGGCATGCACTGGGTCAGCAGTTTCATCCGCTCGGGGCTGAGGTCTTCGAGCCGGTCGCCGGTCATGGTGACGCCGCCGTGCAGGACGATCATGGCGGCCCAGGCGCGGGCCTGGTTCAGCGTCAGGCCGCGCTGCACGCCGCCAGCGCCCAGGCGACCGGCCACGTGCAACTGGTCGGGATCGTTCCACCAGAAGTTGCCGTTGGCGAAGTACCGCGTCGCGCAGGCGCGGGCGGCCGGATAGATGCCCTCCCACGTGGCGGAGACGTCGCCCCCGATGCGTTGGCCGTCGGCGATGCCGAGGCTCTTCCAGTCGGGGGCGATGCACGTCATGAAGTACGTGCCCTCGGCCATGCCGGCCCGCATCGCGCGGAGCGCGCCGCGGTAGATGTCGTGGGCTGGAAGGCTCGGGTCCGCCTCAAAGCCGGCGCCGTAGCCGAGAAAGTCGGCCTTGATGTACCGTGCGCCCCACTCGTGCGTCAGGCGGCTGAGCGTGTCGGTCAGGAACTGGCGGAAGTCCGGGTGCGAGAGGTCGTACGAGCCGGTGGGTTTCCCGTTGCGTTTGACCATGAGTTCCGGCCGGTTCACGAGCACGGGCCGGGCCTCGCGCATCCAGGCGGGGGCGTCGGGTTGGAGTTCGCCGTCCGGCCCGGCCGAGGCGCCCTGGTCCTCGTCCGAGAACGGTGCGATCCAGAGGCCCAGCCGAAACCCCGCCGCCTCGCACGCCTCGGCAATCGGCTTGATGCCGCCGGGAAACCGCCGCGGGTTGAACCGCCAGTCGCCGCTGCATCGCCACCCGCACTGCCAGCCGTCGTCAATCTGGAGCACGTTAAAACCGTACGCCGGCAGCCGGTGTGTGTAGATCGTTCCGATGGTCCGGTCGATCTGCTCGGCGTGCATGATCCAGCCGAGGGCGTCCCAACTGCACCAGCCGCACGGGATCGGCCGGTGGAGGCGGATACCGTTGGACGCCTTGACCAGCGCGCCGTAGCCTTCGAGGCCCTCGAAGATCTCCTTCGGAAGGAAGACGGCGTAGGCGCCCGTGCCGGCGGTCTCGCCGGGCGCGATGCAAAGTTCGCCGGCGCCGGGGCCGGCGTAGTCGGCGGTCATCTCGACGTGCGGCAGGCGATTCATCAACCGGCACCGCACGTGCGACTCGGCGTGCTGGCTGAGCGCCCCGAGGACCGCGCCGAGGCGGGTCTCGCGGTTGTAGAGTGCGGCCATCATGCCGCTTCGGACGGCGTCGCCTTCGAGAACCGCCACCGTCGATTCCCACGCCTTCGGGTGGGCGAGCACGCGGACCTGGCCGTCGCCGAGGGCAAGTTTCCCTGCCAGGACCGTGACCGACCGCGTGGCGATGGGCGTCTCGGCCGCCGGCGCGAGGACCAGCCGCGTCGTGAAGCATTCCCGCTTGTCGGGCAGCGTGTGGATGACCCGGACGCGCGCCGCGGGCGTCTCGTAGGCGAGCACGAAGGCCTTGCCGGGGGCCAGTGTGCCGCGCGCGTCACGGACCTGGAGCGTTGGTTTCACGCCCTTGAGGATATCGGCGTCGCGGCCGCGCAAACGGATCGACGCCACCGCGTCCGACAGCACGGTCACCCGCTTGCGGCCGCTGACTTGCGCCGCCGACAGGATGCCTTCGCGCGAGACGGTCACCGCGAGGGATCGGTTCGCCAGCGTCACGCCGTCGGGCCCCTCTTCGACGGTCACCGCGCCGGCGATGGCAGCAGGGACAGCCGCTGCAAGAGCGAAGAGTAAGAGCGGCGCGCGTCGAAGTCGCCCGGGCATTCTGGAGAGTCCCTTTCAAGCGCGGTTGAGGTCCCGCAGGGCGTGGCAATTTTTTCTGGCGACGGTGGTATCGTGCAATCTGTCACCCTGAGAGCCCGCATCGCGGGGTCGAAGGGTCTCGCCGTGAGTCCGTTCTGCCCCACGCCACACGCCAAAGACCACGGCGAGATTCTTCGCTGCGCTCAGAATGACAACCAAGGCCCCCGACCAAGTTGCATCGTGCCAGAAATCGTTGCCACACCCGTCCCGCACCACCGGATTCTATTTGCTTCCACGCATCGGGGCAACACGGTATCCTCGCGTGCCGGTTCAATCGGAAGGAGGGGGCCCCGATGCTCGGACACGTTCTGCCTGCCGCACTGCTGCTCGGCCTCTGCACCACGCTTGCCCTAGCCGCCGCGCCCGAGCCGCCGCTCACGCCGCCGCGCAAGGTGATTGAACTGGCCATCGGCGAGACGGCCGACGTGACGCTCGCCGACGGGACGACGGCGGCCGTCAAACTCCTCGGCATCGACGCGACGATGGATTCCCTCGACTCCGGCGTCCGCGAGGGCCGCGCCCGCGTCGAGGTCAACGGCCAACAGGTCACACTCGTCTCGGCCAACTACACGCTGCCGGTGACGGTCGGCGGCGTGCAGCTTGATTGCCCCATCACCCGTTCCTGGTACGCCAGCACGAACGCCGACCGCTGGGGCCTGGGCAAGGACGCGAGGCTGCGGCTGTGGCCGGTGCGCGGGCCGCTGCTGAAGCCCGGCACGTTCGCCTACCCGGTCCGGCAGCGATGGTTCGCCAGCGACACGCAGATGGCCAACGAGCCCGTCTTCGTGGACGCCGGCGAACGCGGACGCGAAAAACTCTACTACCACAGCGGCCTCGACTTCGGAGGCGTCGAGGGCATGGTCGAGATCCTGGCCGCCACCGACGGGCTCGTCGTCTCGGCCGCAGGCAAGACCCTCGACGAGCACAAGACCGGCACGCCGGTCGGCGCGCGGTACGACGTCGTGTACGTGCTCGACGGGCGCGGCTGGTACTACCGGTACAGTCACATGCAGTCGATCGACAAGGCCGTCCGGCCGGGCGTCAGGGTCACGATGGGCCAACGGATCGGCATCCTCGGCAAGGAAGGCGGCAGCGGCGGGTGGACGCACGTGCACTTCGAGATCAAGACCCGCCACCCTTCCGGCAAGTGGGGCACCGAGGAAGCCTACGCCTACGTCTGGGAGGCCTACGTCAATCAGTACAAGCCGCCGATCCTGGCGGTCGCGCGGCCGCACAGGTTCGTGGCGGTGGGCGAGGTCGTGACGCTCGACGCGACGCGGTCGCGGGCCTTCGGCGGCGAAATCAACCGCTACGAGTGGACCCTGACCGACGGCACCCGCGCCATCGGCCCCACCGTCAAGCAGACCTACAAGGCGCCCGGCACGTACAGCGAGGCCGTCAAGGTGACCGACACGCGCGGCAACGCGGCGTGGGATTTCTGCGTGGTCCAGGTGGTGGACCCGAAGGCGATGGACAACCTGCCGCCCACCGTCCACCCCGCCTTCGAGCCGACGCAGAACGTCAAGGCCGGCGACGCCGTCACCTTCAAGGTCCGCTCGTTCCGCACGAAGGCCACGGGTGAAGTGTGGGACTTCGGCGACGGCAGCCCCGAAGCCAGGGTCGCGTCCGACGCCAACGCCAACGTCCACAACCCCAACGGCTACGGCGTCACGGTGCACCGCTATGCGAAGCCGGGGGACTACATCGCCAGCGTGCGGCACACGGCCCCGAACGGGCAGGAGGCGGTCGGGCGCGTGTGGGTGCACGTCGAGGCGCCGTGAGGGCGCAGTGGCCGCTGTTTTGCCGCAGCCGACACGAACCGCGCGGCGGCCTTCCCAGGCCGCCGCGCGGTTCGTGCCTCTTCCTGGTGGCCTGGGAAGGCCACCAGGCGGAAGCGAGGGCGCCGTGGCCGCTGTTTTGCCGCAGCCGACACATCGGAAAAATCCTGATTTTTCGGAACACCCGTCGTCGGCGGGGGTTTGACCCAACAGATAGCCGGGTTGAACCGCCCCTTCTTATACCCGGCTATTGCGGTCCTTCCCGGACCGCCCTTTGGCCCTAGGGCGTCGCTACTCACCCCCATGGTGGCGACGCCCATCTTTTTTGCCTTCGCGGATAAGACCCCCTGCCGCGCGTCAGTGGGTGAACGACAGGTAAAGAATCACGGCGACCAGAACGGCCGCTACGGCCAGAATGAGAACCTTGACCCAAGAGGAGCCGGAGTTGGCGAGTTCCGCCGTGATGTTTTCCCAGGTGGCCATTTCGCGCCAGGCTTGGTCGCCGCGGTTGTACGCCTGGAACATGGCTACGACGGTCTCCAGCGGCAGGGCGCGGTCCTCGGCAAGGTAGTGTGTCGCGTTCTCGTGATACTCGACGGCGAACTGGTCGGCCTCGCCGTGGGTCTGGATGAGGGCGAGCGGCTCGTCCGCTCGCGTCAGGATGGCGAACGCCCCCGAGGCCCCGCCGAGCCCTGCCAGGGCCTCGCGGAGTTGCTCGCCGGTCGGGTCGTCGATGGCCGGGCCTTCTTCCGTTTCGAGCCGCATGGCCGGTCCTTTCCCCTGTGGGCGGCATGAGGGTAGCCTGCGGCCGCTCCGAGGCAAGACAAAAAGGCGGGTGCGCCCGGCCAAAACATGGTCACCTTTCGGGATGACCATGCGACCCGCTGTCACGCGTCGAGTTCCGCGCGGGCCATCTTGAGGTCGTTGTACACCTTCTTGCGGGTATCGGTCACGTAGTTCCGCAGGACGTAGGCGGGGTGGAAGGTCGGCATCAGTTTGGCGCCCATGTACGGGTAGAACCGCCCCCGCAGCCGCGTGATGCCGTCGTGCGTCTGAAGCAGGTACTGGGCCGCCGTGCCGCCGAGCGCCACGATGACCTTCGGCCGGATGATCTCGATCTGCCGCGCCAGGTACGGCGCGCAGTTCGCACATTCCTCGGGTTCCGGCCTGCGGTTGCCGGGCGGCCGGCACTTGACGATGTTCGCGATGAAGACCTCGTCGCGGGTCATCTCGATGGCGGCGACCATCTTGGTCAGCAGTTGCCCCGCCCGGCCGACGAACGCCACGCCCTGCAGGTCCTCGTCGGCGCCGGGGCCTTCGCCGATGAACATCAGTTGGGCGTTCGGATCGCCCTGGCCTGGCACGGTGTTGGTGCGTCCGGCGGCCAGTTCGGGACACCGCCGGCACGCGGCGACTTCCTTGACGATGCGCTCGAGCGCCTCTTCCTTGCTGACGCCGTCTTCGAGGTCGGGGCTGCTGTCGTCGAACAAACCGGGTCCTTTCACGTGGACGGCGGGCGCGCGTTCCTGCCGGGCGGGAGGCGCGTCGGCGGGGGGCGCGTCGGCGGGGGGCGCGTCGGGGGGGGGCGCGTCGGCGGGGGGCGCCTCGGCGGGGGGCGCCGGCGCTCGCGCCGCCACCGCCGCGTCGAGTTCGCGCTTGGCGGCTTCGGCGGCGCGGGCCTCGGGCAACGGCTCCAAGTTTGCGTCACCGGGAGCTTCCGCTCCCGGCTCGGTGGCGCGGGGGGCCGGCTCGGGGGCTCGGGGTGCGGTCTCGGGGATACGGCCGACGGCCGCCAGGCCCGCCCGTCCTTCGCCCTCCAGGCGCAGGCGCAGGTTGCGCGCCAGGCGTTCCAGTTCCTGCTTGGGGTGTGTGCCGTTTGCGGTGCGGGGAGGATCGGTCATGGGCGGTCAGTTGATTCGGCTCTGCAGACGTTGCTGGAAATCCCGGACGATGGCGACGCCGTCGCCGGTGCCGATGCGTGAGGCACCGGCCTCGAACATAACGCAGGCCTGGTCGAAGGTGCGGATGCCGCCGGCCGCCTTCACGCCGGCGCCGCCTGCGACGGTCCGTCCCACGAGGGCCACCTCGCGGGCGGTCGCGCCGCGGCCGGCCAGACCCGTCGAGGTCTCGACGATGTCGGCCCCGGCTTCCATCGCCAGCCGGCACGCCCACACGATCTCGTCGTCGGTGAGGCAGCAGCATTCCAGGATGACGGTCAGGATGAGCCCGTCGGCGATGCGGCGGACGGCGGCGATCTCGCCGCGCACGTCGCCGAACTGCCCGCTCTTCATCGCCGCCAGGTTGATGACCATCTCCACCTGGCCGGACCCGGCCCGGACGCACGTCTCGGCTTCGGTCCGTTTGGCCTTCAGCCCCGAACGGCCGAACGGCAGGCCGATGGCACCGCCGGTCGCCACGCCCGTCCGCGCCAGCCGTTGCGCCGTCCGGGCAACGTCGTACGGCGGCACCGTGACGGCGGCAAAGCCGTACGCCACCGCGTCGGCGCACGCCACCTCCACGTCAACGATGGCGTGGTCCGGCGCCAGAACCGCGTGGTCGATACACGTGGCGAGACGCTCGGCGGTCAGCACGGGCATCTGTAACGGGTCACCCATCACATTAAGCATAACCGCGCCGGCGCGCTGCGCTCAAGGCAAAACGAAAAAGGTGACGCAAAGCCGTGCCGCCAAGCGCCACAAGGCCCAAAACGCGCCGGGCAAGCCCGGCGGCTAACG
>CAZEBQ010000225.1:0-7231 GCA_964510295.1 uncultured Anaerolineales bacterium | reverse complement strand
GAGGATGTAGACCTCCTCTTCGCGTTTGGCGAGGGAGACGAGGTGCGGCCGCTCACCCTCGGCTGCCGCAATGGCCTCGGCGGCCGCGTGCAGTTGGCCCGCGCCGCCGTCCACCAGCACGAGGTCGGGCAGCACCGACAGTTCCCGCGCCAGGCGGCGGAACCGGCGGAACACCACCTCCCCCATCATCCCGAGATCGTCCGGGCCCCGGACCGTCTTGATCCGGAACCGACGGTACCCCGGCTTGAACGGCCGCCCGTCCAGGAACGAGACGATGGCGCCGACGGCCTCGGTCGGTCCGAGGTTGGCGATGTCCACGCCTTCGATGCTGCGGATCGGGGAGGCCGCCTCCAGCAACGCCGTGAGGGCGTTCATGCCTTCGGCCGGGTCGAAGGTCGGCGCAAAGACCTCGGGCTGAAGGTCTTCGTTGATGTCGCCGCGGCGCGAGAGGGCCTTGATGGCCCGCAACTGGTCGCGCACGCGGGCCGCCTCCTCGAACCGCAGATTCTTCGCCAGGTGCTTCATCTCGCGCGTCAGGTCCCGCACGACCCGCACGCGCTTGCCTTCGAGGAACCGCTGCAGCCGCGCGATGTGCTTGCGGTAGGCCTCCCGGTCGATGTGCCCGGCGCACGGGGCCGTGCATCGCCTGATCGCGTACAGGATGCACGGACGGATGTACCGTCGGTTCGGATCGTCCTGTGGGATCTCAAGCCGGCAGGTCCGGAACCGGAAAATCTTCTGGAGTTCGCCGATGGCCGTCCGCAGGCCCGCCGCGCTCGAAAACGGACCGTACAGTTTCGTCCCCTTCGAGGCGGGCGTCCGCGTGAAATACACGCCGGGGAACGCGTCGCGCGTCGTGATCTCCAGGTACGGGAACGTCTTGTCGTCGGTCAGACGCTCGTTGTACCGCGGATGCGTGTCTTTGATGAGGCGGGCCTCGGTCAGCAGCGCGTCGACCTCGCTCTCGGCGGGAAGGAACTCGACGTCGGAGACCTCGGCGACCATCTGCCGCTTCTTCGGCCCGAGGTCGGCCGACGGCTGGAAGTACTGTCCGACGCGGCTGCGCAGGCTTACCGCCTTGCCGATGTAGATGACCCGGCCCCGCGCGTCCTTCATCAGGTACACGCCGGGTGCCTGGGGGAACGACTTGATCTTTTCGATGAGCGTGTCGCGGTCCATGCGTGTTGTTTCTCGGTGCGTATTGCCGTGCGGCAAGTCTCCCGACCCCTTGTGCTGCGGGGGGTCACGCGCGGTGGCTCAGGAGAGCCACCGCGCGGTGCGTGCTCTCCGCAGACCCGTCTAAGCATAGGCGGGGCAGGGGGCCAATTGCAACCGGCTCCCGCCGGAGGAGCAACCGGATAGGGCGCATGAGGGGCACCAATGCCGGCTTGCCCCCTGAGGCATTTCCGGATAGTATAGGCGCGCCGAGTAGCCGGGGGGCTTTTAGCATGGCACTGGTGAAAGAAACAATGATCGATGCCAAGGTCACCTACACGGTGGAGCACGAAGGGAAAGTCTACGTTGTTGAGCATGTGCCGGCGCGGGTGTGCCGCGAGACGGGCGAGCAGTATTTCGCCCCGGAGACGGTCGAACGCATCCACCAACTCATCAAAGGTGGCAAGAAACCCGACCGGGTCATGGAGACGCCCGTCTTCGAGTACGCGTAGGAACGCCCAAGCGTCGGAGGTCATCAATGGTGATTGGCCAATCCGCTGCCAAGTTGCATTGGAACTACTTTCTTGCGTTGGATGCTGACCTGCAGCGGCTTGCCCGCTTTGTGGAGTTCGGGGAAGATAACTTTGCGGCATACTCCATTGAGATGGCACGTCTGCTTCTTGCGGGTGCTTCAGAGGTGGACGTGGTGGCGAAACTTCTATGTAAGAGTGCCAACTGCGGTTCGCACGCCAGAGACATTCGTGACTACCGCCGGGAACTGAGCCGAGCATCTCCTGGAATGGCGCAGATCGAGGTTACGATACCCAGATACGGACTCAAGTTAGCCCCGTGGTCCAACTGGCAAGACGAGGATCTGTCCGTTGACGGGCTTATCGGCGTAAAGCATCGGTCACCGGTTGTTGAATCGGAGGCATGAGGGGGGGGAAGGTGTCCGCCATCCGGTGCCTGAGGTGGTTTCTGAGACGTTCCCCCCTCACCCCCCCGCCAGGCGCACGCCGACGTAGATGCCAACGTAGAGGCCCAGCAGCAGAACCCCCACGCCGCTCATCAGGCTGTAGAACCGGCGGTCGAAGACGAAGGCGGCCCACGCGAAATACAGGATCAGCGCCGAGAGCGTCGCCAGCCCCATGGCCCAGTCGCCCAGGGCTCGCGCCTGCCGCCATACCTCGGCCCCGAACGTGGGCGACAACGCCAACGCGACGGCGAAGCCGATGCCCAGCAATCCGAGGATGACTGAGCACGCCCGGGCCGGTGTCGCCAACTGAAAAACCTCCCCCCGAATCGCATGCAGCCGGTTGCCGAACCCCAGCCACACCAGCGCCGAGACCGACAGGATGAGCGCGTTCATGCTCAGCCGGTGCGGGTCCCACTGCGTTGGCCGGGCCGTGTTGTGCCAGATGGCCAGAATCGCGAGCGTCAGCATGAACACCGCCGGGTACAGCATCTCACCGCGCAGCCACACGAACGACCATCCCAGGAACACCACCGCCATCAGCCCAAGCATGATGAGCGACTCGGTGTCCGAGAGACGAAACATCGCCAGAATCGCCGCAATGAAGCACGAGATCACCGCCAGCGTGAAGATCGTCGTCGACGCCCGACGCTCGTCGCGGTACAGCACGCACGTGTGCGACAACAACGCCATGAACTTCGCCTCGTACAGGTACACCAGCAGGTGGGCCGCACCGTAACCGCCGATGGCGTAGATCAGGTACGCGTACAGGTCGGCGGTGTGCCGGAACAGCCCGACGTAGACCAGCGTCATGATGCCGAAGACGTAGAACAGAAACGTCCTGGCCGTATGCCGCAGCAGCCACATCGACAGCAGGAACGCCAGCAGCACGGCCAGCCACCCCACGAGTCCCTCGTCGGGACCGAGTAAGGCGAGGGTGGGGCCGGCGCCGACGGTCAGAAACTCCGAGAACGTCCGGACCTGCTGGACCGACAGGTACGCCGCCAGCGCGACCGTCCCGCACATGCCGAAGACGGTGAACGGTTCGATCTCGCGCCGGGCCTGGCGGTCGGAGTGGGTCCGCTTCAGGACCTCCCGGGCCAGGATCGCCACCACGAGCCAGCCGACCGACACCGCCGCCGTCACGCCGATGAGACGGTGATGCCATGCCTCGGCCGCCGCCACCGGCCCGACGTGGCACAGCACCGCCACACCGCCCGTCGCCAGGGCGGCGACCAGGTAGTTCACCCACCTCGGCGCCCCGTGCGCGTGGGCGAGCGCCACCACCGCCGACGCGATGAGCAGGTCCACGCCCACGCACTTCGCCGTTGCGCCGAACGGTTCCAGGAACAGTGCCCCGATTGCCGTGGCGACGCCGGCCAGAAACAACGCCCGCGGAAACCCCGATGCCGTCCGTCCCCGCAACCCCAGCACCAGAAGCGACGCCAGCACCGCCGCACCGAACGCGATCAGCAGAAGCACCGACGCATACCGGCCCCAGTATCCCTCGATCTGGTCGCCGCCCAGGACGGCAAAGGCCACCACGGCCGCCAACGCCGCCCCCACGCACGAGAACCCGAACAGGTCCGCCTGCCTCAACCCGATCGACGACAGCAGCAGCGTGGCCCACCATACGCCCAGCGTCCACACCGTGTGCCACGAGGCGCCGTCCCAGACGGCGAGGTACCCGGCGCCCATGGCGGCCAGACTCGACACGACCAGCGGCACGATCAGCAGGCCCTGACGATACCACTTGACGTTGAACTGCTGGCGCGGATGACATGCGAGCAGCGCCGCGACGAGCACCATCGCCAGCGACACCGCCGCCGCCGTCGACATGACCCACACCCCGCCCGCCGTCTCGGCCTCGGCCGCCAGGTGGATCCGCACCCCGAGGACGACCGTCGCGGCCACGCCGAGGATCGACAGGTACACGAGCGGTTCGGCCCGGAATCGCCACACGGTTGCGATGAACAGCATCACGAGCGGCGTCTGGACCCACAGGGCGATCTCCGGTTGGTACGCCGCCCGAACGAACCCCGTTCCCATCAGCGCCACACCCGCCAGCACGTTGCTCGACTGTCTCCACCGGCGCTCCGCCCAACGGAATCGCAGCAGCCCGCGGAGATAGAAGCTCGCGCCGACCGCGGCAAGAATCTGAGTCGCCAGCGTGCTCGTCACCAGGTAGGCCGAGAAGGTCTCCTCGGACCCCGCGAGGGCGTAGCCGAGACACACGGCGACCCAGGCGGCGGCGACGGCCGCAAGAAACCTCAGCGGCACGCCGGCCTTCCGCCGCGGACGGGCCACCAGCCACAGCGCTGCGCCCGCCGCAGTTCCCGCAGCCGCCCATCCCAACGAAGGAAGCGGCGTGTCAGCGATACCCAGGATCATTGCTCCCAAGACGCTCCTCGGAGTGGTATGTGGCAGGAAGGCATCATAAATCGGCCCCGGAGAGGGTGTCTAGCGAAAACCGCCCCCGCCGAGCCACTTCGGCCACGCGAGGGTGGCCCCGCAACGTTTCGGCGCGGCGGCTGGGGTCGAAATGACAGCGTGCGACGCGGCGCTGCAGAAGGCCAAGAATTCGGTTGCATTGGGTTTGGCGCTTCTTACAATGCGGCAGGCGAGGTGTGCCGTCTGCATGGGACGCAAGGTGCGCGGCGGACGTGCGGCGGCCTGCCGCAAGGAGGGTTGGCCATTCTCAGTTCGCGCCGGACGTGGTGCTTTGCGCTGGGGATGCTCGGCGCCGGGATGGCGCTGTTGGGGATAGGTTTGGCGGTGTCGGGCCGGCCGCAGTCGCTGGCCATTGCGGCGGAGGCGACCGGCGCGGGGCGGCCGGGCGACGCCTCGACGAATGTGGTTGTCTCGGCCACGCCCCTGGGCGAGCGGGAAGTGCTTATCTGTCTGGTCGACACCGACCGGCAACGGCTGGTGGTGTACCTGGCCGACGGTCGGCGGAGCCGGTTGAAACTGTTGGCCGTCCGCGACATCTCGGCCGACTGGGAACTCTCGGACTGGAACAACGACCCGCCGCTGCCGAGGGACATCCGGGCACGCCTGAAGAAGCCGGACCAGGCGGCCGGAACCGCGGACGACGGCAGCGCCAAGACGCCGGGGAGCAAGCCCTGATCGTATGATGCCTATGGAGGGCCGCATGAGGCGGCCGGCTCCGGGATTCAGGAGGCATACCCAGTGGACTTCGTCAATTTCGAAGAGGCCAAAGCGCGGCTCGGAAGGACCGACGAGCAACTGCAGGCGAGCATCGACAGCGGCGAACTTCGCGTTTTCCGCGACGGCGGCGACCTGAAGTTTCGCAAGGAGGATATCGATGCCTTGACGGGCGCGGCTGCGCCGGGCGAGCCGGCGGCCGACGAGGAAGCCGACGCCGGCGACACCCTGATGAGCATCGATGCCGACATCCTCTTTGCCGAGGAAGAGGAGGTGCCGGCCGACAGCGCCGCCGAGACCTGGATCGCCGCCGACACCGAGGGCGTCTTCCCCAGCGAGGGCGCGGAGCCCTTGGGCGTTGAGGAGGCGATGGCGGCGCCCGAGGCCGAGCCCGCCCCGCTCGCCCTCAGCCCCGAAACCGACGAGTCGAGCCTGGGGGGCGTCTTGAGCGACGAGGAACTCGGCGTCGGCGAGGAACTGAGCGGCGAGCCGGTCATCGCCATCGACGCCGAGAGCGGCCTGGTCTCCGTCGCGGGGCCGTCGGGCGCCTCGGCGGTGGCGCCGAGCCGGACGCGAATCGTCACGCTGGTCGAGCCACCGGCGCACCACGCGCATTTCACGTTCATGCTGGGCCTGGCGGTGGTGTGCCTCGGCCTGGCGGGCCTGGGCATCATCGGCCTGCTGCAGGGTTCCGTGTCGGGCGCGCTGCAATCCATGGCGAGCGAGAACACGCCGCTGATCGTGCTGGTGGTCGGCATCGTGATCGTCGGCATCGCCGCCCTTGTCGGCTACGTGCTCGACAAGCAGCGCTCCGCCCGCGAAGCCATTGGCGGCTGATGAGACGAGTGCCCGACAGAGGCAACCTGAGCGAACGTGTCTTTCGGGGGAAGGCCCCGATTCAGCGCCTGTCAACAGTCTCGATGTCGAGTGTTTGACCCAGGAAAGGAGCACGCAGATGCAACGCTTTTCGGCGGTCATCGTGGTGGCTCTTGCGGCCTGTCTGGCCCTCGTGTCAGTGGGCTGTGTGGATGAGGCCAAATACAACGCGGTCCTGCTTAGAAACCGCGAGCAGGAAAAACTGCTGCAGGAAAAGGAGGCCGACCTGGCCATGCTCAACGAGCGGGTCAGCGCGCTTCAGGCCCGCGCGGCCGACGCCCAGCGGATGCTCCAGGAGAAGGAGGATCACCTGGCCACCGTCATGAAGGAACGCGACGAGGTCCGCAAGGCCTTCGATGAACTCATGGGGGCCTATAAGAAACTCGCCGGCGGTATGTATGCGCCAAGTACCAAGATCCCCAAGGAAGTCGCTATCTCGATCCAGCAACTGGCCGACCAGTATCCGGGCCTGTTCGAGTTCGATGCGGCCACCGGGCGGCTCCGCTTTGCCTCGGACATCACCTTTGACTCGGGGTCCAACGTCGTCAAGGCCGGCGCACGCGGCGCCATCGCCAAACTGGGCGGCATCCTGTCCTCCGATATCGCCAAGGGCATCATCGCCGCCATCATCGGCCACACCGACACCGACCCCGTCAAGAAGGCCACGACGAAGGCCCTGCTCCAGGAACTCGGTAAGCCCACCACCAACCAGGGCCTCAGCGAAGCCCGGGCCGAGGCCGTCGCCGATGTCCTCAAGGGCGCCGGCGTCGAAGCGACCCGGATGGACACGCGCGGCGTCGGGTCCGCACAGCCGATCACCAACAACAACACCGCCGCCGGGAAGGCTAAAAACCGACGCGTCGAGATCTTCCTCTCCATGGGAGCGTAAGGACCCGGCCACCGACGCATCGTTGTCAAGCAAGCGGCCCGCGGCTTCACGGCGCGGGCCGCTTCTACTGGTGTCCGAGGCCGCATGCTTGCGCAAGCGAAAGTACGTGTTTAGCGTACTCTCGAAGCGATGTCATTTCGACCGAGCCCTCGCCAAAGGCGAGGGCGAGCGGA
>CAZEBQ010000224.1:0-7240 GCA_964510295.1 uncultured Anaerolineales bacterium | reverse complement strand
TTGGCGAGGGCTCGGTCGAAATGACATCGCTTCGAGAGCACGCTAAACAGGTACTTATGCCCGGCGGCCGTTGGCGGCGGTGCCGGCCAGGATGCGCCGGGGATAAACCCCGGCGCTGCGGCCAAGCCGCAGACCGGCGGCACGGGAGGTTCCCGGATTTTTCTTTGGACAACGAACTACTACAGTCGTAGTATTACGTGCGCAGTCGAAAGGGAAACCGAAAGACGCCGCATGGGTAACCGAAAGCCTCACCAACTCGGCCGCCTCCAACTGGCGATCCTCAAGGTCCTCTGGGAGAGGGGCCCCGGGAGCGTCACGGACGTCAAGCAGGGGCTCGGCCGGGGCAGCCGCTTGGCGTACACGACCGTCGCGACGGTGCTGCGGCGGATGGAGGCCGACGGCCTCGTCGCCCACGAGACCGACGGCCGCCGCTTCATCTACCGGGCCGCCGTTCCCCCCGAGCGGGTGGTCGGCGGGATGGCCGACGACTTGGTGGACCGTGTCTTTGAGGGGAGTCTCGCCGACATGGTCAGCCACCTGCTTGCAACGCGCGACGTGGATCCCGACGAGTTGGACCGTCTCGATCGGCTCATCGCTGAAAGGAAGAAGCAGCCGTGACTGCGGCACCGTCCCTCGACGTGTGGCTCGGGCTGGCCGCCGTGCTGGTTGGCGGCACGGCCGCAATCGTTGCGGCGGCCGCGGTCTTTTCGCGCGTCGTTCGCCGGGCCGCGTGGCGCCGGACCGCCTGGCAGGTCGCGACGGCGGCGATCCTGATCCTGGTGGCTGTCGAAGTAACCGGCGTCGGCCGCGGCGTGGCGTTGTGGCTGACGCCGAGGCCGCCGCCCGAGAGGCCCGCGCCCGTTGTGGGCGAGACAGCCCACGCGGTCCCGGTCGCTTCGTTGCACGCCCATGATGATGCGCCGCCGGTGCGGCCGCACGAAGAGGAAGTCCTCGCGGCCGAACCCGTTCCCGCCCTGACCGAGGCCACATCAGAACCACCCGCTCCGCCGGAGCCTATCGCAGTCGCGGCTTCCGGTGAGGCAAGCGAACCGCTGACCGTCGGCTGGTGGCCGGGCGTGATCTGGCTCGTCGGTGCGGTGGCCGTATTGGGTCGCGTCGTGGCAGCGCGGGTGTTCCTGGTGATCTTCCGACTTCGGCATCGCGCGGCGGGTGACCCGGGTCTGACCGGCCGCGTTCGTGCGATCGGGCGGCGCCTCGAGATGCGCCGGCGGGTGGGGGTGGTGGAGTCGGCCCATCTGACGGCGCCGATTGCCTTCGGCATCGTTCGGCCGACGATCGGCCTGCCGTGCGGCTTCGCGAACGACTTCTCGGAGGCCCAACAGGATGCGATCCTGGGGCACGAACTCGCGCACTTGGCGTGGCACGATCCGGCGTGGCGTCTGCTGGCCGATCTGCTCACCGCCGCGCTGTGGTGGCATCCGGCCGCTTGGTGGGCTCGGCGGCGGCTGCACGTGGCCTGCGAGGAGGCTGCCGACGAGGGATGCATGGTGGTCAGGTGCGGCCCCCAGTTGCTGGCGGCCTCGCTGGTGGAGTTGGGCAAGCGGCTGGTGCGTCCGCGTGCGGCGGCATGGCTTGGCGTGGGAGGCGGCGGTTTTCGAAGCGGCCTCGGCCGCAGGGTCGAGCAACTGTTGCGGCTCGATTCGAGCCCGATGCGGCGGTCGAGTCGGGTCGGCATGAGGCTGCTGCGCGTGACGGGCCCCGTCGCGCTGCTGTGTGTGGCGCTGTTGTGCACGGCCTGGGCTCGGCCCGTGCAGACAAGGGAAGGAGATTCGGACATGAAAAGCGTAACCTCGATGTGGAAGTATTCCATTGCCGGGGCCGTGTTGCTGACCGCCCTCGGCGCCGGTTCCGACGCGGCACTGGCCGATGATGGAGAACGGGAGCGACCTGCTGAGAAACGCGTCGGCGAGCGCCGCGAAGAGGGCGAACGGCGTCGTGACGTACGCCGCCAAGAGGGAGGCGAAGAGCGCCGCCGTGAGGGAGGAGAAGAGCGCCCCCGTGAGGGAGGCGCGGAGCGCCGCGAACCCCGACGCGAGGTCGACGGTCAGCCCGTGCGCGTGCGTGAAGGCGATCGCGAACGGCGCGAGGGTGAAGGCCGAAAAGAGGAAGCGGAGGGCCGGCGCGACCGCCCCAGCCGTGAAGGTGAGCGAGACGAGCGGCAGGTCTACAAGGCGAAACTCCTCGAACGCATCAAAGGCCTCGAGCGGCTCAAGGCACTCGCCCTGAAGGCCAAGGACGAAAAGGCCGTGGCCTTCGTCAACACACTGCTCGGCGAGACCAGGGAGCAACTGGGGAAACTCACCAAGGAGATCGAGCGGCGACGTGCAGGTGGAGAGCGCGAAGGCGAGCGGAAAGAGGAGCGGAAGCGCGAAGGTGAAGGCGAGCGGAAAGAGGAGCGGAAGCGCGAAGGCGAAGGCGAGCGGCGCGAGGTGGACGGCCACAAGGTGCGCACAGGCGAAGGAGATCGCGAGGAGCGCCGCCGTGAGGGTGATCGCGAGCGCGGCGGAGGCCGCAAAGACGCCGACCGCGAAGGCGACGAACGCAGGGAGGGCGACGAACGCGGCAAGGGCGAAGGTAGAAAAGAACGCAAAGGCGGGGGCGACAGCGTCCGAACACGCTGGTGGGAACCGTCGAAGAAGGAGTAGCCGGCGCAGTAAACGCTTCCATCTGACTTGACCTCTTCAGGCGCCGGGCAGGCGACGACCGCCGGGCGCCTCAAAGCGGGGTGAGGCAAGCCGTGCGCGGTGGTTCTCCGCAACCACCGCGCTTTCGACGCGAGTGTCGCGGCGGGTACGGCATAGCCCCGAAATACGCCGGACGGGCCGGTTGATTCGCATGCCCCGTCCCGCTATAGTGGCCAGCCTAACACTACAGCGCCACTTACCGCGCGGCGGGTCTCCTGACCCGCCGCGCAACGGCGAAAATGGGCTTTCGAGCGCGGTGGGTCCCCGTTCGGCAGGCTCAGGGCAGGCTCCGACACACCGCGCGAAATGGCGAAGTGGCGCTGTAGGCCGAGCCACCGGTGGCCGCGCGGCTGCAGGGCGACCGTACGGGGGGCAGCATGTATACGCCAGGTCGAGACGAGTTCCTGAAGATGGCCGGGGAGGGCAACACCATCCCGGTGTATCGGACGCTGCTCTCGGATCACCTGACGCCGGTCCTGGCGTTCCGCAAACTCCTGGCGGAGGGCGAGCAGGGGTTCCTGCTTGAGAGCATCGTCGGGATGGAACGGATCGCGCGGTACACGTTCCTCGGGGTGCGTCCGCGGATGGCGGTTCGCGCTCTGGGGCGTCGCGTGGAGGTGACCCGTCCCGACGGCAGCGGCGAGACGAGTGA
Source organism: uncultured Anaerolineales bacterium (assembly GCA_964510295.1). GTDB lineage: Bacteria > Planctomycetota > Phycisphaerae > FEN-1346 > FEN-1346 > JAUVZF01. Next base: position 3,883 of record CAZEBQ010000224.1, on the reverse strand, counting down.
GTCGGACGACCCGCTCGGGAAACTCGCGGAACTGCTCGCCCCCTACAAGGCCGTCCATCACGGCGCGCTGCCGCGCTTCACCGGCGGGGCCGTCGGCTACGCCGGCTACGACGTCATCCGCCACTACGAACCGCTCCCCGACTGCCCGACGGACGACCGCGGCCTGCCCGACATGGTCTTCGGCTTCTACGACGACATGATCATCTTCGACCACGTCGATAAGACGGTGCGCGTGGTCTCGAACGCCATTCTGGAGGAAGGGGCCGACGCCGGCGCGGCCTACGACGCGGCGTGCGGCCGGATCGACGCCGTGTGCGAACGGCTCCGGCGCCCCGCGCCGCTCAGGGTCGAAGACATGGTCCGCGACGAGCCGGTCGAGATGCCTTTTGAGTCGAACGTCGACCGCGAGGCGTTTCTCAAGGCCGTCGAGGCGTGCAAGGAATACATCCGGGCGGGCGACATCTTCCAGGTGGTCCTGTCGCAGCGGCTCAGGGTCGGGTCGGGGGCGGACCCGGTGGACATCTACCGTGCGCTGCGGGTCATCAACCCGTCGCCGTTCATGTTCTTCCTCCGCACGAAGGACGTGACGCTGCTGGGCTCGAGCCCCGAGATCATGGTCCGCGTCGAAGACGGTGAAATCACCAGCCGGCCGCTCGCCGGCACCCGTCGGCGCGGCGAGACGCCCGAAGAGGACAAGCGGCTCGAAGAGGAACTGCTCGAGGACCCCAAGGAACGGGCCGAGCACGTCATGCTCGTGGACCTGGCGCGCAACGACGTCGGTCGCGTCGCCGAGTACCAGACGGTCAAGATCAGCGATGTCATGGCCGTCGAGCGGTACAGCCACGTCATGCACATCGTTTCGAACGTGGTGGGGCGGTTGCGGCGCCAGTTCGGGGCGCTCGACGCCTTGCGCGTGTCGGTCCCCGCCGGGACGGTCTCCGGCGCGCCGAAGGTCCGGGCGATGCAGATCATCGACGAGTTCGAGCCGACGAAGCGCGGCCCGTACGGCGGGGCCATCGGGTACGTCGATTACTCCGGCAATATGGATACGTGCATCGCGCTGCGGACGATGGTCCTGGCCGGGGGGCACATCGACGTCCAGGCCGGCGCCGGTATCGTGGCCGACAGCGTGCCCGAGCGCGAGTACGAGGAGACGCTCAACAAGGCCCGCGCCCTGCTGCTGGCCGTCCAGATTGCCGAGCGCGGGTTCGGGCTGGCGTAGAGTCCTTCGGATGACGGATTGCGGATGGTCCGAGCGGTGGCGGCAGCGTAGCCGGTGGTCCTGGCCCCACTCGCGCGGGAAGGGGGGGCGGTCGTTATCCGCCATGCGTCGTTGCTCGGTGTTCGTTGCCTGTCACATATCCCTGCGGGCGCCACGCATCATCCCACACCGCTGTCTGCGAGTAGGTGTGTCTCGGTCATGAACTTGACCAGCGCGTACAGGTTGGTGGCTCCATGACAGATGACGGCCAGCGTGGTCGAACCCGTCCGCCAGCGCACTGCCCCGAGAAAAAGGCCGATCAGGAAAACCATGAACATGCCCAGCCGGTCGTAGTGGTAATGCATCATGGCGAACGGGACGGCGGGCAGGATGACGGCCAGAATCGGACCGGCCTTCGACGCCGCAATGCCGTGGAACACGAAACCACGCCACCACACTTCCTCCAGCAGCGGTCCCACCACAGAGCCCACCACGACGAACAGCGACACTGACCCGGCCGTTAGCATGAACCGACGGTCCACCCAGGGCGTAATGGGCTGGCCCAGCAGGCGCGTCACAACGTCCATGCTTGCCAGGAGTGCCAGCAACAGCGTCAGCGTGACGAACGTCTCCTTTGGCCTGGGGCGGTTGAGAGCGAGGTAGGTGCGTAACGGGATCCTCCGCACACCCGACAACAGCGCGATTAGCGCCAACATCGGCGGCGCCATGAACAGAACGAAAACCAGCCGAACGAGCCCTTCGTTCTCATGATACAGGTCGTAGGTCTCCGGCGAGGCCGGCAGAATATCGGCCAGAAGTGCGATCGCAGAGTAGCTTACAAGGCTGAAGACGAGAGCAAGGGCATACCAAGCCACCAGCAGAAGCGCGGTCCACCCGACGGTGGCCCAAAACCCCCACGGTCGGCCCGGTCGGCGGCCAAGAGGCGACGGCGGCATGGCGCACGGCGGCGATGTCACTGCTGACGCTGCTGCGCATCGAGCCCCCGCCGCATCCTCTTCCAGCGCAGCGTCTGGCTGCGATGCAGCAAGAGGGGGCTCGCCGGACTGGTCGTCCATTACCTGCCCCCCAACTTCTCCTTCAGTGCCGCGAGCACGTTTGCCGGCACGAGGGCTGACACGTCGCCGTCGAGGCTGGCCACCTCGCGCACGAGGCGCGAGGAGATGTAGGCGGTCTTCTCGTCGGCCATGACGAAGAGCGTTTCGATGTCGCTCAACGTCCGGTTCGTCAAGGCCAACTGGTACTCGTACTCGAAGTCGGAGTGCTGCCTGAGGCCCCGCAGGATCACCGAGGCCCGGCACCGGCCGACGAACTCGACCGTCAGACCCTCGTAGGCGTCGGCGATGACGCCGCCCACGTCTTGGGTGGCCTCACGGACCATGGTCAGGCGCTCCTCGGCCGTAAAGAGCGACTGCTTGGCGGGGTTCGACGCGACCGCCACCACCAGGCGGTCAAAGAGTGCCGCTCCCCGTTTGATGATGTCGAGGTGCCCGAGCGTGACCGGATCGAACACGCCGGGGTAGACCGCCGTTTTCCTGCCGCTCATGCCTGTGACCTCCTTGCGTCGCCCGCCGACTGCGGCCCGCGGAGATTGTAAGAGAGTCGCGCCGGGCGAGCAACACGAAAGGCGGCGCTTGACGTAACGCCTCAGCCAGGGGCGGGTGGCACGGCAGCCCGAAGGGCGGCCGTGGTGGACGCTCTGCGCACACGGCCACGCTTCGCGTTGCCGTGCCACCCGACGAGTTGGCCTCGCCCGCAACTGAGGCGTAACCGCGCTTGACACAGGAGCGTTTGCCCGCGTATAGTCCCTTCCGGTGAAGCCATGACAAAACGCGCACTTCTGGTCCTCGGCTTGGCGGCGATGGTCGCGGGATGCGGTGGGGCGGCTTCGCGCGGGTGGCAGCGAAACCCGATGCCGTCGCACGACCGGCAGCGGGTGTTCGAGGCGGCCCGGAAGGTCCTCGCCGAGCACTTCGAGGTGGCCGACTCGAACTTCATCCGAGGCACCATCACGACCCGGCCGCAGATCTTTGACCGGCAGCGCGCCGGCACGTTGGCCGACGTCCGCGGCGCGGGCGGCAAGTGGCGGCGGACCGTTTCGTTCGAGATGGAACGCGACGGTCTGACGGTCGTGGCGGCCATGTCGGTTCACCTTCAACGGGAAGCGACCGAGGCGGCGCTGGCGATGAGCGAGACGGCCCGGCCCGACCGCCTCGACGAGTTGCCTCCTTCCACGCACGGCGGCGTGCGGGTGGGCCGGCGGAGGTCGGGGCCCGTGTGGGTGGACGTCGGATACGACGACGCCCTGGCGCGGGAACTGCTGGCGATGCTTGCCGAACGCGTCCGCGCCGGTCAGCAACGCGACGCCTTCCCGCAGGGCCAGTCGCCGGAGGAGGCGGCCGAGGAAACCCGACGCATCGGCGCCCGGGAAGGGTTCTAGGCCCCCCGCCCGGCGCCCGTTCATCCCCAGCGCCTTTCGGTGCCCCCATCGTCTAGTGGCCTAGGATACCGGGTTCTCATCCCGGCGACAGGGGTTCGAGTCCCCTTGGGGGTACCCTAGAAAAGTCCATGCGACCATGTGCTATCTCGCACGTGGTTGCATTGTTTCGCAACTCGTCGCACGGGGCCCACTTAGCGCCCCGGAGCCGGCCCCGGCCGATCTCC
>CAZEBQ010000223.1:0-7343 GCA_964510295.1 uncultured Anaerolineales bacterium | reverse complement strand
TGGCCTGGGAAGGCCACCAGGCGGACAAAAAGGCGAAGTAGCGTTGTAGGATTAGAGACGGCTTACGTCGAGCCGGCACGCCCCTCGGAGAGCGGGGGGCGTGGGGTCAGTCCCGGTGGTCGGACCGGAAGGCTTTCTGGTAAGCCTCGCGGAAGGCGTGTCCGGCACGGACATCCGTGATGCAGCGGTCCCAGTCGATGGTCGGCCGGTCGGGTAGTCCGTCAGGCGGTCGCCGGTGTCGGCGATACGTCTCCGCGACGGCTTGAAACTGGCGACCCCAGGCCTTAAGGCGGCCGTCGCTGGTCAGGAGCCCCGTCAATTCCGTCACGTCGCGGGCCTCGGGGTGGTCGTAGAGCCTTGCCGCATCGCGGGTCCCCCGGTTCGGCCTGCCGCCCACCTGCCATTACGGTCGGAGCGGCTCACCGCATGTGATGAGGGTGACGTTGGCCCTTGGCCCCCGTCCCTGGACGGCGTCACACGAGAAGGTGACATCATTCTCTCCCGATGTCAGGTGGGGAAGCGAGCCGCCGAGCCTGACCTGCTGCAAGCGTGCCCCGCGTTCGTCGTACAGCGTGCACCGGTCCGCCGCCTCCAGTTCCAGGTACTGCCCGCTCTCAATGTTTACGGGTAGGACGACCTCGGTATCCGCTACGCGTACTCTAGGCTTCGTCAGCGTGATCTTGGTTACGGGAAGCGCGGTGATCCGACCGAGGGAACAGGTTACATCCTCGCCAGGCGGCAGGTTGTTGCCGTAAACGGTCAAGGCGTTCACGTGGCCGCGAATCAGCGGGGAGCGAAACACGGCGCTCCTGCCACGATACGGCCAGACATAGTCGCCGAAGCGGGCGGCGTCGCGCTCTCGAAGGTGAAGTTCGACGTAGCGCCAGCCCTTGAAATCGACGTCGGCGTAATGTTCGTCCCACGTCGGCCAGAAGTGGCGGGGATTGGTCAACTGGCAGTTGATGAGTTGCCCCTTCCCGTCGCCGCGGATCCAGAGCCCGATGGCGCCGCATTTGCTCAGGTCCAGCGTCGGGGCAAACTCCTTGCGGAACCCCGCCCAGGCGCCGCGACGGTTGGCGGCCGCGCTCGTCGCATCGAACCGAGCGGCCGGCGACCCGTCCGGCGCCTTCTCGGCAGCCGGCGTCAGGGAGGCCGTGACATCGGCCGCTGATCCTGCCGGCGCGAACTCGGCCGCCTTGTCGAACCGGGCCAACACGACCCCGTCGGGCGACCCGGCCGGGGCGGCGGCGTACAGCGCCTCGATACGCAGGCGAAGCGGCTGTCGGCCGAAACGATTCCGCACGACCCACCGGCTGCTGCCGTCTCGAAGCCCCGTTACCTTGTGCGTCGTATAATCGGTGGGCGCGAACTGCGGCCTGCCGGCCGCCGAGCCCAACAGCCGAAACTCCTCACGGGGCGCCCGAAGCCGGGCGAGGACCGATTCCGGAACCGCCTTGCCCAGGCGCAGCCGCTCGTAGCGCCCAACCAGGCCGAGGTACTCGTCCTGGCGTGCGTTGGGCGGCTGCCCGCCGACACGGATCTGCTGGAACGACATCGGCGCATCCCAGGCGAGCGACTTGCAGCAGAGGTACTCGACCTCGTCGGGATACTCCGACCGATGGTCGGTGCTAGGGCCCAGAATCGCCCACCATCCAAGTTGTGTGGCCAGCAGGCTGGCGGCGCGGTAGGTCTGGGCATCGCGGCAGTGGACGTCGACGAAGCGTTTGAGCCCCCATTTCGGATGATCGTAGGCGCCCAGGCGTGAATGGTAGGGCCAGGCGTGGTAGATCCAGTTGCTGGCTTCGACGAGGGTCCGCCGTTTGAGCCTCCGGAAAATGCCGGCCGACATCTTCGCCACCCCATGCCAGCCACCCGACATGCCCTCCAGCCCGTCCATGTAGATCATGTCGAACCCGCACGTGTTGAACGGATTGGCGATGCACTGTGCCACCTCGCCGAGTAGCGGCGAATTCACGTCCGGCTGGAACAGCCCGTACCGCACAAAGAGATGCCCGACGGCCGAGCCCTTGCCGTGACGGGCGGTCCGGGTCCCGAAGGCGCCGCGCTTGCAGCCGGTGAAGCCAAACGGCGCCTCGCGTGAGATGCCCGTGTACTGGATGAGTTCGTTGTCGATGCGCACGACGTTCCCCCGGCCGGCGTACGCCCAAACCGTGTCGAGGTCGCCGGGCGGGTCAGTCGTAGGGATTATGGTACCGCCGGGGTCAACATCGTCGGCGAGTGTAAACGCCGCGTCCACCGCCAAGCCCTGATGCGGCACCGGGGTGACGAACGGGTCGTGCGGCGCGATGCCGCCCGTGAGCGTGTGCATGCCGGCCTTCAGCCCCGCCTTGTGGATGGCGGAGACTGTGTCCTTCAGGCCCTCGAGCCCGTTGGGAAAGAGGTTTTTGCGGGGCTCATAATGTCCGAGTGACTGCTGCCAGCCGATCATGTGGATCGTCGTGAGACCGGCCTTATCGGCCAGGGCGATCCAGTCCGCCACGTCCTTCTCCGAGACCGTGGCAAACACGTAGGAGCCCCGGTTGTCCTGGGCATCGAGGGCGAACGGACCGCCGACCGGCGACCACAGCAGGCCTTCCTCTTTCACCAGACGCTGAAGCACACCGCGAAGGCGGCCGGTCGGGCAGCCGACGACAGCGACCTTGGCGCCAACCAATCCGTGCGCCGCGCAGGCATAGGGAGCCACAAGGGGGGCCGGCCCGCCGCCAAGTCTCAGGTTGGTCCGCAGGTTGAGTGCCCGGGCGCAGGCGGCAAACTGGTCGCCGGCAACCACGCCCGACATGCGGCTGGCGCGTTTCGCAAGCGCCACGCGGACCGCCCCGAACGTCATCTCCTCAATCTGCGGATCGCTGATCGAGACCACCTCGAAGGTCAGGTAAGCCTTCTTCCGGCCTACCCGGATGGTGGCCTCATCGCCCGAACCGGCAAAGTGCAGCCGAAGCCGATCGGCGTCGAGTGTGCAGGCCGTCGCTCCGTGCGATTTGCCTCCCTTGCGGATGACCGCCCAAGGCTGGCGTGGCCCTGCCGCGCAATACTCCCTGGCGGATTGCTTGCAGATAAAGGAATGATTGACGCCGTTCGAGGCAATGACCCAGCGTAGATGATCCGTCTCGAGCGTGACGGCAGGCGCCGACGGCGCTGGGGCCGCTTCGCCCGCGGCACTCCAACACGCCGAGAGGCCGACGGCGAGGATCGCCAAGTCGCTGCACGGGCGTTTTCGGGTCAACATGCCTGGACTCCGTTCTCATTTCCCGCGACCCGCACTTCATCCGAGGCCCGATGAGTGTCACGTTGGCCGGTGGTATACCATCTGTCGGCGTGCATTCCTGAACGCCCCATCGCCGGGAGGCAGCCGCGCCGGCTCACGCCGGTGGGCTCACCGCACGACTTTGCCCTCTTCGAGGTCGGCCTCCTCGGCTTTCGGCCTGGCCTGGCCGGCGTCGGGTTTTACCTCCACGACCCGGACGTTGTCGAACCAGTACGTTGCGGCCGGCCAGAATGGATAGAGCATGATGCGGATGTATCGAACCTTCTCGGTGATGTCGCGGCTGTTGGGATGGCGCGGTTTGATGTGGGTGTAGGTCTGCCACTGGTCGGACCCGCCGGCGGCGAACTTCGTCGTGTACAGGTAACGCAGGCGGTACTTGATGGGCCGCCCGTTCGCGTCGGTGAGGGGGTCGCCCCGCGCCCGTCGGAACTGTTCCTGTGCGGCGGGTTCCTCGTCGCCGAAACTCAGGGGCACCTTCTTCTCGTAGCCGCGCATGAACACCAGGCAGCCCGGCCCTTTCACGTCAACGTACACCTGGTACGCGCCGCCCTTGGCGACCTCGATGAAGTCCGACCAGTACCACCCGCCGTCCAGGCCGCCGATCGTGTCGTACTTGGGCCCCGAGGTCGGCGTCTTCGTCGGCGCTTGCGAGAGCGGCTTGCCGTGAACGAAACGGTCGATCCACCACGGATAGGCCTGCTTCTGATACACGTCGGTGTCAATCTTGATGACCTTGCCTCGCTCGGTCGCTTCAGGGTCCGTCGTCCAGAAGAACACCAGGTTGTCGACCTGCTGCCAGTGAACCGGGTGCGTGCCGTCGGCGGCCGGGGTCTCGAAGTTGCCGTTCGGGAGCAGGTTGGCTTTCGCGTCGGGCGCCTGATCCTTCTCGACGGGCTTCTCGGCCGCGGGGACCGGGCGGGGCGGACGCTGCAGGCGGGCCGCCCCGAAGACCGGCAGGGACGCACACGCCACGATGGCCAGGACCAGGACCGCTGCCCTGGCGAGCAGACGGAACACCGGATTCATCGCCATGTCATCCTCTCCGTCACAAGGGTTCCGGTGCTACGGTTTCGGCAGGCGCTTCAGCGCGGCGTCGGCCTTGTCGCGCCACGCGCCCTGGAACCCGCCTCGGATGAGCGAGATGAGGACGGCCCGCTGCCCCTGGCGGTCGCCCCCGTGGCGGTGGGCTTCGGCCAGCAACCATCGGGCCTCGGCCTCGAATGCTGCGCCCTGGCCCAGTTCGATGGCGAGGCGCAGCGGGCGGATCGCCCCCTTGTGCCTGCCACGCAGGCTTTCCACCTTGCCGATCCAGAACAGTGCCTCCCCCCGCAACAGGTCCGACGGCATCTGGTCGTACCACTCCGCCGTGACGGCCTGCGCCTCGGCCGGTTTGCCGGCCTTGATGAGTTGAGTCAGCCGCTCGGGATAGGCCCCGATCTTCGTGACCCGTACCTGCAGCGGCAGGACGGGCTCAGCGAGCGCCTCGGCCAGCCGGTAATCCTGACTGGCCTGGTCGTGGCGACCGGCGGCGAGGTGGGCGTCGCCGACGGCGATCGTGGCGTCGCGGAAGGCACGCTTGACCTGGCCGCTTAGCGTGTGCTGCTTAACGAGCGTCTCGGCCTCGGCGTACCGAGTCTCGGCCGCTTCAACGTCCGCCTTGTCGACACCCACGTGCCGGATAAGCCGCGCCATGACGCGGAGTGTCTTGGCCGGCGTCTTGGCGAGGCGCAGCGCGGCCAGGAGATGGTCGGCCGCGTTCGGCGCCGGCGTGGCGTGCCAGGCGTTTCGGCTGTCGCCGACGCCGGCGATGACGAGGTGGGCATCGAGGCGGTTCGCGGCCGCCGCGTCGGCCCGGCCCAACAGGTCCCGGGCGGTCGCGGTGGCCTCGGTCCGCATGCCCGTCTCGTCGAAGAATCGGACGAGTTCGGCGATCGTGGCGTCGCCGAGTTTCGACCGGTCGTAGCGCGAGACCATCGGCGTGTAATCCGACCGATTGCCTTCCTTGAACCCGTCGGCCAGATGCTCGATGGGAAACACGACGAGCGGCCAGTGTCGCTCGACGGTTGCCCCGTCGGGCGCGGTGGCCGTCAGCCGCACGTCGTGGCCGCCGGTCGCCAGGTACACGTGATCTGCCGTGCGCCCGCTCGCCTCCTGGCCGTCGCCGAACTGCCAGTGGAAGGCCCAGCCTTTCAGGTCGGCCGCTTCGGCTCCTGCCTCGGCCGCAAATCGGTACCGCGTGTACTGACCCGACGGGCGGTGACGTGGCCAGATGCTGTCGAGGAGTTCGACACGGGGCAGGACGGTCGGCCGACGGCCTTCGCGCTCGTACCGCACGACGTTGGCCGGGTGCGGCTGCGGGAAGAGGGTGTCGGGAATCCCGACGAAGTGCGGCCCGCCGGGCGGACGGTAGCCCAGAAACGCCACCTGGTACAGCAGCATCTCTTCGTGGTAGTACTCCACGTAGTGCAGGCCCGACGCCACCTTGACCTCGGTGTCCTTCTGCCCATACTTGCCGCGCTGCTCGGTGTGGCGGCCGGGCCAGTGCACGAGTTCCTTGCCGTCGAGAAACGAGAAACTCGCCTCATTCGACGCCGTGCAGAAACCGTACGTGCCGGCCTTCGGCAGGCGAATCCACCCGCGGTAAACGCTGATGAAGTGGTCCGAATCGCCGAACGGGTTGACGCCGTCGCGGATGTTCCTGCGGTAGGCGGCGCCGTCGATCCGGGGCGACTGCGTGATGAGGGCGGCCATCGCGTCGACGGTCTTCGGGTTGTCGATTTCGGGCGGCCGGCGCATCGTGGTCAGAACGAGGCCGGCGCGGGGGATCCAGCCCCCTGCCGCCGGACCGGGTTGCGGCGGCCCGGCGCCGGGCTGCGGGTCCACAAGGGCACGCATCGCGTCCGTCGGCGCGTCGGCCTTGCCGAAGTAGACACCGAATGTGCCGCCCGGCGCCGCCGCGCGAAAACTGATCAGCGTGTCACGCCCGGGAGCATGGTAGGTGATCGTGTACGGCACCGGCCGGCCGGCGCCGTCGAAGAGGCGATAGTCGCGGCCGTCATCGCGGGCTGTACCCGCGTGCAGGATGCGGACCGCCGCCGTGTCCGAGCCGCCGCCGGCCTTGCCGACCTTGACGACGGCGCGATGCGACCATCCGGGCGCCTGCCACGCCGGCTGAGCAAGGGCCGGCGTCGTGGCCCCGAGCATCAGAACGGCCGCCCATCTGGTCGAGAGGCTCATCTTCGTTCGCACGAGCACTACTTTCCCGCGTCGCGGCTGAGGGCCTTGTAATAGGCGCCGACGATGTCCTCAAATCCTTCCGGCAGCGCCTGCCGGGCACCGGCGTTGATCCGGTCGCGCATCTCGGGCGGCAGGTGAGGCGCCTTCTGGAGCGACAGGCTGACGGCCTGGTCGACCTGGCTGGCGGCCTCGCGCAGGGCCTCCAGCGCCATCTTCCGTTTTCGGGCCGCATCGTCGTACTTGAGGTCGCGGTAATCCTGCTCGGCGCTCTTGATGAGTTCCAGGGTGCGCTGGAGCCCGCCCAGGGGCCGGCCGCCGAACTGGATCTGCCGAGCCACGCGCTGGGCCTTCTCGCGGAGCATCGCGAGTTGCTTCGACAGGCGGTCCATATCCTTGACGAAGTCGGGCGGGGTTCCGCCCTGAAGCCCGCGTCTTCCGCCGCCGGTTTTCTTTCCGCCGCCGGTCGCCCCGCGGGGATCCAGTTGCTTGTCGGCCTTCGGCGTGCCGGCCTCGTATCGCTCGTTCGTCAGCCGGGCGGGCGTGGGCCGGCCTTCGAGACCCCTCGACGTATCTCCGACCATCTGCCCGGTGGCCCGGCCCCGCCGGCCCGATCCGCTGCGCCCGCCCATCTCGCTGGCGTTCGGCAACTGGTTGCCGGTCTTGCCGAGGGCGGCATAGGAACTGATGGGCCCGTCCATGATGCCCCAGCCGACCTGCATGTTGCCGCCCCACGCCCCGGTGACGTCGTCGGCGGCCTCGTCGAAATCTTCGAGGTCCTCGATGAGGTCGCCGATCATGTCCTGGAGGCTCGACGGCAGCG
>CAZEBQ010000222.1:0-7353 GCA_964510295.1 uncultured Anaerolineales bacterium | reverse complement strand
CCGCTTGACGGCCCCGGCCCAGAGGGCCGGGGCTACACCCGCCTGCGGCGGGCAATGGCCCATAAAATGGGCCTCAGCAGGCCTGCCATAATCCGTGGTCACACCCCCTCGCCTCCCGCCGGCCACTTTGCCGTTGACACCCACCTCGACGCCCACCTACACTCGCCGCACGTTGTGGTCCGCGGAGAGCCCGCGCATGGCCGACCTGGCAGCCCGTTTCGGTGAGATCTTCGGTCCCGTCGGCCCGGTGCGCGTGGTGCGCGGTCCGGGCCGCGTGAACCTCATCGGCGAACACACCGACTACAACGGCGGGTTCGTCATGCCGATGGCGCTCGAGGCGTCGGTCCGGCTGGCCTTCGTGCCGCACGACGAACCCACCGTCACCCTCTGGTCCGAGCAGTTCGCCGAACGGGCGTCCTTCTACCTGGGCGCCGAGGCGCCGGCCGACTCGCCGCACTGGCTCCGTTACCCGATGGCCGTGGCCGAGGTGCTGACCGAAGCGGGTGTGACGCTGCACGGGCTGCAGGCCGTCGTGGACGGCGACGTGCCGGTCGGGTCGGGCCTGTCGTCGAGCGCCGCCTACGAGGTGGCCTCGGCGCTGGCGCTGCTGGTGGCGGCCAGGCCGGAGGTTCCCGCCGGTCCGGCGCAGGTGGCGGCCGAGGCCCACGGGTTGACGACACAGCGGCTGGCGCTGCTGTGCCAGTCGGCCGAGCACCGCGTGGGTGTCCGGTGCGGCATCATGGACCAGTTCATCAGCCTGCACGGCCGCAAGGCACACGCCATCGTCCTCGACTGCCGCGACCTCTCGTACGAGGCGGTTCCGCTGCCGGCCGACCGGGCGACGGTGGTCATCATCGATTCGGGGGTCCGGCGGAAGTTGACCTCCGGCGCGTACAACGAACGCCGCAGCCAATGCGAAGAGGGGGCCGGGCGGCTGCGGAAGTTCGACGAGAACGTGGAACAACTCCGCGACGTGTCGGTCGAGATGTTCGAGGCCCACGAGTCGGCCTTGCCGCAGACCGTCCGTCGCCGGTGCCGGCACGTCGTGACCGAAGACGCGCGGGTGGCCGAGTCGATCGAGGCCCTCGGCCGGGGCGACCTCGAACGGTTCGGGGCGCTCCTCAGCGCCAGTCACGATTCGCTCCGCGACGATTACGAGGTGTCGGGGCCGGAACTGGACCTGCTGGTCCACATCGCGCGGGGCACCGGGGGCGTGCTGGGGTCGCGGCTGACGGGGGCGGGGTTCGGCGGGTGCACGGTTTCGCTTGTGCGGCCCGACGCCGTCGAGACGCTTCGCGAGGCCGTCCTCGCCCGGTACGAGACCGAGACCGGCTTCGAGCCGCACATCTGGGTCAGCGAAGCCGCCGACGGCGCCGCCGTCGAGGCGTGAACGCCGGCGGCCTGCGTGACGACGTTTCGTTAGCCGCGGGGCTTGTCGAAGACCCGCCGAAGCGGGTCAGCGAAGCCGCCGACGGCGCCGCCGTCGAGGCGTGAACGCCCGGCGGCCCGCGTGACAATGTTTCGTTAGCCGCGGGGCTTGCCCCGCGCGCGCACTTGGCAGAGGCTGCGATGATACCGTTCATCAAGAAACTCGCGCGTGGCGAGGACCTCTCGCTCGAGGAATCGCGCGAGGCCCTCGGCCTGATCATGGGAGGCGAGGCCACGCCGGCCCAGATCGCCGCCTTCCTGACGGCCCTTTCGGTCAAGGGACCCACGCCCGACGAGATCGCCGGCGCCGCCATGGCCATGCGCCAGAAGGCTACCCGGATCGACGTCGGCGACCTGCCGGTCATCGACACATGCGGCACCGGCGGCACGGGTAAGAAACCGTTCAACATCTCGACGGCGGCGGCCATCGTGGCGGCCGGAGGCGGGGCCTACGTCGCCAAGCACGGCAACCGAGGGGCCACGTCCAAGTGCGGGTCGAGCGACGTCCTCGAGGCCCTCGGCGTAAACGTGTCGGCGGCCCCGGCGGTCGTCTCGCGGTGCATCCGCGAGGCGCGGATCGGTTTCCTCTTCGCCCCCGCCCTGCACGGGGCCATGAAATATGCGGCGGGAGTCCGCAAGGAGATCGGTATCCGGACCATCTTCAACGTGCTGGGTCCGCTGACGAACCCCGCGGGCGCGAAGCGCCAGGTCATGGGCGTTTTCTCGGCCGACCTCGTCGAACCGATCGCCGAGGTCATGATCCGTTTGGGCGTCGAGCACGCCCTGGTCGTCCATTCGATGGACGGCCTCGATGAGATCTCGCTCTCGGCGCCCACGCGGGTCTGCGAGGTCCGCAGCGGCGACGTTGACTGCTACGACCTGTCGCCGGAGACGCTCGGCCTGCCAAGTGCGCGGCTGGAAGCGATCCGGGCCGAAACGGTGGAGGAATACACCGATGCGGTGCGCTGCGTTCTGGCCGGGGAGGCCGGGCCGCGGCGCGACGCCGTTCTGGCCAACGCCGCCGCCGCACTCTACGTGGCCGGCGTGGCCGAGAGCATCCGGGACGGCGTCGGCCGCGCCGCCGAGGCCATCGACTCCGGCGCAGCGGCCGAGGCGCTCCAGGCCCTCATCTCCTGCTCCTGCATGGGTGTACCGTAATACCGGATGTCAGGTGCCTCAAGTCATGTCCCCGGCCCACCAAAGGCCGGGCCTGCACCTGCCTGGCGGCAAGAAGGGCCATGAACGGGCCTCACGCCGCCATCCCCGAATATCCCTCTCCCCCCCGGCGTATTGCTGGTGGAAGCCGTGAAAGGTAACCCGTGGCGGTTGGTGAGGGAGGCACAAGCCATGATGCTGCCGCTTGCAACGGACGTGAAGATGCGGTCGTTGCCGTATGCGAACTCGTTTCTGGTGGCCCTGACGGTCATCGCGTACCTGGCCATCGGGCCGGCCCACGCCTACGAGCACCACCCGTTCATCCTGACGTACTGGTCGCCGTCGGGCATCCTCGGGCACATCTTCATGCACGGCGACTTCTGGCACCTGGCCGGCAACATGCTGTTCCTGTGGGTCTTCGGCAACGCGGTGTGTTCGCGGATCGGGAACCTGTGGTACCCGCTGCTGTACCTGGGCCTGGGCGTGGTCACGGCTATGTTGGCGATGCCGGAACCGGGGTCGGGCGCCGTGGGGGCCAGTGCCGCCATCAACGGCATCATCGGCCTGTTCATCATCCTGTTTCCCCTGAGCCGCATCAAGATGCTCATCACGATGCTGTACGCCTGGGGAGACGTCCTGTGGCTGCCATCGCTCTTCATGGTGGGCCTGTGGTTCGCCTTCGACGTGTACGGTCTGGCGACCGGCGCGGGCCGCATCGGGTACGGGGCCCACGTCGCGGGTCTTCTTTCGGGCGTGGGGCTGGGCATCATCCTGGTGCGGTGCGGGTGGGTGCCGTGGTACAAGGGGGAACTGTCGCTGCTTCACATCCTGGGTCTGGCGGCGCCGGCGCCGCGCCGCGAGCGGCCGCACGAGACGCATCGGCCCGCGCTGCCCGCGCCCGGGCGGCCCGCCATGCCGTGGACGCTGAAGTCGAACTTCAAGGCGTGGCCCGCCCCCGCGCGCGGCAAGCGGGTAAGGTGCGCGTGCGGGACCGTCCTCGCGCCCGAGCCGCACGAGGCCGGCACCTACATCCGGTGCCCGCGCTGCGGAGGACACGTCCACGTGCCGGGTCCCCGCGTCGTTGCGGCGAGCCGCCCGGTCGGGACGTAGCGCGAGGGGCCACACGCCGCGCGGCGGCCTTCTCACTTGACCGCGCGGCGGGCAATCCTGCCCGCCGCGCACAGAACGGCCAAAGCGCGGTGGGCAAGATTGCCCACCGCGCGGGTCGTCGTCACAGAACAACGTGAACGGCTCTGAGGGCGAAGCGACCCGCGTGCGGGCTGTCCTCAGCCCGCACGCTCTGAAGGAAACTCAAAGGACGGGTGCGGGGTGAGGACACCCCGCACCCGAACGCGGAGTCTTGTCACCTTCGGCAGGGGTAGGATCGCGGCGGTCAAATGCCGTGGCGGTGGGAGACGCATCCGGGTATGATAGTGCCAGCACAGCCCTTCACGCATGGGGGGACGGACCATGTCGGACGAATCCGAAGACGCGAAGTACCTGGAAGACCGGGCCCGGTCCCTCGGGCTGCCCACCGACCCCGAAGCCTACCAGGACGGCGGCTTGGCCGTGGCCGCAACGGGGCGCACGACTACGGAAGCGGAGTTGATCGCTGCCGAACTGAACGCCCGCAACATTCCCGCCTGGGTCGATCAACCCTACGCGTCAACGGTTCTCTGGCACGCACAGTTCGCGCTGAATCCAGACGGGGTGCGGGTCCTCGTTCCGCTGGGGAGGCTGGCCGATGCCCAGCGTGTTCTCACCGAGCGTGCGGAGGCACGGGACACGCTGGAGGAAGACGAGGAACCGGCTCCGCGCCGATCGCTGCGCCCAACGGGGGCAGCCATTTTCTTACTCTGTAACGGCCTTGGGATGATGGTTTTCGCCATCCTTCTCGCTTACAGCGCGGCCACGTACGGACCGCGGCTGGGGGAGGTGGTGGCGTCGCTCCTGATGGGCTTCCTGGGCATCGGAGCGCTCACCGCCGGCATTCTTGGGCTTCGCACAAAAGGCAAACCGGAAGACTGACGAACAGGCGACAGACAGGCGGCAATGCCATGTCAGACCATGCGGAACACGAGAAGTACCTGGAAGACCGGGCCCGGTCCCTCGGACTCCCCACCGACCCCGAAGCCTATCAGGACGGCGGCCTCGCCGTGGCCGCCACGTCGTACAATGCCGTAGAGGCCGACGTCCTTGCCGCCCTCCTGAATCAGGCCGGCGTGCCGGCGTGGGTCGATTCACCCAACGTAGCCCGCCTGTACGCATGGTCTCCCGGCTATCTCGCCGCTGGCGTTCGGGTGTTCGTGCCGCTCGGTCGCTTTGACGACGCGAAGGCGATTCTGGCGGAGCATGAAGAAGATGGGGCTGCTGACAGCCTTGAGCAAGAGCCGGAAGAAACGGAGGGCTTATGATGGCCTCGCACGATGACGGCGCCTCCGAAGCGCAACTTGGCCCAACCGGTACTCCGCACGTTCCAGGGGCCGCCCTTCGCAGAGGCCCTTCTCGGCTTGGCATTCTGCATCGAATCGCGCTGGGGGTCGTGGCGGCCATCTTGATGGGTTTGGGCATCTGGATTCTTGTTGCGGCCGTGGGGGCGCCGGGGCCGGCGTTTGCGCGCGTGGGCGTCGCGGCAATCGGTCTCTCCATCTCGGCCGCTGGACTCTGGTTTGGTGTCCGCGCCCTGGGGGCTTTCGGCCGACGGGATGCGGACCAGGATTACAGCCTGCGTGTCAAGGAACGGGCCGAGCAACTGGGCCTGCCCACCGACCCCGAAGCCTATCAGGACGGCGGCCTGGGCGTTGCGGCCACAGCCTACGGACTGGAGCGGGCGGAAGTTGTCGCGAGTGTCCTCAGGAGTGCCGCAATCCCTGCGTGGGTCGAAGGCGCTGTAACAGCCGCGTGGTACTGGCACATGCAATTCGCTATGCATCCCCGAGGCATCCGGATCATGGTGCCGCTCGGACGGCTGGAGGAGGCTCGGACGATTCTGCAGGAGTACCGGCAAGAGGCGTCGCGGCAGGAAGACAAGGAACATGCCACCGCGGACCAGGAGGATGCGCATTATCAATTGCTGCAGTCGGTCCGTCGCTTGGGTTACCTTACACTCATCGGCCTGCTCGCCCCGCTCGTGTTCGTTTTGGCCCTCAGGCTGTTGGTAAGGATAGCCGACGAGCGTGAGAAGAGCGGCCACTCGGCCGATCTCGCGAGAGCGCGGGTGTTGGCCTTGGCTATCGCATTCCTCGCGTGTCCGCTGTGGGGGCTGTTTCTTGGCGTAATCGCGCTCCACATTACCAAGGCCGTGGCGTTCTGAATCAAGGCACCTGCCTCCCCGCGGCCTGTGGCCTGCGGCCGGTTACTTCTTCTTCGCCTTCGCCTTCTGCTCCTCCAGCACCTTGGCGACGGCGTCGGTGCCTTGGAGGGCATCTTTCGGGCGGGGGGCCGCGCCGGTGAAGACGCAGAGCGAGTCGCGATCTTCCACAACCGTGTCCGACTCGTCCACACCGCCGCCGGGCAGGGCGACCGCCTTCAGGTTCAACTTCAGGTGCCGCGCCATCCACTGGTACACCGGCAGGCGCTTCGAGTACTCGTAGCCGTGACCCTCGTACAGGAGGTGGGCACCCGCGACCTTGTCGGTGGCGCCGAAGAGTCGGTACACGTTCCAGATGTAGGGGAACTCGACGCCGGGCACGTTCTTGGTCCAGTCCTTGCCGCACGAGACCACGAGCAGGGGCCGGGGTGCGGCCATAGCGGCGATGTCGCAGTTGTTCGTCTCGTGGGTCTTGCTCTTATGGATGGGCATGCCGCTCTCGCACTGGCATCCGCCGAAGAAGTGGGCGCTAACCATGACGACGGGTGCGGCCACTTTCACTCGGCCGTCGAGAGCCGTCAGGAGAAAGGTCTGCGTGCCTCCGCCCGATTCGCCCGTGCAGCCGATGCGTTCGGCGTCCACGCCGTCGAGTGAGAGCAGAAAGTCCAGCGCCCGCATGCTGTTGTAATGTTGCAGCGTCAGGACGTTCGGGTCGGTGTGCTTGACCTGATTGCACTCGTTCCAGCCGACCATGTCCCAGGCGAAGACGACGGCGCCCATGCGTGCCAGGACGGCGCACCGCGTCTGGGTGTAGTCGGCCAGTCGGCCTGCCTTCGAGTGCCCGTGGGGGCAGAGGATGCCGGCGCGGGACGGCTGCTTGTCGGCCGGGCGGTAGAGGTTCCCCGTGACGTAGAACCCCGGCAGGCTCTCGATGGCCACGTTCTCGATGGTGTAACCCTTGCGTCGCTGCTTGCCGCGGATGACGGGGTTCAGCGGACACTTGGCCGGCAGGGGCACGAGGTTGGCCCCCTTAAGGATGCCCTCGCGGTTACGGCGGGCGCGGGCTTCCCAATCCTCGCGGGTCTGGAACGTCTTGGCGAAGGCGGCAAGTTGCTCGCGCGCCGCCTCTTCGCTCTGGTGCGGATGGTTGGATTTGGCTTGGGCCATGGCACACACGGCTCCTACGAGCACCAGCGCGAAAGACGCTTTCATCAGGCACCTGCCTTTTCTGGTTTGCGCGTGACAGCCGCTTGGTTACGCGCGCGGCTGGTTGCGGATACCGTACCGCCGGGCGCGGTTGGCGTCAAACGTTCCCTGAGTGCCAAGGGAAGAGCGATTCTCCGGCCCGCCGGCGGCACGGCGGGGTTCAGGCATGCGGATTCTGCAAGGAGAACGGCATGAGACGGTTTAGAGGCTGTTTCATAACTCCCTCTCCCTTGATGGGAGAGGGATGGGGTGAG
>CAZEBQ010000221.1:0-7400 GCA_964510295.1 uncultured Anaerolineales bacterium | reverse complement strand
GTTCGACTACTCCTACGTCATCCCGGCGTCGCTCGACATGCCGCCGTACGTGTACATCGAGAACGGGCGCGCGACCGAGCAGCCGACCGCCCGGCAGCAATCGCAGAAGTTCCCCGCCTACATCCGGGCGGGCGAGCGGGCGCCCGGCTTCGACCCCATCGAAACGCTCGACGCCCTGCTCGGCAAGGCAACCGCCTTCATCGCCCGCGAGGCCAAGGGGCCCAAGCCCTTCTTCCTGTACTTCGCCCTCACCACGCCGCACAAGCCCGTCATGCCCGCGAAACGGTTCCAGGGCAAGTCCGGCCTGGGGCCGTACGGCGACTTTCTCATGCAGGTCGATTGGACGGTCGGGCAGGTCGCCCAGGCGCTCGAGGCGGCGGGCGTCCGCGACAACACCCTCCTGCTTTTCACGAGCGACAACGGGTCGTTCATGTTCCGCCTCAAGGAAACCGACACCGACCACGTTACGGACCCAGGCGTCCAGGGCTACAAGGCCTCGTCGCACACGTCGGCCTACGTCTTCCGCGGCACGAAGGCCGACATTTACGAGGGCGGGCACCACGTCCCATACATCGCGTCGTGGCCGGCGAAGATCAAGGCCGGGACAACCTGCGACGAGACGATCTGCCTCACGGACCTCATGGCGACGTGCGCCCAGATCGTCGGTGCGAAACTGCCACGCGACGCCGGCGAAGATTCCTTCAGCACGCTGCCGCTGATGCTCGGCAAAGAACCGCCCACGCCCCGCGCGCCCGTGGTCCATCACTCGGCCAACGGCACGTTCGCCATCCGCGACGGTAAATGGAAACTCATCCTCAGCACCGGCTCAGGCGGCCGCGAGAAACCGGCAGGCAAGCCCGGCAGCCAACCCTATCGCCTCTTCGACATGGCCGCCGATATCTCCGAGACGACCGACCTCGCCGCCCGGCACCCCGACATCGTCCAGCGGCTGACCCGCGTGCTCGAAGGATTCCAGAAGACGGGGCGCAGCCGCTGAACCGCCCGAAATGAGTTTCCGGGAGCCTAATCATCGTCCTCGAAGAACTCGCCGTACAGGGCCCGGACGGCGGCGGCGCTCTCGTCGGCCTTGACGCCGAACATCATGCTGACCTCGGTGGAGCCCTGGTTGATCATCTCGATGCTGACCCCCGCCCTGGCAAACGCCCCGCATGCCCGCGCGGCGATGCCCACGACGTGTCGCATGCACTCGCCTACAATCATGACGAGCGCGAGGCCACGCTCGACCGAGACGTCATCGACGTCGAGTTGTTCGCGGATGCGGGCGACGACCCTGGCCTCGGCTGCGGCGTCGAACTGCTCCTCGCGAAGGATGACCGAGATGCTGTCGATCCCGGACGGCGTGTGTTCGTACGACAGGCCTTCGCTCTCGAGGATCTGGAGCAGTCGCCGCCCGAAGCCGATCTCGCGGTTCATCAGATATTTTGAGACATAAATGCTGCAGAACCCGGCGTCGCTTGCGATGCCCGCCACGTGGCCCGGCGGCGCGCGGCGGTCGACCACGATCCGCGTGCCGGGCGCCGACGGGTTGTTCGTGTTCTTGATATGCACCGGCACGCCCGCGTGAAAGACCGGCTCCAGAGCCTCTTCGTGGAACACGCGGAACCCGATGTACGAGAGTTCCCGCATCTCGCGGTAGGTCAGTTCCGGCAGCGGCCGCGCGCTCGGCACCACGTCGGGATTCGCCACGAGCACCGAATCGACGTCCGTAAAGTTCTCGTAGACGTCGGCCTTGATCGCCGCAGCCAGGATGGCGCCCGTGATGTCGGACCCGCCGCGCGGAAACGTCACCACCTCGCCCCCCGGCGAGTAGCCGAAGAAGCCCGGAAACACCGTCACCCCCGGCGCCTCGGCCAGGTGCGACAGCCGCTCGTACGATTCCGGAAGGACGCGGGCGTTGCCGAACTCGCTCGTGACCACGAGCCCGGCGTCGCGCGGGCTGACGTAACGGGCGTCGGCGCCGGCGGCCGCAAGGCCCTCGGCCATGAGTTTGGCGCAGTTGTCCTCGCCGGCGGCCTTCATGGTATCGAGAAAGCGCCCGCGGTCGTCCGTGGGGCCGGCAAGACGCGTCTTCAGGTCGTCCGAGATGCGGTCGACGAGGTCGGCCGCCAGGTTGAGGCCGCCGGCGATCTCGGCGTATCGTGCGACGACCGCCTGCAACGGCGCCTCGGCCGCGCCGCCGTCGAGGCGGGCCTCGGCACACGCGATCAACAGATCCGTGACCTTCGTATCGTCCGCATGCCGCCGCCCGGGCGCCGAGACAACGATCAGGCGGCGGTCGGCGTCCGAGGTAATGATCTGGCAGACTTTGCGGAACTGGTCGGCGTCGGCCAGTGACGACCCGCCGAACTTGGCGACTTTCACAGCGTTCTCCCTGTCGGTCTCGTTCGCGTTAATACGACTACGCTACCTGTGCGTCTGCCCGGTTGTTGCTCGGCCGGTCTCGATAACCCGCCGCTCCCGCGGCGGGCTCGAACGCCGGCGCGGGCGCGAGCCGCTACGCCTTCAGGTAGCCCCGCTCGAGGAGCGTTTCGGCCACCTGGACGACGTTGAGGGCGGCGCCCTTGCGGACATTGTCGGCCACGATGTACATCGCCAGACCGCCCGCGCAACTCGTATCCTCGCGGATGCGGCCGACGAGGGTCATCCCCTCGTACTCGGCCTTCAGCAGGTCGTGCTGCGTCGGGTACGTCCGCATTCCGTCGCCGTCGGGCTCGTCGATGACGGCGACGCCGGGCGCTGCGCGCAGGATATCACGGGCCGCGTCGGCCGACAACGGCTTCTCGGTCTCGATCCACACGGCCTCGCCGTGTCCGTTCAGGACGGGCACGCGGACGGCGGTGGCGGAGATGCGAATCGCATCGTCGCCCAGAATCTTGCGGGTTTCGTGAACCATCTTCCACTCTTCGCGCGTGTAATCGTCGTCGATGAAGCGGTCGATCTGCGGGATGCAGTTGAACGCGATCGGCCGCGCGAACACGCTTGGGTCGAACGCGATGTTCACCGGGTCCTGGAGCGCCCCCGGCGTCTGGTTCCTGAGTTCCTGCGGTCCTTTCATGCCCCAGCCGGAGGTGGCCTGGTAGGTGGCGGCAACGATCCGCGTGATTCGCGCTTCGCGGTGCAGCGGCGCCAGGGCCACCACCAACTGGATGGTTGAACAGTTGGGGCTGGCGATGAAGCGGGTCGTCTCGCCAATCGCATCGGCGTTCACTTCGGGCACGACGAGCGGCACGTCGTCGGCCAGCCGGAAATCGCGGCCGTTGTCGATGGACCGCGCGCCCGCCTTCTCGGCCGTGTCGCGCCACGTGACGCTGGCGCCCTTGGCGCCTTCCTGCCCGGCAAACAGGACGAGGTCCGCCCCGTCGAAGACCTCGGCGCGGGTCTCTTCGACGAGCATCTTCTCCCCCACGAGCGTTTCGGGACGCTCGCGGGTGGCGGCGACGCGCGGGGGCCAGTTGCACGGGAACCCGCGCCCTTTCAGGCACTCCAGAATCGCCTCGCCCACCAATCCCACGCCCACCACCGTTACGTCCAGGGCCATCGGTCGCACTCCTTCACGGGTCATCCCTCTTCTATCGTCGTTTTTGAGGCCAAGAGAAAAGGCCTTGCGGGTTCCGGGAACCGCAAGGCCGACTCACGGGTCAGGAGGTCGGGCCTAGGGTCCCCAGGCGCGCATCGTCTTCGTCATGCCGGTCGACGGCATCGACGAACGCGTCGCCTTGGTTCCGCTGGGCACCTGCACGCCTGACTCCTTCTGACCGCCGACAACCATACGCCGCAGCGCCGCCGGTGTCAAGCGCCGTCGACAAGAAACCTGGAAACGGGTGCAGCAACGATTTCTGGCATGGCACGATTTCCTGCGGCTTGGCCGCACGAGCCGGGGTTTATCCCCGGCGCATCCTGGCCGGCGCCGCCGCCAACGGCCGCCGGGCATAAAGCCCGGCGGTTCAACCGCCTGCCCTCGCCGGAAAAACTCGCCACACCCTCCGCTCGCTTACGGTCGCGGCTAGTTCTGACTACGGGCGCATCGGTCGCCCACGGTCGCGGTCGCGGCTAGTTCTGACTACCGGCGCATCGGTCGCCCACGGAAACCTGCCCGGAATCGCCGGTAGGTTGCCAGCCCAGCCGCATTCAAACGCTGGACACAACACGCAACCGAAGGTATAGTCAGAACGATATCGCCCGGCGGCCGACCCGGCCAACGACGCCCCGGAGCGATCCCAACCGAACGGAGGCTTACGCATGAGCAACCCGCATCGCGTTACACGTCGTCAGTTCCTTGCCGGAACCGCTGCCACCGGTGCGGCCGTCATGGTGGTCAGCGACCGCGTCTTCGGCGCCAGCGAGCGGGTCGGTTGCGGTGTCGTGGGTTGCGGCGGTCGCGGCACGAGTCACGTCGGATGGGCCAAGAGCAGCGGCGGCGAGATGGTCGCCGTCTCGGACCCCGACGCCGGACACATGGCCGGGGCCGCCAAGAAGGCCGGCACCGACGTCAAGCAGTACACCGACTTCCGCAAACTCCTCGCCGACAAATCGGTTGACGCCGTCATCTTCGGCACGCCCAACCACTGGCACGCCCTGGGCACCATCATGGCCTGCCAGGCCGGCAAAGACGTCTACGTCGAAAAACCCGCCAGCCATTCCATCTGGGAAGGACGCAAGATGGTCGAGGCGGCTCGCAAGTACAAGCGCATCGTCCAGGTCGGCACGCAGCAGCGGTCGGACCCGGCCTACATTACGCTGCGCAAGAAGATCGCGAAGAAGGAACTCGGCAAGGTCCAATGGGTCCACTCACTCTGGTACGCCCACCGCGGACCCATCGGCAAGGTCGACGGACCCCAGCCCATCCCCGAAGGCGTCAACTACGACCTCTGGTGCGGGCCGCGCGAGGTCGTGCCCCTTCGCCGCAAACGATTCCACTACGACTGGCACTGGTTCTGGGACTACGGCAACGGCGACATGGGCAACCGCGTTATCCACACCATCGACGACGTCCACCACGTTCTGCAGATCGGCGGGGATGTGCCCAGGCGGGTGATGGCCGTGGGCGGCCGATTCACGTACGACGACGACGCCAACACGCCCAACACCGAGTTCATCATCATGGATTGGAAGGTGCCCATCATCTTCGGGTCACGCAACCTGCCGTACGTCGATCCGAAAACCGGCAAGGCGAAGGGTACGGCCGTCTACCGGCGGTTCGGACGCAGTTTCCGGTTCACCAACCTCATCAAGTGCGAGAACGGTTTCTTCGCCGTCTCGCGCGGCGGGGGGGCCGTCTACGACAACGACGGCAAACAGGTCGAGAAGATCAAGGGCGACGGCGGCGGCGGACACATGCGAAACTGGATCGACGCCGTACGCTCACGCAAAGTCGAAGACCTGCGCGGCGACGTCCTCGGCGCACACCTCTCGTCGGTCATGCTCCATACCGGCAACATCAGTTACCGCATCGGCAAACGGGTGGACGTGAGCGACGTCGCCAAGGCCGTCAAGGGCGGCGAGGAAAGCGAGGAAACCTGGAAACAGACACTCGACCACCTCAAACGCAACGGCGTCGACCTGGCCGCCGAAAAACCCATCCTCGGACCCTGGCTCACCTTCGACCCCAAGACCGAACGCTTCACCGGCGACCACGCCGCCCAGGCCAACGCCCTCGTCAAGGAATCCTACCGCCCACCCTACGTCATCCGCGACCGGGTCTGACCAACCCGCACCGCCATCCACCAAACCGCGCGGTGGGCCTTCCCGGGCCGCCGCGCAACCTGCATGCCGTGGGTGCCCGCGCGGTGGGCATAGCGTCCGGTGAGATGCCGGATAGAATTCGCCGAGGGGCGATGATTCCTGCGTTACCTTGGCGTCTGCCGCGCGTTTAGTGTAAGTAAGGACGGGGGGACACTACAGGCGGCGCACCCGCACTCGTCGCGGTCCGGCGCGGAGGAGGCAGACCATAGATATCGGCGCGCGCCTGATCCAATCCGACGAGGTCGCGGAGGTTTTCATCACCGCCAACCCGACCCAGACCCAACCTGTCCGTGAGCAGGCGGCGGCCCTGTTCTCGGGCGTCGCGGAGGTGCTCCGGAATCACGGCGCCCATATCCTTCAGGAGCGGTTCTTCGGCACCGACGCCGCCCTCCAGGACTGCCTGGCCGTCCGGAAGACCGCCTACGGCAACCTTGACGACGGGGTCCCGCCCTTGCTGCTGTCCGTGCCGGCCGGGCCTTACGGCGGGTTGTGCGGCATCCAGGTTCACGGGGTTTCCTGCGACAAGGCGCCGGTTGTCCTGCGCTCCGACGAGGGGGCCTATGGTCGTAAGGTTGAGACCGACGGGCTCGGTTACGTGGCGCTTTGCGGGCTGCTCGCGCCGACGGCTGGAGCAAACACCGACCAGGCGCAGACCATCTTCAAGAAGGCCGCCTCGATGCTCCGACAGGCGGGGGCCGACGTGTTCTCTGTCGCGCGGACCTGGCTTTGGCTCGAGGACATCCTCTCCTGGTACGACGATTTCAACGGTGTCCGCAGCCGGTTCTTCCGTGAATGCGGCATCATTGAGGGGGCTCGGGACGAGAATCGCCTGCCGGCAAGTACGGGTATCGGCGTCGGCCCGGCCGGAAGGGCTCAGTGCGCCCTTGACCTCATCGCCACCGTCGGCCGCAAGGCGTCCATCACGTACTACCGTGCGGCGGGAATGCAACAACCGCCGTTCGAGTACGGGTCGGCGTTTTCGCGTGCGGCAACCGCCCGGACGCCCGCCGGCAAGACGGTTTACGTGTCGGGCACCGCCGCCATCGACGAGGCAGGCATCACGCAGCACGTGGACGATCCGAAGGGCCAGGTCGACATGACGATCACGAACGTCCAGGCGGTCCTTCGCGACATCGACTGCACCGACGCCGACGTCGTTCACGCCATCGCCTATTCGAAGACGCCCGAAATCCAGGCGCTGTTCCACCGCGAGTGGGCCGACCTCGCCTGGCCGTGCATTTCGGTCATCAGCGACGTGTGCCGGGATAACCTGCTGTTCGAGGTTGAAGCCACGGCCTGCCCGGGCGCGCAAGCGGTGTGAGCGGACGCCGGATTCTCCCACGTCCTGGAGGTTCAACGGTTGGGGCGCGTCCCGCCTCGGCTATTCCACCAACACTACGAGATTCTTTCGCGCGGCGGGTCGGGAGACCCACCGCGCGGGAATCGGCGGTTTTGCAGCGGCGCGGCGGGTCGGGGTACGTGTTTAGCGTGTCGGTTGTGGCTGTCACCCTGAGCGAAGCGAAGGGTCTCGCCGTGGAAACGACGAAACAGCAAAGACCACGGCGAGATTCTTCGGCCCGCAAGCGGGCCTCAGAATGACAACGCTAAACACGTACGGTCGGGAGACCCGCCGCGCA
>CAZEBQ010000220.1:0-7463 GCA_964510295.1 uncultured Anaerolineales bacterium | reverse complement strand
CGGCCCGCCTGCGGCGGGCCGCACGAGAAGAGAAAGACACGATGCGTCGGCCGATTCCACCAGGGCCAGAGGCCCTGGCCTTCACCCGCCTGCGGCGGGCCAAGGCGGCTGAAGCCGCCTGAGTATGACTGCCGGGGCGCGCCCCGGCCTACGGGTGACCTCGTCAGGCCGATTCATCGGCCTTGGCCGCCGGCGGTGAAACCGCTGGCGGTATAGCCCCGGCCCTTTGGGCCGGGGTAGGTGATGCGTGCCGGCCACCCCCCTGTGCCTTCTTCTCGTGCGGCCCGCCTGCGGCGGGCCGCACGAGAAGAGAAAGACACGATGCGTCGGCCGATTCCACCAGGGCCAGAGGCCCTGGCCTTCACCCGCCTGCGGCGGGTCAAGGCGGCTGAAGCCGCCTGAACGGCACCACGCGGCGAGGCTCTGCCGAGGACGCGCCTCAACGGCGAACACGGAACGTCGAACGGCCAACAGACACACACCAAGACCAACGGCGAGACCCATTCGACTCTTTTGCGCTCGCTGAGGGTGACAGTGCGCTGCGTAGGTGCGGAGTACCCATGCTACGGCTGTGCGCGGCCGGCAGTATCTGCTTCCGCGCAGAGAGAAAAAGCAGCGCGGCAAGCCAGGACGCCTGCCGCGCTGGACGTTCACCGGATCGACTTGGCCCCGCTCAGTCCTTCACTCCGACGGTCTGAGAGGCCGCGAGTTCCCCGTCCCCTGTCACCAGGACCAGTTCGACCGTGGCGGAGTCCGCGCCGCTCACTGCCGCCTTGACTTGGCTGACATCCAACTTGGCCACAATGTTGCCGCG
This sequence comes from uncultured Anaerolineales bacterium, assembly GCA_964510295.1. Classification (GTDB taxonomy): domain Bacteria; phylum Planctomycetota; class Phycisphaerae; order FEN-1346; family FEN-1346; genus JAUVZF01. The sequence continues at coordinate 6,649 of CAZEBQ010000220.1, read as the reverse complement.
CAGATCGGGGAACGTGGACGGCACGTCCACCGCCGTCCCGTTGACCGTGGCGGAGGCCGCATCGACGGCGCCGTACGGCACGTCGGTGTGAATGGTCACACTGGACACGACGCTTGTGACAATCTGGTTCGGGGCCACGTAGATGGCAAAGTCGCCTTGGCCCGGGTCCTTGCCGGAGCGTGCACTCAACGCCGGCCCGCCGCATACGGCAGCCACGGCACACGCGACAGCAATCACTGCGAACAGATTCCTCATAACGTCACTCCTTCGTTAAGAGCCGAGGCAGAACACACCCCCTGCCCGGCAGGCCGATACGGTTGAGACTCACTGACAACCACTTGCCCTTTGGGCGCGACCCGTCACCCCTGCCGGCGGGCCTCGCGTCTATGTAACGATGGTCGACACGTCTCCCTGCGAAGATTTTCCAGCGGGGGATTCCGGATGGCGAATTCGCCACAAGAAAACGCCATAAAAAGCAGGCGGGCCTGCCCCGCCCCTGGCAGGCCCGCCTCCATCGCCGCCTGTTGCCCCTCAGTGAGCGCGGCAACGTGCAACCTGCGTGAGATCAGCCTCCCCGGTGCCGCTTGCCGGTACCGTCCTGCGGCATACCGGGGCAGTCGCAGTTGTCGCAGAACCCATCGCCGTCCATGTCGATGAAGTTGCCGCAGTCGCAGATGCGGTCGCGGTCGCGATCCTGCTTCTGGTTGCCGTCGCGATCCTGGTCGCGTTTCCGATCGCGGTTCCGGTCGGCGCAGGGCGTGAGTTGCTCACAGAGCCTGACCTCGGCACAGTCGCGGATGCGGTCGCGTGTCCCGCCTCCCTGCCCTTTTCGCGTGCGGCCCTTGCCGGCAAGCGCCACGGTCCCGACCACCAACACGGCCACCAACGCCACGATTCCTGCAAAAGTCATCACACGTCTCATATCGAACTCCCTTCTGAAAACGCCCCCCTGGCCCATTGTGCTACGCCGCCGGTAATGAACCGGCTGTCTATGAAACGTCCGCCGGAGCGTTTCCCTGCGGTGCCCTTGTCTTTTTAGCCCATACGCCCCTAGAATTCCGCGACTCCAGCACCACGCTTGAGGCGGAATCGGCTTGGATACGGGCCCGAAATCAGACGCCGAACTTATGACAGCCGTGGCCGGCGGCCGCATGGCAGCCCTGGAGGAACTCGTCCACCGACACCAGGAATCGGTCATGGCCGTCGCTTACCGGTTCCTCGGCCGCTGGGATCTGGCCGAGGATGTGGCCCAGGACGTCTTCGTCCGCATCCATCGTGCCGCGGCCGACTACCGGCCCGAGGCGAAGTTCACCACCTGGCTGTACCGCATCGTCGTCAACCTCTGCCTCGACGTGAAGCGCCGAGAGAGCCGGCGGCCGGTGTCGATGGCCGAAATGCCCGCTGATCCCCCGGCCGACGCGACCCCCGACCCCATCGAGGCCCGAGAGACGGCGAGCCGGGTTCGGCAGGCCGTCGGCGATCTCCCGGACCGTCAGCGGACCGCCGTTGTCCTGCACCGTTACGACGGCCTCTCGCACCGCGAGATCGCCGAGGTCACGGGATGGAGCGAATCGGCCGTCGAGTCGCTCCTCGTCCGGGGTTACGCCGGTCTGCGAGACGCCCTTGCCGACATGGACGAAATCGGCCGCTTGGACCGCCGGGAAACCGCATGACGTGCGTTCAATAGAAGGAACAGGCGTCATGAACCATCCGACCGAACTTGAACTCATCGAGTGGACCGCCGGCCGCCTCGAACCCGAGCGTGCCCGGGCCGTCCACGCCCACGTGGCGGTTTGTGAGGCATGCGCCCGCACGGCGGCGGCCCAGCGCGACACGTGGGACGCCTTGGGCAACTGGACGGTCACGCCGCCCGCCTGCGACCTGTGGCCCGCCGTCGAGGCCCAACTCGAAGGCACGTCCGCACCGGCCCGCGCGGGCCGCCCGAGTTGGCCCCGGACTGCGGTTCGTGCCGCCGCGGCCATCCTGCTCGCCGCCGCCGTCGGCCACGTCGCCGGTCGGTGGGTTCGAAGCCGGGTGGGCGAGCCGGCGGTCGCGGTCGCCTTCGCCGAATCGCTTCACCTCGACGCGCTCGGCGACGGGTCGGCTGTCGGTCTCAGCAGTGCCCTGCAGACGCTCGTGCCCGACTATCTGAAGGAGGACGTCCGATGAGACGGTCAACGCAGATTCTGATCCTGCTGGCGGCCATCGCGGTCGGAATCGGCGCCTTTATCGCTACGGTCTATTCCGGCGGCGCCCCTTCGGCCGGCCCCGAGTGTCCGCTGGGCGAATGGCTCCGCCTGCCGACCGACCAGTGCAAGACGGTTTGCGACGCCGACCCCGGTTTCCGCGACGAGGCGCGCGACCTGACAGACCGTAAACGCCAGGAGCGGCTGACGTTGGCGGCGCTCCTGGAGGACCCGGCCACGCCGGGCGACCAGATTCTCGAACAGGTCGAGCGGGCGACCGCCGCCCACGCAGCGCTCGAACGGCGCGTCGCGCAGCATTTGATCGCCATTCGGTCGCACCTGACGCCCGACCAGCAGGAGCGGTTGCTTCGGTTCTGTGCCGAGTCCGTTCGCCGAGGCCGCTGCCCCAAGCCGTGCGGCAACCGCGGGGAACCGCCCGGCGAAGGCGCGTGCTTCCAAGACGCCTCGGACGGCTGCGCTGAGCGATAGCAGCCGGAACGCAGGATTCCCGGGATTCCAGGGATTGCGGCGACACGAGACAATGGCGGTGAATTAAGAGCCTTCTTGCGGTCAGGCGCGAGCCTGGCGAGCAGCAGACCCTCGTTTTCCCATGCGAAATCGGCATCTCCCCAACCCGCGAACAGGCCACTTGTGCCCGTCTCGGGCTTGTTTCACCGCCATTGTCTCGTGTCCCGCGAATCCCAGTAGTTTTCTAAGTCCTCACGTCATGTTGGCATCATCTTCGCCAGTCGGACGGCCACCCGGGCTATGGCGTGCCTTCGTTCGCTTTTGTTCTTGTCTTTCGTGCGGCGTTCTGGTGGAATTTCTGTCGTGGGCGCGCTACTTTAGGCGAGTCTCCACGGGCGCGTGCCCGTACCGCTCGAAAGGCGATTCGGTATCCGTTAAGGCGTGATGCAAATCAAAGGAGGGTATTCCGATGTGTGAACAGTGCACGAGACGCGAGTTCCTGGGAACCGGAGTGGCGGCCGGCGGTTTAGTGCTCGCCGGCGCGGCCTGGACGCACGCCTGGGCTTCCGACTCGCCTCCCAACCCGCGGGGGAAATCGCGGATCTGCGTCATCTTCACCGGCTCCCCCGGGCCGGCGGATCGCGGCTGGAACGCCGACGCCAGCCAGTTGGAAGCAATGAAGGCCCGGCTGGCCAGGGCGGAGAAGGAACTGGGAAACATCGAACTCGTGATCGGGGAAGCGAACAAGGCCGACCAGACCGCGGCCCTGCTGGAGAAGGCGGGGCCCGGCACGCCCGTCCTCGCAATCAACCTGCATTGCTTCGCCTTGATGCGGGTGGTGAAGCCGATTCTCGACGCGAAGCATCCGATGGTCGTCTTCTCTCTGCCGGCCAGTGGTCATGATTGGATGTATCCTCACCGTTGGCAACGTCGGGGTCATCCGGTCACGCTCCTGCCCAGCCGCGACTATGACGAACTCGAACGAGCGCTTCGCCTGCTCAGGGTGATCCCCATGATGCGGCAAACCCGGATTCTTCTTTTCCCGCCCGCCCGGGGCACGGCGCTCGCCCGGTCGCCGGCCGACGTCAAGAAGCGGTTCGGGGCCGATGTCGTGGCCGTAGACGAGAAAACCTTCGGCGACCTGATTTCAGCCGCCGACGACAAGGCGGTTCGAGCCGAAACCGCACGCTGGACCGACGAGGCGAAGGAAATCGTCGAACCCAACCAGGAGGACATCACGAAGGCGGCCCGCATCAGTATTGCACTGCAGAACCTGATGAAACAGGAACAGGCCCAGGGCTTGGCCATCGGCACCTGCATGGGGTGGTTGCGGAAAGGGTTCCCCTGCCTGGGCTTCGCGCGCCTCCGCGATGTCGGCATCCCGGCCGCCTGCGAGGGCGACATGGACTCGTTGTTGACCATGCTCCTGTTCCAATACGCATTCGATCGTCCCGGGTTCCAAGGCAACGCGACCTTCGACACCTCGCGCAACGCGTTGTGGACCGCCCATTGCACTGCGCCGCTGCGGATGGACGGCCCGGACGGCAAGCCGGCGCCGTATCTGCTGCGCGGGCACAGCGAAGTGGGCGGCAGCGGGTGCGTGCCGGAGGTCCATTACCGCCTCGGCGAAACCATCACGCGCACCAAGTTGGTTGACCTGGATACGATCCTCGCCTCAACCGGCAAGATCATCGAGGTTCCGGAGAAATCGGTCCGTGGCTGCCGCACCCAGATCGTCACCGAAGTGCGCGACGCGGCGAAGATGGCCGCCAACTGGAGCAGCGCCATCAATACCGAGGACGCCATGACGCTGCTGCACCGGGTGGTGTTCTACGGCGACCATATGGACAGCGTACGCCATCTTGCGCGGCTGATGAACCTGAACGTCATCGAGGAAGGCTGAACCGGCTTCCGGCGTGCGGGGGCTCTGGAGAAAAGGGGACAGAAAAGGGGACATTCTACTTTTTCCCGCCGACCGGAATTCTGACTCCACGCGATTGCGAACGAGGTCCTGCCTTCATGCCGTCTCGTAAACACTTCACGAAAAAGTAGAATGTCCCCTTTTCTCCAAGGGCATTGTACCGCGCACGCGATGGGCATTCACGCGCGCACAAGAATCGCTCGAAAAACACCGCGCCCCGCCCCCGCCTGCATTCCACTTGCGGTTGCAGACATTTCGGGGTAGTCTACACAGGTCGAGATTGGAGAGTGCGGATGCTTCGGCAGGGACACGGCGCCGTTGAGTCGGCAGGGCGCATGGGGGCAAACTGAATTAAGTCTCGTGTCCCCCGAACCGTGTCCTCCGAACCGGAACGAGACGGTCAGTGGTCGGGCTCGCGAGATGCTGCTACTCCAATTCACAGTGAAGCCGAAACACCAGAGCAAGCACTTCGGCAAAATCGGTGGGGGGTTCGTGAACTGCTACGTGCAGGGCCATGACCAAGACGCCGCTCGACAGAAATGCAGGGCCGAGATTGAGACCGAGCATTTCGAGGTTATCTCGTTAGATAACCTCCAGGCCGTGACGAGAAACGACTTTCCCATTGGAGAGGACTCAGTGGCTTTGTACGATGGAGCTCAGGCCTACGGAAGAGCCTTGGTTTTCCACACTTGGCCTGTGGACGCACCGGATGCGGATGAACCAACGTGAGTCGTAGGCTGAGCCGTGCCGAGCACGCGCAGGCCCGCCTCTCAGCACGGTCTTCAAGAAACACGTGTGTGCCCACACTTGGCGGGGACACAGGCATGGATGCGTCTGGAATCACCAGAGCTGCGCACGCGGCCTGCATTCCACTTGCGGTTGCAGACATTTCGGGGTAGTCTACACAGGTCGAGATTGGAGAGTGCGGATGCTTCGGCAGGGACACAGCGCCGCTGAGGTCGACAGGCAGGGTGGCAGCAAAGTGAATTAAGTCTCGTGTCACCGGAACTCCAGCAGATGCGGCGCAACTGGCGGAGGCAAGGAAGGCGGAAACTCTAGAGTGTGCCACGCGGCCGCACAGCCCGAAGAGTGGTTGTCACACGAGGATGCAACGTGCCGAGAGGGTCGGGTCGCGCGCCTTGAGTGGCTGGCCACAGTTTTGCCGCGTGGCGAGTATCTGACCTTTCCCGGCGGCTTGATGTCCAAGTTTCTCTTCGAGGAGATGCGCTACTGCTTTGCGTACGGCCAGTACCTAGCGACGATCGTGCTTGGGCTGGCCTACATCGAGCGCACACTTGCTGGAAAGTTGTACGGCGCTGGTCGAGATGACCTTGAGAGGGCCGGAATCGCAAAGCTCCTGGAGCAGGCCAGTGCTTTCGGCATCCTCACTGACGAAGAAGCTGCCGAAGTCGACCGAATCCGCCGCACCCGCAATCCGGTCACGCACTTCCGACGGCCCGACGATGAAGAGTCCATCGAGCATCGTTCCGTCGTTGAGAACGATCATCCCTACGAAGTGCTGGAGAATGAGGCTCGCGCCGTTGTCCAGGCAGCTATGAAGGCACTCTCGAAGGATGCCGTCTAGCGGACAGGGCACGTGGCCAGGCAGATTGCACCAGCATCTAGAGCGCGTCGGAGCCATAGCACGAGAGGAAGCCCGCTCAAGCGGGCTCGGAGGGGCAACAGGGGGGAGGCACGGTTTACCCGGCCTCCAAGGGCGGGCCTGTACCCGCTGCGCGGGAACGAAGGCCCGTGAACGGGTCTCCCGTGCCCCGCGTGGGTGCGGAGCACCCACCCTACGGCTGAAGTGGCTCGGCGGCAGGAAACAGCGGTCGTGGAGTTCCGGTGACACGGAGTTCCGGTGACACACAACTTATCTCTCTTCGGTTTGGGTTTGGGGCCGGGTTTGAGGGGATGAAGGCGGCGGTCCAGGCGGGTCTCCAGTCGGGCGATGAACGCCGGATCGCCCAGCGGCCGACCTGTGCGGCCGTGGCGGCGCAGAGGGGCGACCGTCTCGTGGTCGTCCTCCTGGTTGTCCGGCCGTGGAAAACCATACGCCGGCCTCCGAATCATC
>CAZEBQ010000219.1:0-7463 GCA_964510295.1 uncultured Anaerolineales bacterium | reverse complement strand
AAGCACAAGGGGATGATCTGCGACCGTTGCGGCGTCAAGGTCACCCACAGCCGCGTTCGCCGCAAACGCATGGGCCACATCAACCTGGCGGCCCCGGTGGTCCACATCTGGTTCTTCAAGGCGATGCCCAGCCGCCTCGGCACGCTGCTCGACATGAAAGTGTCGGACCTGGAAAAGGTCATCTACTTCCAGGATTACATCGTGGTGGACTCCGGCCCCACGCCCCTGAAGCATCAGCAACTGCTGACCGAAGAGGAGTACCGGGCGGCCCGCGAGAAGTACGGCACCGAGTTCGACGCCGACATGGGCGCCGAGGCCGTCAAGAAAATGCTCCAGCGGCTCGATCTGGCCGTCATCTCGCAGCAATTGCGCGAAGACCTCGCGGCCACGCGCTCCAAGCAGAAGATCAAGAATATCACCAAACGCCTGAAACTCGTCGAGCAACTCCGCGAGTCCGGCAACCAGCCGGACTGGATGGTCCTGGACGTCATCCCGGTCATCCCGCCGGACTTAAGGCCGCTTGTCCTCCTGGATTCCGGCAACTTCGCCACCAGCGACCTGAACGACCTGTACCGGCGCATCATGAACCGCAACAACCGGCTGAAGAAACTGGTGGACCTGAACGCGCCCGAGGTCATCATCCGCAACGAGAAGCGGATGCTCCAGGCCGCCGTCGACGCCCTGTTCGACAACTCCCGCTGCCGCAGGTCGGTCCTCGGGTCCTCGAACCGGCCGCTGAAGTCCCTGACCGATATGATCAAGGGCAAACAGGGGCGGTTTCGCGAGAACCTCCTCGGCAAACGCGTGGACTACTCCGCCCGAAGCGTCATCGTTATCGGCCCCGAACTCCGGCTGCACCAGTGCGGCCTGCCGAAGAAGATCGCCCTCGAACTCTACCAGCCGTTCATCATCCGGCGCCTCAAGGAACTCGGCTATGCCGATACCATCAAGAGCGCCAAACGCATGATCGAACGCCAGAGCCGAGAGGTCTGGGATATCCTCGAAGAGGTCACCCACCAGCACGCCGTCCTGCTGAACCGCGCCCCGACGCTGCACCGCATGGGCATCCAGGCGTTCCAGCCCGTCCTCATCGAGGGCAACGCCATCAAGATCCACCCGCTCGTCTGCCGCGGATTCAACGCCGACTTCGACGGCGACCAGATGGCCGTTCACCTGCCGCTCTCCATCGAGTCGCAGGTCGACGCCTCCATCCTGATGATGAGCACCAATAACATCTTCAGCCCGGCCCACGGCAAACCCATCATGAGCCCCAGCCAGGATATCGTCCTCGGATGCTTCTACCTGACCGTGGTGCGCCCCGGCATGAAGGGCGAGGGCAAGGCCTTCAAGGACTTCCACGAGGCGATCGCCGCTCACGCCCACGGCCATGTCCACCTTCAGGCGTTGATCCCCGTCCGGTTGCCCGAAGGCACCAAAGTGGCCGTCTTGGGTGGCCTGGAAACCGACCCGCCGAGTCTGCGCATCGAGACCACGGTCGGCCGCATCCTCTTCAACGACATCCTGCCCGACGGCATGCCGTTCTACAACTTCGAGATGGCCCAGAGAGGCACGTCCCAGGTCATCAGCGACTGCCACCGCCTGCTCGGCAAGGCCGCCACCATCGACATCCTCGACCACGTCAAGGAACTCGGGTTCAAGTGGTCCACGCTGGCGGGCCTGTCGTTTTCCACCGACGACCTCCGTGTGCCGATCGAGAAGAAACGCCAGATCCTTAAAGAGGCACAGAAGGGGGTCGACCGCATCAATCGCGCCTTCGACCAAGGCGCCATCACCGACGGTGAACGCTACAACCAGGTCATCGACGCCTGGACACACGCCCGCGAACTCGTCACCCACGAGATGATGCACGAACTGGAGACCGACACGCGCGGCGGGAAGCCGTACCTGAACCCCATCTTCCTGATGACGCACTCCGGGGCCCGCGGCAGCATCGACCAGGTGCGCCAGTTGGCGGGGATGCGCGGCCTGATGGCCAAACCGTCGGGCCGGATTATCGAAACCCCCATCCGGGCCAATTTCCGCGAGGGCCTCAGCGTCCTCGAATACTTCTCATCCACGCACGGCGCACGAAAAGGCCTCGCCGACACCGCACTGAAGACCGCCGACTCCGGGTACCTCACCCGCAAACTCGCCGACGTCGCCCAGAACGTCATCGTCATCGAAGATGATTGCGGCACGCTGAACTCCGTCGAGAAGGAAGTCTGGTACACCGGCGCCGAGGTGGACCGGTCGCTGGCCGACACGATCGTCGGCCGCGTGGCAGCACAGAGCATCGTCGATCCCCTGACCGACGAGTTCGTCGTCAAGGAGAGTCAGATCATCACCGATGCGGCGGCCGCTCGCATCGAGGAACTCGGCATCGACCGCCTGCGCGTCCGCAGCCCGCTGACCTGCGAGGCGGCGCTCGGCTGCTGTGCCAAGTGCTACGGCGTGGACCTCTCGACCGGCAATCTGATCGAGCAGGGCATGGCCGTCGGCATCATCGCCGCCCAGAGCATCGGCGAGCCGGGTACCCAACTGACGATGCGGACGTTCCACATCGGCGGCACCGCGCACCGGGCGGTCCTCCAGAGCGAGCACCGGGCCACACAGTCCGGAAAGGTCCGGTACCACAGCATCCGCGCCGTCAAGGTCAAGGATGAGCAGGGCACCCACACCATCAGCCTGAAGCACAACGGCGAGATCATCATCCTCGACGACAAAGACCGCGAGTTGGAACGCTTTGCCGTCCCGCTCGGCGCCACCTTGCTCAAGGACGAAGGCAAGACCGCCAAGGTCGGCGACATCCTCTGCAAGTGGGACCCGTACATGGCCCCGATCCTGGCCGAGGACAAGGGAATCGTCCGATACGCCGACCTCGTTGACGGTGAGACGATGCGCCTTGAAGAGGACCGGACCGGGTTCATACGCCGCTTGGTCGTCGAGCACAAGGGTGAACTCCACCCCCGCGTCATCATCGAGGACCCCAAGGGCAAGATCCTCGAATTCCACTACATCCCCGCACGCACCTACGTCGAGGTCACCGAAGGCGAGAAGGTCATGCCCGGCACGCTGCTGGCTCGGAGGCCGCGAGAGGTCGGCGGCACGCAGGACATCACCGGCGGCCTGCCACGCGTCACCGAACTCTTCGAGGCCCGCAAACCCAAAGAGCCCGCCGTCATGAGCGAGATCGACGGCGTCGTGGAACTGTCGCAGGAAAAGAAACGCGGCAAGATGACCATCATCGTCCGCAACCCCGAGTCCGAGATCGAGAAGGAACACTACGTCCCGCACGACCGGCACCTGCGGGTCCACACCGGCGACGTCGTCCGCGCCGGCGACCAGTTGACCGACGGGCCCCTGGTTCCCCACGATATCCTCCGGATCACCGGAGAGGCCGAACTCCAGAAATACATGCTCCGCGAGGTCCAGAACGTCTATCGGTCGCAGAAGCAGGGCATCGACGACAAACACGTCGAGATGATCCTCTCCCAGATGCTCCGAAAGGTCCGCGTCGAGCGGCCCGGCGATACCAGTTTCCTCCCCGGCGAGGTCGTCGACAAGTTCCGCTTCCGCTCCGAGAACGAACACCTCAGCCAGACCGTCAAGGTCGCCGACCCCGGCGACACCGAGTTCGAGGAAGGCCAGTTGGTCCTGAAGAGCGAGTTTGAGGAAGCCGCCGCCATCGCCGAACAGGGCGGGGGCGAACCGCCGAAGAAAAAGCGACCCAAACCCGCCACCGCACAGACCATGCTCCTCGGCATCACCAAGGCCAGCCTCCAGAGCGAGTCGTTCCTCTCCGCCGCCAGCTTCCAGGAAACCACCAAGGTCCTCACCGAGGCCTCGCTCGCCGGAAAGATTGACCCCCTCATCGGCCTCAAAGAGAACGTCGTCCTCGGACACCTTATCCCTGCCGGCACCGGCTTCAAACCGTATCAGGAAGCCACGGTGAGGCTGCATGCCGAGCCGGTCCTGGTAGCGAGGGCCCTCGTCGAGGAGTTGCCCGCCGTGGGCACCGAGGTCCGACAACCCCTGGAGGGACAGTAGGCCCACCGGACGACGAGCCTCGCGGCGGCCTTCCAACCCCGCCGCGAGCCGTGATAGCAGGATCGCCTGGCAGCCAGGGAAGGCCGCCGGCGCTGGCAGGGGCTGAGACCCGATAGGTCGGAGCAGCACAGCGGAGAAAACCCGGAATGCCCACCATCAACCAACTGGTCCGAAAAGGACGCAAGCGCCAGAAGAACAAGTCCAAGAGCATGGCCCTTGCCCGCAACCCGCAACGCCGCGGCGTCTGTACGCTCGTCCGTACCCAGACGCCGAAGAAGCCGAACTCGGCCCTTCGAAAAATCGCACGCATACGCCTCTCCAACGGCAAGGAAGTCACCGCCTACATCCCGGGCATCGACCACAACCTCCAGGAACACAGCATCGTCCTCGTCCGCGGAGGCCGGGTCCGCGACCTCCCGGGCGTCAGGTACCACGTGATCCGCGGCACCCTCGACGCCCTCGGCGTCGACGGACGAAAACAGGGACGCTCCAAGTACGGGGCCAAAAAAGGCAGATAGGTTCGTAGCCGCGACCCGGACGCCGGAACCGCCTCTCGGGCCGCATCGGAGACACAATCGCCATGTCCTATAAACGGTTTACCGCCAGCCACACGCACCTGAAGCCCGACCCCAAGTTCAAGAGCGAACTGGCCCAGAAATTCATCAACTGCATCATGTGGCAGGGCAAGAAAGGTGTTGCGCAACGCGTCTTCTACGACGCGATGGACCTCATCGGCAAGAAGATCAGCGACGCCCCGCCCCTCGACGTCTTCACCCAGGCGGTCGAGAACGTCAAGCCCCACATCGAAGTCCGCTCCAAACGTGTCGGCGGGGCAACCTACCAGGTGCCGATGAAGGTCAATGAAAAACGGCGGCTGTCGCTGGCCATCCGCTGGATCCTCCAGGCGTCTCGCGACAAGAAAGGCCGGCCCTTTGCCCAACGTCTTGCCGAAGAACTGATGGCCGCTTACCGGAAGGAAGGCACCGCCATCACCACACGCGAGAACATCCACCGAATGGCCGAGGCCAACAAGGCATTCGCCCACTTCGCATGGTGAAATACATAGGGGTCTGGGGCGGTCGGCGCCTGCAGACCCCTCATCTTTTGGGCACGCCCGGTTGATGAATGTTCGGCCGCCTTGAGGCAAAGGCGGCAACCCCGGTTCCCCAATGGGCGCGGCACCCCGCCCCGACGAAGAACGAGACGATGAGCATCGACGACCTGTCGACAATCCGCAACATCGGTATCGCCGCCCACATCGACGCCGGTAAGACCACCGTCACCGAACGCGTCCTCTACTACGCCGGAAAGACCTACAAGATGGGCGAGGTCCACGACGGCACCGCCGTCATGGACTACGATCCCGAGGAGCAGCAGCGGGGAATTACCATCCACGCCGCCGCCACCACGCTCCCCTGGAAGGGACGGACCATCAACCTCATTGACACGCCCGGACACGTCGACTTCACCATCGAGGTCGAGCGGTCGCTCCGCGTCCTCGACGGCTGCGTGGTCGTCTTCTGCGGCGTCGGAGGCGTTGAGGCCCAGAGCGAAACCGTCTGGCGGCAGGCCGACCGGTACGGTGTCCCGCGCCTCGCCTTCATCAACAAACTCGACCGCGTCGGCGCAGACTGGGAACGCGTCCTTCATGAAATCCGCGACCACCTCCACCAGGGGGCCGTCGCCGTCCAACTGCCCATCGGCAGCGGCACCGAGTTCGAGGGCATCGTCGACCTCGTCCGCATGAAGGCCCTCTACCACCGCAACGACCTCGGCACGAAGATCGACGAAACCGATATCCCCGACGACCTCCTGCCGATGGCCCAACTCCTGCGAGAAGAACTCATCCAACACGCCGCCGAGTTCGACGACCACCTCATGCAACGCTACCTCGACGAGCATACCGTCGGCGTCGATGAACTCGCCGCCGCCGTCCGCGAAGGGTGCGTTCAGTCCAAACTCATCCCCGTTCTGTGCGGGTCCGCCTTGAAGAACAGAGGCGTCCAACTGCTGATGGACGCCGTCTGCGACTACCTGCCCAGCCCGCTTGAGGTGGCCTCCGTCACCGGGCACGCACGGGCCAAGCGCGGCGGCGAGTTGACCGAGGTCGAGATTGAGCCCGACCCCGACGGACCCTTCGTCGGCCTCGTCTTCAAAATCGCCACCGACGCCCACGGCGACCTCAACTGGGTACGCGTCTACCGAGGCAGGCTGAAATCCGGCAGCCGCGTCCTGAACGTGACACGCGACAAGAAGGAAAACGTCCAGCGCATCTGGCGGATGCACGCCGACGACCGCATCCGGGAAGACACCGTCTCGGCCGGCGACATCGTGGCCCTGGTCGGACTCCGAAACTCCGTCACGGGCGATACCCTCTCCGACGCACGCCACCCCGTGGCCCTGGAAAAACTCGGCATCCCGAAGACCGTCATCGCCATGGCCATCGAGCCGCGGACCAGCGAGGACCGCCAGCGACTGGCCGAGGTCCTTGCCCTCCTGGCGCGAGAGGACCCCACCTTTGAGTTCCGCGTCGATTCCGAGACCGGCCAGACCCTCATCGCAGGCATGGGCGAACTGCACCTGGAAGTGCTCGTTCACCGCATGCTTCGCGACTTCCGCCTGAACGTCAACGTCGGCCGCCCACGCGTCTCCTACCGCGAGACCATCCGCAAGGCCGTCGAGGCCGAGGGACGCTTTATCCGGCAGACGGGCGGCCGGGGCCATTACGGCGTCGTCATGATCCGCGTCGAACCCCGACCCAGCGGCGACCTCGAGGCCGACCCCGTCGATTTCCGCTTCAACATCAAGGGCGGCGCCATCCCGCAGCAGTTCCTCCCGTCCGTCGAACGCGGCGTCCGCGACGCCGCCGCTGCCGGCATCGTCACCGGCTATCCCCTCATCGACGTGAGCGTGACGGTGACCGACGGCAGGTACCACGACGTCGACTCCTCGGAAATCGCCTTCGAGGCCGCTGCCGCCATGGCACTCGAACAGGCCGTTGAAAAGGCGGGGGCCAGGCTGCTGGAGCCGATCATGCGGCTGCAGGTGGTCGCGCCGAACGAGTATTTCGGCGACGTCTCGGCCGACCTGATGGCACGCCGGGCCGAGATTCGCGATACCGAACTGCGGGGCACGACGCGGGTGATTACGGCGTCGGTCCCTCTGGCCGCCATGTTCGGGTACGCCACGATGGTTCGCAGCCTGACCCAGGGCCGGGCCACGTACTCCATGGAGCCGTCGCACTATGCCGTCGTGCCGGACGACGTGGCCAAAACGCTCCTGGTTTAGCACGGCAGCGCCATTTCGGCGTTTTTCGCGCGGCGGGTCCCCGTACGTGTTTAGCGTTGTCATTCTGAGGGCCCCTTGCGGGCCGAAGAATCTCGCCGTGGTCTTTGCTGTTTCGTCGTTTCCACGGC
>CAZEBQ010000218.1:0-7478 GCA_964510295.1 uncultured Anaerolineales bacterium | reverse complement strand
TGCCGGGGGCGGTGAACGTGAAATGCGGTGGAGATTGGCCCTTGACAAGCGGGCGGGGCGGGGTAGAATTGCGATTGAAATAAACGATTGAAATGTTCGTTTGCATCGGCGGAGGCACGTGTCATGCCCGAAAACGAACAGACCAGCACGCGAGACAGGATCCTTGAAAGCGCCTGCCAGACCTTCGCCGACAAGGGCTACTATCACGCCACGGTTGCCGATATCTGCCAGCGGGCCGGGGCGAACATCGCCGCCGTCAACTACTATTTCCGCAGCAAGGAAGGGCTTTACGTGGAGACGTGGCGGCAGGCGTTCGGCCGGTCGCTGGAGGTCCATCCTCCCGATGGCGGCACGCCGCCCAACGCCCCCCCTGACGACCGGTTCCGCAGCCGCATCTTCGCCCTGATGCGCCGCGTTGCCGACCCGAACAGCCGCGAGGTCGACATTATCCACAAGGAGATCGCGAACCCGACGGGCTTGCTTGCCGACGTCATGCGGGAGGTCATCGAGCCGGTCCAGCGCGGCTTTGCTGCGGATGTCCGGGAACTGTTGGGCGAGGCCGTCTCGGAGCGTCTCGTCTTGCTGTGCCAGCGGAGCGTTATGACCCAGTGTGTCCACTTTACCTTGCGCGAGCGGTACCACCGCATGGGTACGGCGGCCGGATGGAAGCCCGGCCCGCCACCGCTCGGGCTCGACATCGACGCGATTGCCGAACACGTGTTCCGCTTCAGCCTGGCTGCCATTCGGGAACTGCGGCGGCAGGTGGAGGGCGGCGAACTGGACGATGGGGAGTGAGCCGATGCCAATCGGTCCGCCCAGTCGCATCGCATCTCGCGCGGCGCCGGTCGGGCGGCGTCGATGGACGCTGGTCGCGGGTCTGGCGGTTGGCCTGACCCTGGCCGCCCTGCCGTCTTGTGCCCGGCGGCGACCCGAGGTCCGTCCGCCGTTGGCGTTGCCGGAGGCCTTCTCGGCGGGCGGCGAGGCGCCCCTGCCCGCGCGGTGGTGGACGGCCTTCGGCGACTCGGAACTGAACCGGCTGGTCGATGAGGCGCTCGCCGGCAACTTCAGCCTGCGCACCGTCTGGGACCGGCTCGACCAGGCCAGGGCGCTGGTGGCTCAGAGCGGTGCACCCCTCTGGCCGACCGTGGACCTCAGCGCCGGCGCGACCCGGGCGGTGCAGGGGTCGCCCGCGACCGGCCGGGTTTACTCGAGCGACTACTCCCTGGGCGTTCTGGCGGCCTACGAAGTCGACCTCTGGGGACGCATCCGGTCCACGCACGCCGCCGCACGACTCGACGCCGACGCCACCGCCGAAGACCTCCATGCCGCCGCGGTGACGCTGGCGGCCGAAGTGGCCGCATCGTGGTATCTGCTTGTTGAGCAAACGAGTCAACTGGCGCTGCTCGAGGAGCAGACCAAGACGAACGAGACGTATCTGGAGATCATTACGCTGAAGTTCCGCCGCGGGCAGGTGTCGGCGACCGACGTGCTCCAACAGGATCAACTGGTGGAGTCGAACCGCGGTGAACGCGCGCTGGTCGAGTCCGCCATCCGGATGCTTGAGCATCGGCTGGCCGTGCTGGTGGGCCGGCCGCCGGGCAGCCTGACCCTGAAGGTTCCCGGCAACCTGCCGCCGCTGCCCCCGCGTCCGCAGACCGGTGTGCCGGCCGAGTGGGTCCGCCGGCGTCCGGACGTGCGCGCCGCCGAACTGCGTGTGGCGGCGGCCGACGGGCGTGTGGCGGCGGCCGTGGCGGACCAGTTTCCCCGGTTGGGCCTGATGGCCGGCGCGCAGACCTCCAACGAGGAGGTCCGGGCCCTGTTTGACAATTACCTCGCCACGCTGGCTGCCGACCTCGTCGCGCCGATCATCGACGGCGACCGCCGCGGGGCCGAGGTCGAACGGACCCGGGCCGTGCTCTCCGAGCGCCTCAACGCCTACGGTCATGCGGTGCTGCTGGCGCTGGAAGAGGTCGAAGGCGCCCTGACCGAGGAAGCGAAGCAGGCCGAATACGTTGAGAGCCTCGAAAAACAACTCGGCCTGTCAGACCGGTCGACGAACCAGACGCGGGAGAATTACACCGCTTCGGGGGTGGACTTCACGCGGTACCTGACGACGCTGCTCGCCCACCAACGGCTGCAGCGGATGTCGCTGGGGGCGCTTCGCGGACTCGTTCATTTTCGGATCGACTTGTACCGTGCCCTGGCGGCGAGTTGGGGTTTGGCCCGTCCTCCTGAAGCGGAGGCGGCCGCCGCCGACCCGCCGCAGGGCAATGAGAGGTCATGACCATGGCTGCTGACAACACCCAGGGTCCAACCAGCCCTGCCCGCGGCGCGGGGGACACGCCCGGCGCCCACGTCTGGCTGGGGCGGGTGGTCAAGGTGCTCGTGGCGGGGGTGATCCTGGCTGCGGGCGGTGCGGTCTCGTACTACTGGCTGACGCACCGGCCCACGGCCCGGCGGCGCCCGCCTGCAGGCCAGGCTACCCTTGTTGAGGTAGCGCGGGTCCGGCCGCAAACGCAGGTGATCGTCGTGCGTGCCATGGGCACGGTGGTGCCGGTGCGCCAGGTCGAGTTGGCGCCGCGTGTGGGCGGCGAGGTCATCGGCCTCAGCCCGGAGTTCGTGCCCGGTGGGCGGTTCGATGCCGGCGACGTGATGGCCCGGATCGATCCCGAGGACTTCGACCTTGCCGTACGCCGGCAGGAAGCGGAACGCGACCGGCGTGCCGCCGAAGTCGAGCAGCGTGCCGGCGAGGTCGTCCAGAGAGCCGGCGCCGTCGTCCGGTGCGACAGCGACCTGGCCATCGAGATGGGCCGGCAGTCGGTGGCCCGGCGCGAGTACGAACTGCTTGGCGAGGTGGTCCGGTCGGAGGACGAGTCGCTGGTCCTCCGCAAGCCGCAACTCGAGATCGCCCGGTCAGCCTGCGAGGCGGCCCGGGCCGCAAAACGGTCGGCCGAGGGCGCAAGCCGGGCCGCCCAGGCGATCAAGGCCACCGCCGACGTGGCCCTGAAACAGGCCGGCCTTGACCTGGAACGCACCACCCTCCGGGCACCCTTCAACGCGATGGTCCAGTCTCGGCAGGTCAACCTGGGGGCGCAGGTCTCTATCGGCGCGCCGGTGGCCACGCTCGTGGGGACCGATGCCTACTGGGTCCAGGTCTCGCTGCCGGTGGACCAGTTGAAGTGGATTCGCGTTCCGGAGTTCAACAGCGGCGAGGGCTCCACCGTCCGTGTCCGGTGCGCGGCGGCGTGGGGGCCGCAGGTGCGGCGCACCGGCCGGGTGGCCCGGCTGATGACGGCCCTGGAGCCCGAGGGCCGCATGGCACGGCTGTTGGTCACGGTCGATGACCCCCTTGGGCTCAAGGCCGACGCATCGCAGCGTCATCCGCTGATCCTCGACTCGTACGTTCGCGTGGAGATCGACGGGCAGGCCCTTGACGGCGTGGTGCGGGTCCCGCGGACGGCGCTGCGCGACGGACGACGGGTCTGGGTCATGACCGGCGACCGGACCCTGGACGTCCGCGACGTGACGATCGCCTGGAGCGGCAACGAACACGTTTGCGTAAGCGAGGGCCTTGGCGACGGGGATCTGCTGATTACAAGCAACCTTGGGGCCCCGGTCCAGGGGATGGCGCTGCGGACGGCGCAGGATGCCGACGAGCCGTCGGCCCAGGCTCTCGCCGAGCGACCGTCGGGCCACGAATTAGCGGAGCGTCGTCGATGACCCGTTCCGCGCGGCGGCCTTCCCAGGCCGCCGCGAACGCCGTTTATGCCTGTTCCTGGTGGCCTGGGAAGGCCACCAGGCGGACAAAAAGGTGAAGTAGCGTTGTAGGATTAGCGGAGCGTCGTCGATGACCGACGCGGTGAAAGCCGGCGAGAAGCGCGGCCCCATCAGGTGGATGGCCGGGCACACCGTCGCGGCCAACCTCATCATGCTGGTGTGTCTGGTCGGCGGGTATCTGTCGCTCCGGAACATCAAACAGGAGGTCTTCCCGGACGTCCAACTCGACGCCGTGATGGTGGCTGTCTCATACCCGGGGGCCAGCCCGGAGGAAGTCGAGAAAGGGATCGTCCTGGCAATCGAGGAGGCCGTCCGCGGTCTTGACGGCGTGGACGAGGTCAGGTCGGTTGCACGCGAGGGCGGGGGCAGCGTCACCGTAGAACTCCTGCTGGGCGCCGACGTGCAGCGACTGGCCCAGGACATCAAGAGCGAGGTCGACCGTGTCCGGTCCTTCCCCGAAGAAGCCGAGGAGCCCCAGGTCAGCATCGTCTCACGCAAGCGGGAGGTGTTGTCGTTGGCCCT
This sequence comes from uncultured Anaerolineales bacterium, assembly GCA_964510295.1. GTDB lineage: Bacteria > Planctomycetota > Phycisphaerae > FEN-1346 > FEN-1346 > JAUVZF01. The sequence continues at coordinate 3,179 of CAZEBQ010000218.1, read as the reverse complement.
GTACGGCGATGCCCCGGACACCGTGCTGCACGAACTGGGCGAACAGGTGAGGGACCATCTCGTCCAGGACCCGGCGATTACGCAGGTGGAAGTGGCGGGGGTGCCCCCGCTGGAAATCGGCATCGAGATCTCGCAGGAGCACCTGCGGCGATACGGGCTGACCCTGAGCGAAGTGGCCGCACGCTTGCGCGACGCGTCGGTCGAACTGCCCGGAGGCGGGCTCAAGACGAAGGCCGGAGAGGTGCTCGTCCGCATCATGGAACGCCGCGACTACGGCCGCGAGTTCGCTGAACTGCCGGTCATCACGACGGCCGACGGCAGCGTTGTCCGGCTCCGCGACATCGCCACGATCGACGACAGTTTCGAGGAGACCGACCGCTACGCCCGCTTCAACGGCCTGCCCGCCGTCGAGATCGAGGTGTACCGGGTGGGCGAGCAGACGCCGGTGGAGGTGGCCGACGCCGTTCGCGGGCAACTGGAGGAGATCCGGTCCATGTTGCCGCCCGGCATCCGGGCCGACATCCGACGCGACCGCTCCGACATCTACAGGCAGCGGGTCGAACTGCTGCTCGAGAACGGCGGCCTGGGCCTGCTTCTGGTGCTCTTGATGCTGGGCCTGTTCCTGGAAGCGCGGCTGGCGTTCTGGGTGATGATGGGGATACCGATCTCGTTCCTCGGGTCGTTCCTGTTTCTCTCGACGGTGGGTGTTACGATCAACATGATCTCGCTCTTCGCGTACATCATCACCTTGGGCATCGTGGTGGACGACGCCATCGTGGTGGGCGAGAACGTGTATCACTATCACCAGGAGGGTATCCCCTTTCTGAAGGCGGCGGTCCGAGGGGCGCGCGAGGTGGCCATGCCGGTCACGTTCAGCATCCTGACAAACATGGTGGCCTTCCTCCCGATTTACTTCGTTCCGGGCACCACGGGCAAGATCTTCAAGATGATCCCGGTCGTCGTGTGCATCGTGTTCCTGATTTCGCTGGCGGAGTGTCTGTTCGTGCTGCCGGCCCATCTGGGACACCACCGGGAGCGGCGCCGCCGCGGGATCGCGCGGTGGCTGCACCAGAGGCAGCAGGCGTTCAGCCTCGGATTCCGGCAGTGGGTCGTCACCCGATACGGGCCGTTTCTCGGGCTGACGCTTCGGCACCGGTATCTGACGATCGCCGTCTCGCTCAGCCTCCTGGGGGCCACGCTGGCCTATGCGTGGAGCGGTCGCCTGGGGTTCGCGCTGTTTCCCGTGGTCGAGTCCGACCGCTCGGAGGCCGAGATCCTGCTGCCGTACGGGGCCCCGGTCGAGCAGACCGAAGCCGTCATGCAGCGTCTGCAGAAGGGGGCGGAGCAGGTCATCGCGGAGTGCGGGCACCCGGAACTCGTGGAGGCCATCCTCAGCGACGTGGGTATCTCAGGGAGCCACAGCGGGCGGATACGCGTCGAACTCGCCGACCCCGAGGTCCGCGACCGGACCATGAGCACCGAGGCGTTCACGAACCGCTGGCGCGAGGTGGTGGGCGAGGTCGGCGGCGTGGAGTACCTGAAGTTCGCCTCCGACGCCGGTGGGCCAGGCAGCCGCGGACGACCCGTCACCGTCGAACTCAGCCACCGCGACATCGCCGTCCTCGAACGGGCCAGCACCGAACTGGCCGATGTCCTCGGCACGTACCCGCGCGTCCGCGACATCGACGACGGGTTCCAGCCGGGCAAACCCCAGTTGGACTTCGTTGTCGAACCCGAAGGCAAGAGCCTGGGCCTGACGGCCCGGGAGGTCGCCCGCCAGGTGCGCGACGCGTTCTACGGCGCCGAGGTGCTGCGTCAGCAGCGCGGCCGCAACGAGATCCAGATCCGCGTCCGGCGGCCGGAGGAGGACCGATCGACCGAGCAGACGGTCACCGACCTGCTGGTGCGGACGCCGGCCGGCACGTTCGTGCCGCTGCGCGACGTGGCGAGCGTTCGCCGCGGACGGGCCTACACGACCATCGACCGCCGCGACGGCCGCCGCGTCGTGCAGGTGTCGGCCGACATCGTCCCCCGGAGCAAAGCCGGCGAGGTGCTCGACGACCTGGAGGCCAACGTGTTGCCCGGCTTGATCGAGAAGCACCGCGGGCTCAGTTACACCTTCGAAGGCCATCAGGCCGACATCAGCGAAAGCATGGGCAGCCTGAAGGTGACGTTCGCCCTGGCCATGTTGGGCATCTATGCGATGCTGGCGATCCCGTTCCGCAGTTACATCCAACCGGCGATCGTCATGGTCAGCATTCCGTTTGGGGTCGTCGGGGCCATCTTCGGGCACCTGCTGATGGGCTATGACCTGTGCATTCCGAGCATGTTCGGGATCGTGGCCCTGTCGGGCGTGGTGGTGAACGATGCGCTTATCCTGATCGACTTCGCCAACCGGCGGCGGCGCGACGGCGGCCTGCCCTACCAGGACGCCATTCACTCGGCGGGGATCCAGCGGTTCCGGCCGATCCTGCTGACCACCGTCACGACCTTCGGCGGACTGGCGCCGATGATCTTCGAGACGTCTCGCCAGGCCCGGTTTCTGATCCCCATGGCGCTGTCACTGGGGTTCGGCATCCTCTTTGCCACCGTCATCACCCTGGTCATCGTCCCGTCGCTGTACCTGATGGCCGACGACGTAAGGCGAGCGTTCACGAGCCTCTCCGGTGCCTCCCGCCGGCGCCAGGAGACCGTCTGAGGCTGGGGGGGGGGGCGATGCCGGACGCCGGGCCGCGCGGATCGCTTCGTGAGTTCCGTCGAATCCCCTCGGCGCGAGTCTGTCACCCCGAGCGCAGCCGAGAGCCTGCCCTGAGCGAAGTCGAACGGGGGTCTCGCCGTTGTCGTTGTGTTGCACGTTGAGCGCTCGACGTTCCTCGTTCACCCGCGCAGCGCGTTCTGCCGAATCAGGTGTTGTGCCCCCAAGGGCTAGGAGCGAATTCACACCTTGCGCGGCGGGCAGAAACCCACCTTGCGCGGCGGGCAGAAACCTGGGGACGGTACCCATGTTTTCACTCGGCGCTCAAGGTCGCGGAGTCTTGCGTGGGCGGCCGCCCTGTCGAGGGGCCAGCCATCGGCCGCTGAGCGCCTCCAGCCGGGCCACGAAGGCCGCGTCGCCCGCGGGGCGGCCCGTCCGGGTCCGCATGCGCAGCCGGCTCAAGACCTCCTCATCGTCACCCTGC
>CAZEBQ010000217.1:0-7485 GCA_964510295.1 uncultured Anaerolineales bacterium | reverse complement strand
CGTGCCGAGGGCGACTGCACGGCCCAAGGGCCGTGCCACCCCGCTAAACACGTACCCCGACCTGCCGCCCGGCGCGCGCTGCCCGGGCGATGTTGCCAAGTTCTCCTGAAGCAACGGGGTTGAATCGGCCGACCGGGTCGGTATAATCCCGGCTCACGTGGGGCCGTAGCTCAGATGGGAGAGCGGCTGGTTCGCAATCAGCAGGTCAGGGGTTCGAATCCCCTCGGCTCCACCAGTCTTCGTTCGCCGCTTGCGGCGGACGGAGACTGCCGCGGCGAAGCGGCTGCATGCCGCGAAGCCGGGCTCCGTTCTGCGAACTCCGCCCGGGCAGGCCGGGCCACCTTCCGTCTTGGCAGGTGATGGCAAGTGATGGCGTACCGGGGTATCTGCGCGCTGAAGATGCGCTGAAAGAACCTGGCCTCTTACGCTGTGTTCGACGGCCTGTGCGAGATCCAAGGCCCCCTCCTCATGGATCCCGAGATTCACCATCGGGGCGAGGTTCCGGCCGCAATCCGCAGGCATACGACGTCCTCAAAGGGCATCCCCGCTGGAAACGGTTCCGCTTCAACCTCGACGACGACCGCGTGCCGGGCGAGTCGCTGATTCGGGATCACATTCGGACGGTTCCGGCGCGCTCCGCCCTTGTTCTGACGGTTCTTGGAGGTATCATCGGCGGATAGAAGACGCCGGATTGTGTCGCGGTGGCGGGCCGGCGGATGACGGATCCAACGGAGGTGGGTGATGCAGGGAGCAGGCAAGAGTCTACGAGCAGGCACCTGGTGCGCCGTTCTTCTGGCGTGCATGATGGGCGCAGCCGTCTGCCCGGCGGCCGAGGTGCTTGCGGGGTCCCCCGAAGCCCCGGCCGGGCAGCGAGCGCCCGCGACGGCCCCCCCCTCCGGAACCGCCGCGGCGCCAGCCGAGTCACCCACCCCCGTGGAGCCTGCCACCGATCCGGCCACCAAGGTCGCCACGCCCCGCGAGGCCGATCTGGAATTGACGCCCGAGGCCATCGAGGCCCGCATCAAGGTCATCGAGAACAAGACCGCCCTCTCGGAGGAGGACAAGAAGAAGATCCTGGAGCGGCTGACCCAGGCACAGGCCGAACTGCAACGCGCCGATACGCACGCCGCCCAAGCCGCCCAGTTCGCGAAGGCCCCCGAAGGGGCGCCGGCCGAGGTGGAGCGCATCCGGACCCAACTGGCCGAGGCCGCGCCGGCCCCGGAGGCGGCCATCCCGGCGGAGGGGTTGGCGGCCGACCTCGAAGCGGAACTGAAGAAACTCGAAACGGAACTGGCCGCCCAACACAAGGCCGTCGAGGACCTGGAGGCCAGCCTTAAGGGCCGGCCTGAACGCAAGGCGGCGCTGCCGGACCTGATCACGACCGCCCGCAAACGCCTGGCCGAGGTCGAGAAGGAACTGGCGGCGCCGGCGGCACCGGCCGCCTCCGTGGCCGCCGAGGCGCAGCAGACGCTGCTCCGGGCTCGGCGCCGCGCCGTCGAGGCCGAGATCAAGACCCTCGAAGCGGAACTCAATACGTTCTCGGCGCTGACCAGCCTGCTGACGGCCCGGCGCGAGCTGGCCGTCCGCGCACGCGACCACGTCGAGAAGCGCGCGGCGCTGTGGCGCGACGCCGTCGCCAGCCGCAAGGCCCGCGAGGCCCAGCAGGGGGAGCGGGACGCGGCGGAGGCCGAGCGCCAGGCCGCCCAGCAGCATCCGCTCATCCAGGAACTGGCGGCCGAGAACACCCAGTTGGCAACCCGCCGCACCGGCCCCGACGCCCTGCTCACCAAGACCGAGACCGCCCGCCGCGAACTCCAGCGCATCAAGAACCGCACCGAGCGCCTCATGCAGGACTTCACCGAGGTCAAGGCCGATATCGGCGTGGCCGGCCTGACGGAGAAGATGGGCCGGGTGCTGCGGCAGCGACAGCAACGGCTGCGGAACCGCGAGGACCGGACCCGCAACATCGCCGCCCGCAAGGCCGAACTGGCCGACGTCCTGCTCAGCCTCAGCGAACTGCGCCGCCGGCAGGATGAACTGCGGAACGTCGACGCCCGCGTCGAGGCGCTGGTCGGCTCGCTCGACCAGGCCTTGGGCCGGCAACGCATCGGCCAGATCACCGAAGCCGCGCGCGAGACGCTGCTGCGGCGGAAGCAGATCCTGGACGACCTCATCGCCGACCACGAGAAGTACTCGTCCGTCCTGGTCCAGTTGAACCTGAAAGAGCAGGAACTGGCCGACGCCTCGGTGGCGTTTGCCGACTACATCGACGAGCGGGCTCTGTGGGTCCGCAGCAGCGGGTGGATCGGGGTGTCGGAGGTGCCGGCCGCCGACGTCGCGCCCCCCGGGGCGGCGGTGCCCGACGCGGCGGTGTCGTGGTGGTCGGCGGCATGGCGGGCGGCGGGGTGGCTCTTCGGGACGGAGGCGTGGGCCGGCCTCGCCCGGAACCTGTGGGACGACGTCCGGGCCCGGCCGGGGCTCTGGGCCGTCGTGGTGCTGCTTGTGGCGGCGATGGTGGCGACGCGCGGCCGGGCCCGCCTGGCCGTCGTGGACCTGGGCGGCCGCGTCGTTCGCGCCAGGACGGACGCGTATTCCCATACCGTGAAGACTGTGGCGCTGACGGCGTGGCTCGTGGCGCTGGCCCCACTGGCGGTCGGTTTCCTGGGATGGCGGCTGTCGGCGGCGGGTTCCAGCGCCCACGCGGAGGCGTTCGGCACGGGCCTGGAGGCGGCCGCACTGGTCCTGCTGATGATCGAAGTCGCGCGGGCGCTGTGTCTGCCGGACGGTCTGGGGCACCGGCATTTCCTGTGGAACGCCCACAGCCTGAAGGTGCTGCGGAAGCAGTTCTTCCGCCCGCTGCTGATCCTGCTGCCGGTGGTCTTCGTGGTGGCGGCCCTGGAGGCACAGCCCGCCGAAGGCTACAAGAACACGCTGGGCCGGCTGGTGTTCATGGCGGGCGTGCTGGCCGTGGGCGGGCTGGTGCTGCGGGTCCTGCGGCCGGCGGGCGAGTTGATTCGCGGGTTCCTGGCGCGGCGGCAGGGAGGCTGGCTCGACCGCCTCCGGTACGTGTGGTACACGCTGGCGGCGGCGGTCCCGCTGGGCTTGGCGGCCGGGCTGGCGGCGGGGTGGCATTATACGGCCATCGAGATGGCTCAGAGACTCGTCGTCAGCCTATGGCTGGCCATTGCTGTGGTGGTGGCGTACGGCCTGGTGATGCGGGCGCTGTTCATGGCGCGGCGGCGGCTGGCCATCCGCATGGCCGAGCAGCGCCGCGAGGCCGCCCAACGCGAGGAACCCGGCACCGACGCCGCCACCGGCGAGGTGCCCGTCGAGGAAGCGGAAACCAACCTGGTCGCTCTGAGCGAGCAGACGCGGCGCCTGGCGCGCGTCGCCGCCGGCATCGCCATGCTGGTCGGCCTGTGGCTCATCTGGGTCGACGTGCTGCCGGCGCTGCGCGTGCTGAACCGGTACGACGTGTGGTCGTACGGCGACGGAGCGGTCGTGACGCTGGGCGACCTGGGGCTGGCCCTCCTGGCCGCCGCCGCCACCGTCATGGCGGCGCAGAACCTGCCCGGCCTGCTGGAGGTGGCGGTGCTGCAGCACCTGCCGCTGGCGGCCGGCGTCCGCTTCGCCATCACGACCGTCTCGCGCTATATCATCACGATCGTGGGCGTGGTGGCGACGTTCGGCCTGATCGGCATCGGGTGGGCGAAGGTGCAGTGGCTGGCGGCCGCTATCACCGTGGGGCTCGGCTTCGGGTTGCAGGATATCTTCGCCAACTTCGTGTCGGGCCTCATCATCCTGTTCGAGCGGCCGATGCGCGTCGGCGACGTCGTGACCGTCGGCGAGACGACCGGCACGGTCACCAAGATCCGAATCCGCGCCACAACCGTCACCGACTGGGACCGCAAGGAACTCATCGTGCCGAACAAGGAGTTCGTCACGGGGCGGCTCATGAACTGGTCGCTGTCGGACAACCTGCTGCGGCTGACGCTGACGGTGGGCATCGCCTACGGGTCGGATACGAAACTGGCGACCGACCTGCTCCTGGAATGTGCGAGCAAGAACCCGCACGTGCTTCAGGACCCGGCCCCCTCGGCCTTCTTCGACGAGTTCGGCGGCAGCGCCCTGAACTTCAAGTTACGCTTCTTCATCTCGGGCGTCACGTACTTCCTGGCGGCCAAGGACGAAATACACCGGGCGGTCGATGCGGCGTTCCGCGCCCACGGCATCGAGATCGCGTTCCCGCAGCAGGATATCCACGTCCGCATGGGCGACCCGCGGGCCGCGATCCGAATCGAGCAGGCGTCCGGTTCGGACCGGAACCGCGAGGACGGCGAATAGAGCGTCGTCAATCCGCATGGCAGCGCGGCGGGCCTCCGCACCCGCCTGGCGGCCTGGGCCTGCTGGGCCGTCGCATACATACCCGAACAAGAAGGCATACGCCAGCCGCGTCAGCAACGGGCGACACCACCGTCGGTCCCCGTGGCACGTGCGGATGGCTTCGCCCCCACCTCGTCCCGCCGCTTGTCGGCGACTCGGCCGTGGTCCGGGCCATGTCCGGCGCCAAGGTGCTCGTCTCGGCCGTTTGAGAACGGCGTGCGCGCGACCGGGGCTACTCGGCGGTCGCCTCGATTCGCTCCTGCTGCGACATCGCCGCGAGACGCTCGACCTCGGCCACGTCGAGGTCCACGCCTTCGGCAACGCGTCGGCCGTAGTCGGGGTCGGCCTTGAAGAACAGGGCCGTCTGGCGGAGTTGGATGCGCTTCCGGGCATTGCCCAAGTGAGCCACGATGTTGCCGATCAGGTGGTCGCGGTCGGTGTCGGTCATGACGCGGCGGTACAGTTCGCCGGCCTGGACGAAGTCGTCATCGGTGAGTTCCTGCGGGTGCCGCGCGGCCGCGCCTTCCAACTCGATAGGGGGTTCGGCAACCGACGAATCGGGAGCGGGCCCGCCCATCGAACTCGGCCAGTAGTTTGGGCCGCCTCCGCCGTTATCATCGAAACGCATGTACCCGTCACGCTGGTAGTTGGCGGTCTTGCACGCCTTCGGGGCGTTGACGGGCAGCCGTTGGTAGTTCGGCCCGAGCCGGTACAGGTGCGCGTCGTGGTACGAGACGATGCGGGCCTGGAGCATCTTGTCGGGCGACGCCCCGATGCCGGGCACGAAGTTCCCCGGCGAGAACGCCGCCTGTTCGACCTCGGCGAAGTAGTTCTCGGGATTGCGGTTGAGCGTCATGCGGCCGATCTCGATGAGCGGGTAGTCGGCGTGCGGCCAGACCTTGGTGATGTCGAAGATGTTCCAGCGGTAGTCCTTCGCTTCCTCGGGCGGCATGATTTGGACGCAGACGCGCCAGGAGGGATAGTCGCCCCGCTCGATGGCCTCGCACAGGTCCCGGGTCGCGTGGTTGGAGTCCTCGCCCGCCAAACGGGCGGCCTCGTCCCGGGTCAGGTTCTCGATCCCCTGCTCGGTCTTGAAGTGGTATTGGACCCAGCAGTACCGGCCCTTGGCGTTGTACCACTTGAAGGTGTGGCTGCTGTAGCCGTTCATGTGGCGATAGGTTCGCGGGGTGCCGCGGTCCGAGAAGAGGATCGTGACCTGGTGGATGGACTCCGGCGTCAGCGAAAGGAAATCCCAGAACATGTCGGGGTCGGGCGTGTTCGTCTTCGGGTTGCGCTTCTGCGTGTGGATGAAGTCGGGGAACTTGAGCGGGTCGCGGATGAAGAAGACCGGGGTGTTGTTACCCGTCATGTCGTAGTTGCCTTCCTCGGTGTAGAACTTCACCGCAAACCCCCGCGGGTCCCGCGCCGAGTCCACTGAGCCCCTCTCCCCGCCCACCGTGGAGAGCCGAACGAAGACCTCGGTCTTCTTGCCGACCTTCGAGAGGAACGCCGCGCGCGTGTACTTGCCCATGTCAGCCGTGCACTCGAAGACCCCGTGCGCGCCCGCCCCCTTGGCATGGACCACGCGTTCCGGGATGCGTTCGCGATTGAAGTGCGCCAGTTTCTCCATCAGGTGCACATCCTGCATGAGCGCAGGTCCCCGCGGCCCGGCGGTGACGGTATTCTGATCGTCGTCAACCGGCGCGCCGGACGCCGTGGTCAGTCGCTTGGATTTCTTGGCCATTTTGGATCTCCTTTATTTCATGTCGGCCATTGCCACTATTCCGTAAGGCTACCTGGATTGCGGCAAGACAAGAACGGCGAAGCAGCCGTTGGTCATTGTCGCGTCGTCTTGCCAGCCGAGCATCGCGAGCAAACGCCACGCCATTGCACGCGGCGCGATGTCACCGTTCCGATCTCCCGGACGGAAGCCGGAACAGGAACCTCGTCCATCGCCTCGCTGTACACGTCACGCACCAGGCCGCACACGGTGCATACGAAGTGGTGATGGTTATTGCTGTTCGCGTCGTACCGGGCCGCGCCGCATTGGACTTCGACCTTGCCGATGAGGCCCCGTTCCTCCAGCATCCCAAGAGTCCGGTAGACCGTATCCAGGGATACCGCCGGGATGCGCCGGTGCACGTGCCGGTAGATCGTCTCGGCGTCCGGATGCTCGTCCGTCCCGGCCAATTCGCGGAAGATCTCCGTGCGTTGGTGCGTGACCCTCAAGCCACGCTTACGGCACACCTGCACAAACCGCCTCATGCGGCGCTCGACCTCTTCCTTTGCAACCGCCATACGCTCAGCCTTGATGCGAGTGCCTACCACTTACGAAATCTACGCTCTTAAGCCTCCGACGTCAAGAGCGTTCTTTGCCGGTGGGCAGCGGCGCTGACCAGCCCATGCGGTTCCGTCCTACCGTGATCGTACGCGAATCCCCTCGGCTCCACCAGTCTTCGTTCGCCGCTTGCGAGGGACGGAGACTGCCGCGGCGAAGCGGCTGCATGCCGCGAAGCCGGGCCACCTTCCGTCTTGCCAAGTGATGACAACTGATGGCGTACCCGGGCAACGTGCGCGCTGAAAATGCGATGAAAGGACTTGGCCTCTCACAAGCCAACGGAGTAGGCGAAAGCAGCCCGGGGTACCTGCTTGCTTCTGCTGGAATGCGTGGTATAATAGGGATGACAAAGGGGTTGTGTGGCACAGGCGGGCCGGGTCTGCGTGTGAGCGGGCGCGGCCTATTTCGCCGCACGGCGTCCGATCCGGGCGCCCGGCCCCGTATTCCTCAGGGGAGGATGTTCTGTGAGACCCCCTGCCCTGGCGCGGCTTGTGGGGATGTTGCTGGCGGCGATGTCTGCGACGGCCGCCGGCGACTTCACCGTTGCGCCCCGCCTGGAGACGCCGCCGTTTGCCCACTCCGAATCGGCCGACGATGCCGCCGTCTGGGTCCACCCGACCGACCCGTCGTTGAGCCTGATCATCGGCAACAACAAAGACGTGGGCGACCCCCAGTGGGGCCTGCACGTCTACGACCTGGCCGGTAATGCTCTCAGCGCCGTCACCGGCGCCAAGCAGAACAACATGGACGTGCGCTACGGTTTT
>CAZEBQ010000216.1:0-7485 GCA_964510295.1 uncultured Anaerolineales bacterium | reverse complement strand
CCGGTCCCGTCGGCGTGCCGCCGACGGCTAAACGCTCGCGGCCGACGCCTCGCCCGGTTCCGCGCGGCGGCCTTCCCAGGCCGCCGCGAACGCAGTTTATCCCTGTTCGTTTAGCCGTCGCCGGTACGGCGACGCCCCTTGGCTTCGCAACACGCAAACGCCGGTCCCGTCGGCGTGCCGCCGACGGCTAAACGCTCGCGGCCGACGCCTCGCCCGGTTCCGCGCGGCGGCCTTCCCAGGCCGCCGCGAACGCAGTTTATCCCTATTCGTTTAGCCGTCGCCGGTACGGCGACGGCCGTTGGCTTCGCAACACGCAAACGCCGCTCCCGTCGGCGTGCCGCCGATGGCTAAACGCGGGCGCACCACGGCTAAACGCAAGCGCCCCAACGGCTCAACCCGGCCCGTTTAGCCGTCGCCGGCACGGCGACGCCCCTTGGCTTCGCAACACGTAACCGCCGATCCCGTCGGCGTGCCGCCGACGGCTAAACGCCTGCGGCCGACGCTTCGCGCCATCGTGCCGCGCCGGAAAAACTTGCCACACCAAGGCGCTACGGCGGAGGCTTTCCCGTTGTCGCCGGGCGGATCTCCAGTTCGAATGCCGCACCCGTCTGCGGCAGCGACTCACGCGACGCGTAGCAGGCCCGGGCGTACACCTGCCGATCTGCGGTGCGAGGAACCCAATAGATGATGGCGCTTGCGTCCCGCAGGTCGCAGGTTGCGGCGCTGCCGGTCACTTCGGTCACAAGAACGCTGTCGGTCTCGTCTCCGACGCGCTGCGGGCCGACGTAGACCCATCGGCCGGGGCCGAGCGGCGTGCCGTCGGACTTGGCGGCGAGCAGTCGTGCGGCCGGGATGCGCGTCACCTTGCCGCCGGGGGTCGTCGCGAGGAGGGTGATCTCAACCGCCCCGCCGGAGGGCGGTCGTGCCCGGTCGCCGCCGACGGGCTGCGGGCGCGTGCCGGCCTCAAAGCCCGCCTTGGCAAACGCCGCCGCCATCTCGGCCGCCGAACACCGCGTCACCAGAACCGACCCCGCCGGATACTTGCCGCACGCCGACAGCAGACGCTCGACCACGCCCCGCGTCCGCGTCGGCGTGACGGGGATGCGGACGGCGCGGGCCTTGGCGTCGATGCGGATGGCCGAGACGACCTTGGCGGCGTCGCCGGCCGTCTCGCCCCCGCGGATGGTCCGGAGGTCGTCGGTCTCGAGGACGAGCGGTTTGAAGCGGTCGAGGCGGGTGCGCGGCACCTCGGGCCGCGTCTCGCCCTTCGGCGCCCCAGCGGCCAGGCACGCCGCGAAGGTCACCAGCGCCGCCACCGTCACTCGAATCATGCACACTGCCCCCGGCCAGCGGTTCAGGTTCCATTCTAAGGCGAGGCAGGGAGGTGTCAACCAGTTCGTTGTCCCGCACGACGGTGCCGGTGGCGCGCCGGTCCCTGTGAGACCGCCGTGGGTGCCGGGACTTGCCGTCGCTCGCGTCTACGCCATCGCTTGCACGACACTCACCAGGGGCAGGAAGAGGCCTATCACGAGAAGGGTCTGGACCACAATCACCAGAACGAGCGACACGACCGCGAATGCCACGGACAGCCATACGGGCCACCGTGTCCTGGCTACGACCGACGCGACGACCAGACCCATCACCAGGGCCGCAAGGACCCCTCCAGCGAGGAACCAGTAGCGCGCCACGGCGCCCGAAACGCCAATCACGGAACGCGCCAGCACAGGCAACGCCACCCCCAACTCGTCGAAGACGTGCACGAACTTCGGGACGATGAAGACGAAGCCGAGGACCGGCACCAGCCACACGAGGCCGCCGACAAGAGCCAGGACGATGCCGGCGATGCGGGATGCAACGGAATGGCCCTGCCTGTCAGCCGTGTGTGTCATCGCAGCCGCGTGTGTCATCGCACACTCCCTAGTCCTACAACGCTACTTCGCCTTTTTGTCCGCCTGGTGGCCTTCCCAGGCCACCAGGAACAGGCATAAACTGCGTTCGCGGCGGCCTGGGAAGGCCGCCGCGCGGAACGTACCGTAGTAGTACTACGATAGGCCGGCGAATCCCAACCACAACCATCTTACCAGGTTGGCATCCCAAACGCAACCAACACCATGCAAATCAGCAGCAGGTGACGGCTGCCATAGGCAAGGAAGAAACATCCAGCGGCAAACCAGGCCGCCAGCCGAAGTCCTCGCCGCGATGACGAAGGTTTCGGCGCGGCGACAGTTCGGAGACACGCGACCGCCCGTTGCCCCGGAGCCGGTCAGGATCGGATTGCATAAAGTTTTTTCCCTTGGCCGACCGATGACAGGGACGTAGGATTAAATGAGAGGCATCGGCCCTCTGCCGTGCCCGTGTTTAGGATTTCCATTGGAACAACCGATGAAACCTGCTTAGGGAGCCGCATTGAACCGCCCAGGACACGCCCGCTTCGGCGGGACCTCCGAGGCGGTCCAAAGGCACCCATTTTACAAGTGGGTTGATTCCAACAAATCCTCACGGCACAGTGGTGGAAGGTCGAGAACCCAAAGGAAGCCCGGACGCACGTCCGGGTTTCCTTCCTTTATGAGACCAGCCGGACGGACGGCTACGGCCGCGTCCGGCCGGCGAGAAGGGTGTACCCGGCCTGCCACGTTTCGGTCTTGGCGGGTGGCATGGTCATCCCGAAGGGTGACCATGTGCTCGGCAGCCGAACGGGAATCTCGCCGTTTTCACGACACAACGGCAACGACGAGACCCCTCGACTTCGCTCGGGGTGACACACAACAAACCGCCTCACTGAAACTTCACCGCCTCAAAGGCGGCGGGCTCAACACTACAGCGCCATTTCGTGCGCGGCGGGTCGGAGCCTGCCCTGAGCCTGTCGAACGGGTACCCGCCGCGCAGCCCCGCAAACGGCCCGTTACGCGCGGTGGGTGCGGAGACCCACCGCGCGAAATGCCGAAGTGGCGATGTGGGGTTAAACCAGGTGCACGGAACCTAAACGGTCCGACCCCATTCGAAAAAGGCCCCAAGTACCTTTTTTGCAATCGGCGCTCGTGATAGCCTAAAGGCGGTTCTGAAAAAAGGTACGTGTTTAGCGGGGTGGCGCGTGGGACGCTAAACACGTACGAAAAAAGGTGCCTGGTACCTTTTTCGGGGGCGAGACGGCATGGGCTGCGCGAGGTTAGGCATCGCACTGCTGTGCGTCGGCCTTGCGGCCGCACGCGCGCCGGCGGCACGGACGAACCTGGTCGCACACGGGGGCGGTTGGACGGTTCGCGACAAGGCGGTCTGGGCAAGCGGCGGTCCGGGACCGAAACTCGTAGCCCGCGGGACGGACTTCGCCGACGGCCAGGCCGGCGTCGAGGTCTACTTCGAGGGGGCGGCAGAAGGCAACGCCGGGCTGATCGTCCGCGTAAGCGAGGCCGGCGTCGGAGCCGATAAGTTCATCGGGTACGAGATCGCCCTGGATCCGCGCGCCGGGCACTTGAGGATCGGGCGGCATCGACACGACTTCTCGCTGATCAGGGACACCGAGACGCCCGTCCCGCTGAAGACGTGGATCCCGCTGGTGGTCCGGATCGAGGGCGACCGAATCGATGTCGACGTGAACGGCAAGCAGGTCGCCTCCGTGAGCGACACCCGCGGCGCGCTGCCCAAAGGCGCGGTCGGCCTGCGACCGTGGCAGAGGCCGGCGGGTTTTCGGAACCTGTGGTTCGCCGCCAACGGCCGGAAGCGCCGCATCGAACTGCGCCAGGACCTGATCGCCGGCGCCGGACCGTCCTCCGGCAAACAGTCCGCACTGAAATTCGAACCCCGCCGCACGGCGCTGCTGGATCTCGTCTGCCGCGCCGAGGGACTCTCGCCGGAGGGGCAGCGCTACCTCGACCGTCTGTCGGCATTCGCAAGGCGACGGGGCCAACTTGTCGCCGACGCCGAGGCCGGACGCCTTTCCGGCGAGAAGACCGTCACCGCCTTCGCCGACGAAGTGAACCGCTTCCTTGCCGGCGAGGTCCGGCAGTTGGGCCCCATCGTCTTCTTCACGCGCCATCCGCTGAGCCGCCCGAACGCCGCCAACTGCGCCATCTGGCAGAGCGTGCCCGAACGCTGGGGCTGCAGCATCCGCATCTACAACCCCGCCCGCCCCGATCAGCCCCCCAAGACGATCTTCCGCGACCCGGAAGGCTGCATCTTCGACATGAACCTTTCGGCCGACGCCCGCACCCTCTTCTTCTCGTACCGCAAGAGGAGCGAGCCGTGCTGGCAACTGTACGAGATCGGCGCCGACGGCACGGGTCTCGGGAAGATCAGCCGCCACGGGGACCACTACGACGTCGGCGCGATGGAACTGCCGGGCGGCGACCTCCTCTTCGTCTCCACTCGCCGCGGCGGTTACACGGTGTGCCAGCCCGGGCCGGCGTCGAACCTGCACGTGATGCGGCGAGACGGCACGGCCGTCCGGTGCGTCAGCCAGAACACCCTGTCCGATTTCTCGCCGCACCTGTTGCCCGACGGCCGCGTCCTCTTCACGCGGTGGGAGTACATCGACCGCGACCTGACGTTCCGGCAGAGCCTGTGGACGCAGAACCCCGACGGGCGGCACTATCAACTGTTCTTCGGCAACACGATCCGCGACGTGGGCACGTTCTGGCAGGCCCGTCCGGTGCCGGGGCATCGCGACCTGGTGGTGGCCACCTTCGCCCCCCATCACGGATGGCCGCACGGCGCCGTCGGACTCATCCACCCCGGCCTCGGCCTGGAGGCCCCGCGCGACCGCGGCTTCGCATGGATCACCCAGGCGTTCCCCGAAATCGGCGACCGCTCGTACCGCTGGTCGTACCGCGACCCGTACCCGGTCAGCGACTACCAGTTTCTCGTGGCCTGCGGCAAGGGCGGGCGGTTCGGCATCTACCTGCTGGACCTGTGCGACAACACGGCACCCGTCGTCTCGGACCCGGAGCAAGGATGTTACGGTCCCCTGCTCCTGCGACCGCGCCGCACGCCGCCCAATCTGCCGGCCGTCCAACAGGTGCAGAAGCGTCCGGGCGGCGAGGTCCGATGGGGCACGCTCTTCGTGGCCGACGTGTATGAAGGGCTTCGCGGAATCGAGCGCGGCCGCGTCAAGACGATCCAGATCATGGAGCAGATGCGCAAGACGCGCGACCTCCGCAGCCGGGCCTACGACCAGTCGCCCCTGATGAGTTACGGAACCTACTACGCCAAGAAATGCTGGGGCCGCGTGCCGGTCGAGGCCGACGGGTCGGCCTATTTCAGGGCGCCCGCGCTCCAGGAGATCTACCTCCAGGTGCTCGACGCCGAGGGACGCGAACTCCAGCGGCAGACCTCCGCCCTGCAACTGATGCCCGGCGAAACGCTCGGCTGCATCGGGTGCCACGAGCCGCGCCACGCCACGCCCTGGGCCGGATACGACAAGATGCCTTTGGCGCTGCGGCATCCGCCCATTCAGCCGCAGATGCCCGATTGGGGCACCGACGGCGTCGTCGATTTCGTCAAGGTCGTCCAGCCGGTCCTGGACAAGTACTGCGTGAAGTGCCACAGCGGGGCCGACCCGAAGGGCGGATACGACTTCTCGGGCGACAAGACACGCCTCTTCAACATGGCCTACGACAACCTCCTCGGCCGCAGCCGCTCGTACCGGCAGCACGACATGGCCACCGGCGAGATGCTCCCCGCCGAGAAGGCCAAGGGCAAACCGCTCGTCCACTTCTACTGGCTGCTGCGGACACCGACGGCGGTCAACCAGCCGCTCTGGACCGGGTCGCACGCCAGCCGCCTGCTCGAGCGCATCGACACGGATCACTGCGGCCGCACGATACCCCTGGAGGACCGCCGGCGCATCTATACCTGGATCGACGCCAACATCCCGTACTACGCCACCTATGCGAACAGCCGGCCCCGCTCGCCCGGCTACCGGGACCTGTGCACCGACGTCGAGAGCGGGCGCCCGTCGCAGTGGTTCGCCAAGGCGTACCTCGGCGTCTACAACAGGCGGTGCAAGTCGTGTCACGGCGACGTGCCGAACCCGAACGACCACGGTCGCATCTGGGACGGACGACTCGCGTGGATCAACTTCACGCATCCCGAGTGGTCGGCCGCCCTGACGGCCCACCTGGCGAAGCCGGCCGGCGGCCGGGGCCTCGGCACCGAGACCGGCGGCAAGGGAGCGCCCCTGTTCACAGACACGCGCGACCCCGACTACGCCGCCATGCTGGGCGCCATCGGCGAAGGACGAAAGAAGATGCTCGCCCACCCGCGAGTTGATATGACGCCCCACCCGAAGACGATTGCCGCCTCTCAGCGGTGAAAGAGTCACCCCCAACGGCAGAACCCGGCCGTGCGCGGCGGGTCTCCGCACCCGCCGCGGCGGTGAAAGAGTCACCCCCAATGGCAGAACCCGCCGCCCCCTACATGGTGTCACATGCGATACGCGGCCGAAACCGTTTTTTTTTGGCCAACTGGGCGTGTTTCGTCGCCGGAGAGGGCGGGCCGTGCCGCGCGAACGGCCAAAAGCGGCCCTCGATGGCCGATTCGGGGCACAGAGACGGATTTTTTCTTTAAAAATCAGTGTGTTCTTGGGGCCGAAAAACGCCCTGCTGGATTTGACTTTTGCCGAATTCCGGTTATACTGACGTGGTTGTGGAAAGCCGTTCGGAGACTATAGAGCGGTTCGGTTTTCCCTGCAGGGCAGACGTGGGGGGAACACCGTGTCGGCGTGCGGTGTGTGTAGACTGTGTGGGAACAAGGGCGTATAGCCCGAAGCAGGGAGGTAAAGGAATGTTCGCTCGCAAACTCGCACTCATAGCCGTCCTGGTGGTTGCCACTCCGGCACTGGCAGATTTCCGGTCGGACCTGTCGATGACTGCTACCGACGACGCGGCTCCACTGGCAAACGGTGGGTCCGTGGAAGAGGGATCGGCCATCGCGGTGACCGTCTTGGACAATCAGACGTGGAATAACGTGCCATCAGGTATGCCCAAGAATCCGCTCAACGGCATCGTCGTCCTGTCGCTGAACTTCGCGAACTCCGACATCAACATTTCGACGGCCACGTGGACGTGGGAGATGTTCGCCATGGCGCTGCTGGGCACAGCACCGATTGACGACAATGTCGCCGACGACGGGTTCGTCATCCGAACCAGTGGCGGCAGCATGGGGTATCCCGTCAACGATGCTCTGGACATCGAGTTCGGGACGCTTTCCTTCGCGGCACCGGCGTACAACCCCGGCGGACCCAACACCTACACGGTGAGGTTGGATGGCGGCATCTATGACCAGCAGCAGGAAATCGACACGACCACCCGCATCGACGGGGCCGGGCAGGGCGAGTACGCACACCGCAGCGAACCGGGCTCGATGGACCTGGGGGACTTCACCTTCACCGTGACGCCCGAACCGGCCACGCTGGCGCTGCTGGCGCTGGGCGGCGCTGCCATGCTCTTCCGCCGCAAACGGTAAGACGGGCCGAGCGAACATCCATTCCGG
>CAZEBQ010000215.1:6099-7492 GCA_964510295.1 uncultured Anaerolineales bacterium | reverse complement strand
CCGTCCAACTTGCAAGGGCTCTGGAATACTCTGCTGGCCCCCCCGTGGCAGAGCGACTACCACACGGATATCAATGTCCAGATGAACTACTGGATGGTCGAAACGGCGAACCTCCCTGAGAGCTTCTCTCCATTTGTGGAGTGGACAAATGTACTCGCGGAATCCGGCAGGCATACCGCGTGGGGGACCTTTGGCGTGAAGAAAGGGTGGACGGTAGGCCTGAATGGAAACATCTTTGGTTTCACTGCTCAGAATGTACATGGACGCCGCATTCAGCAGGGTGGCCATTGGCTGGCTCAACATTTGTTCGAACACTATGCCTTCGGCAAGGACCGCGCCTATCTCGAAGAGGTTTACCCGATTCTGAAAGGCGCCGCAGAGTTTTTCTTTGAACATCTTGCTCCCTGGAAGGATGGCACGCTTGTTGTCTATCCCACCTGGTCGCCGGAAAATTCCTTCCTGGAGAAGAAGTTTGGAGAATTGAACAAGCAGGCCTGGGGCGCGAGCTATGATCAGCAACTACTGGTGAACCTGTTCACCGATTGTATTGAGGCATCCATCGTTCTGGACCGGGACGCAGATTTTCGCCAAACCTTGCGGGAGTTCATACCGAAATTCTCGCCGCAGAAGATCAATTCGCACGGTCAGATACAGGAGTGGCCGGAAGATTGGGATGATCCCAAGGGCACCCATCGCCACCTTTCTCACCTTATCGCCCTTCACCCGGGGCGCGACTTCTCCCCTTTGACGACTCCACAACTGGCTAAAGCCTGCGAAACCGTGCTCAAGGTGCGCGTCGGCCGAGGCGGGTGGAAAGGTGCCTGGAGAGCTGCTTGTTGGGCCCGCCTGCGCAACGGAGACGAGGCACTAAAGTACTATCATGACTTAGTGTTTGGTACGCCCAATCCCAATCTCCTCAACGGTGGCCGCTTTCAGATTGACGGAAATTTTGGCGGCGGTGCGGCAATCCCCGAGATGTTGTTGCAGAGCCACCTCCGCAGTATTGATCCAGAGGCGGATACCATCGCCGCTGCTGCCTATGTTCCGTATCGGGAAGACCCCGAGCGGTCCAACCAGTTTGTTGCTGTAGTGCCGCCAGATAGCCTGGCGGAAGCTCCGTATATTCTCGACCTCCTTCCTGCCCTGCCTTCGGCATGGCCCAAGGGGAGTGTCAAGGGCCTCCGGGCGCGGGGGGGCTTTGAGGTCGATATGGAATGGAAGGAAGGACAGCTCGTCCAGGCGACGATTCGCGCAAACCGGGACGGGGAGTTCCGCATCTATGCCCAGGATAAACTGAGCAAGGTGATTTCGCTGAAGAAAGGCCAGTCGAAGGTCTGGCCACCAGGTATTTGAGTAGACAGGAGCTTTGCCGTGACTTCAAAACACATGATCA
>CAZEBQ010000215.1:0-5999 GCA_964510295.1 uncultured Anaerolineales bacterium | reverse complement strand
TGGCCGCGGCTCGAGCGGTGAAGAAGATCAACCCCAAGGTCAAGATCCTCTACTACCGCAACGTCATGGTCCACTACGGGGGCTATGCGGCCAACAAGGGGCTCGAGGAAATCCCCGGAGCGTTGCTCAAGGATGAGAAGGGCAGCACCAAGCTCGTACGCAATCGCGTCGAGGCGTACGACCTCTCCAACTCGGACTTGCGTACGTGGTGGGTGGACACTTGCAGTAGCATGACCGCGGCCCCGGCCATCGACGGCATCTTCCTCGACGGCAACGTCAAGGCCTTGGAGCCGGGATATCTCGCCCGGCAGATCGGCGCAGCGAAGAAGAAGCAGACGATGGACGGCTACCACGTGATGATGAAGCAAACGCGCGAAGCCATCGGCCCGAACGAACTGATGATCGCCAACATCCTCCGTGCGCGCTTCGAGAACGCAGGGCTCGAGTATCTGGACTACTTCGACGGGTCTTACCTGGAAGGGTTCTTCCACAACGTGGGCGGCGCCAGCTATGAGGAGTATGTGGCCAAGGGCATCGACGCGATGCAGAAGGCCGCGCGCCAGGGCAAGATCATTGCCTTCAGCACCGGGTTCGCCTCGCCAAGGAATACGAGCGTCATGGGCATCGACGAGGGACACGCGACTGTCAGAGCCCATGCTCAGGCGCGTGCGGGCCTCACGTATCCTCTGGCCATCTTCCTGGTCTGCGCCGAGAAGCACAGCTACTTCCGTATCCACGAGGGATACTCGGCCAACGAGAACGACCGCTGGATGCGCTGGTTTCCGGAATATGACCGACCCCTTGGTCCTCCCAGCGGCCCGGCAACGAAGGACGGTTTTCGCTATTCCCGGACGTTTCGGCATGCAACGGTTCAACTCGATATCCAGAAACGAACGGCGAGCATCCAATGGCAAGATACGGCGACGGGCAGCGAGTGATCTCCTGCGACCGACGAACTAAAAGCTACACCTGAGGAGTAGCGTTGGGTGGGGCCAGAAACTGGAGACAATGATGAAATCACCGAATACCCGAACCTGTTCGACTTCCATCCGCCGTTCCAGATCGACGTCAATTTCGGTGGGGCGGCGGGTGTCTGCGAAATGTTGCTCCAACCATCCATGCCGCGAAAGGGGGCGTCTTCCGCCTGTATGTGAACGGAGCGCTGAGTGGAAACGTCACGTTGGACGAAGGTCAATCCTATTCGTGGTCGGAGTACCTACGTGCCTGTCAGGCATTCTGTTCTTCGTCGCTCCGATGACCGCCATGGCGCAAGCGACGCCGGGCACCGCAAAGGCGACGCTCGGCCTCGCCCCGCCGGCCGGAGCGGTCGTGCTCTTCGACGGCTCGAACTTCGATGCCTGGCGGCCGTTCTCGTTCCTGAAGATCAACCCGGACAACGACCAGAAAGAGATTCAGTGGAAACTTGTCGACGGCCGGGCAATGGAGATCGCGTTTGAATTCGAGGGCAAGCGGCGCAAGCAGTTTCTGTGTACCCGCCAGCGGTTCGGCGACTACCGCCTGCATCTCGAGTTCAAGTTGCCCGAGCAGGGTAGTGGCAACAGCGGGATCTTCTTCGGGCCGTTGTACGAGCTGCAGATTCTCAACAGTGCCGCGAAGGAGAGTCCCGGGCTGGGCGACTGCGGGGCGATCTATCAACTCCGCGTGCCCGACGTCAACGCCGCCCTGGGGCCGGGCAAGTGGCAGACGGTCGACCTGCAGTACAAGGCCGCGGGCTTCGACGCCGCCGGCCATCGCATGGAGAGCAAGGCGGCCCGGGTGACGGTGCGGCTCAACGGCGTGTTGATCCACGACAATTTCAAGCTGTCGCTGCGACGGAACAAGTATGCCGCCTACCCCGAGGAACCGCTCTCGCACATCGTTCTTCAGGAGCACGGATCGGCCGTGCAATTCCGAAACATCTGGCTGGTTGAGACTTCGGGCAGCAATTCCGACGCATCGGCGAAATAGTCGGGGCCATAAGGCGATGCTGGCAAACCGGCGCCCGACCAGGGGAATCACAACACCTTCGGCCCGAAACGAGAAATCTGAGAAGGGAAAGCTGAAATGAGCACGATCACATCGCTTGGAGACGTGAAGACGACATCCCGAGCAATGGCCCTATTGCTGCTTGCGCTCGCGGTCGCCACCCCGGTCGGTCTCGCACAAACAACCAGCAAGCCGCAACTGGCCGGGGCGCTGAAGAACGATCCCGCCCGCGAGGCGGAGTTCATGGACTGGGGGCTGGGCATGTTCGTCCACTGGTCGCTCGATTCGCAGTTGGGCTCCGTGATCAGCCACTCGATGGACTACGCCTCCCAGAAGTACCTGGATCGCTACATCAACGAGCTGCCCAAGACCTTCAACCCGGATCAGTACGATCCCGACAAGTGGATGGCGCTGGCCAAGCTGGCCGGCGTGAAATACATGGTCTTCACCACCAAGCACCACAGCGGGTTCTGCATGTGGGACACCAAGACCACCGATTTCAGCATCATGAATACGCCGTACGGCAAGGACATCGTCCGGGCCTACGTCGACGCATGCCGACGACACGACATGAAGGTCGGCTTCTACTACTCTCCCGAGGACTTCGCCTTCAACTACAAGCACGACGTCCCCGCCCGAGGAGGCAGGGAAATCGGTAGAATCCGCAACGACCTGATCGAGTACACCAAGCGTCATCTCGACGAACTGCTGACCAACTACGGCGACATCGACGTGATCTTCCTCGACGGTGGCCATAAGGCGGAGCTGACGCAATACGTCCACAAGATCGCCCCGAACTGCCTTGTTACCCGGGGCGAAATGGTCACGCCCGAACAGCGACTTCCGGCAGACCCCATTCCCGGGCCGTGGGAAACGTGCTTCACCCTGGGCAACCAATGGCAATACAAGCCGACGAACGAGGATTACAAATCGGGGTCGCAGTTAATCAACATGCTGATCGAAACCCGGGCAAAAGGGGGGAACCTGCTGATCAACATGGGGCCGATGCCGTCGGGCACTATTCCGCTGAAGCAGGAAGAGAGATTCCGCGAGTTGGCTCTGTGGATGTTCGTCAACGACGAGGCCATTCACGACATCCGTCTTTGCACAACAGCCGGCGACAATGACATCTACTACACGCAATCCAAGGACGGCAAGTACGTCTACGCCTTCCTCACGAAGTTCACCGACGACGACCCTCGCGGCAACACCCAATGGGGGCGGCTGTCCCGAAAGGACGTCTTGCTCAAACAGTTGAAAGCGACGCCCACCACGACGATTAGGGTCCTCGGCCAGGAGCACCGTGTCGAGCGATTCACTTCAAGGCACGACATCGGCTCTCGCTTCAAGCAGACGGATGACGGCCTGGAGATTTCGGTCGTACGTGCCCAGCGCCTCTACAACAACCGCCGATGGCCGAACGCGGTCGTGGTACGACTCGAGAACGTGGAATTCGTGAAGAAATAGCCAACCCTCGTCTCCAAGAGCGGGATCAGTCACATGAAGAGAATTGCCACGATGGCGTTGGCCCTACTGTTGTGCCACGGGCACGGTGTGTGGGCATCCGACGCCGTTCAGGCCGACGCGGCAACCCCCAAAGCCGAGCGCAAACGGGACACCGTGGCCCGTCGCGCCCGAACGGCCAAGTACCTGGAGACGGGCGGCCAGCGGAAGCTCGACGTCCTCTACAAGAAGACCGCCGAGGGTGACCTGCACCTGGACCTCTACTATCCGACCGGGAACCACTCCGGCAAATGCCCGGTTGTTGTCTACACGCACGGCGGAGGCTGGGCCGCCGGCAGTCGCCACGGGGCGGCCCGAGGCTCGTTTGCGGCCGTATTCCTCCAACTGGTCGAGAAGGGATTCTGTGTGGCGTCGGTCGACTACCGGCTCTACAAGAAGGGCGGCAAGGTCTTGATGCGCGACTGCGTGATCGACTCGAAGGACGCCGTGCGCTACCTGGCCAAGAATAGTCAGTCGCTGGGCATCGATCCGATGCGCGTATTGGTGATCGGGGACTCCGCGGGAGGGCAGATCGCCCAGATGTTGCTGCTGTCGTCGCCCGAGAGCCTGCCGGGCGATCCGGCGCTGGCCGAAGCGACCTACAAGATGATCGCGGGAGTCTCCTGGTACGGGCCCTGCGATTTCGAGAAGACCGACTTGTTCAACCACGACGACCGGGCCGATTTCCGCGACCGGTTTGCCGCCCGGATTCTCAAGCCGGACACTCCGGCCAAGGACAAGCTGAAGCTCTGCCGCGAGATGAGCCCCATCAACTACCTGACGAAACAGAGTCCGCCCCTGCTGATGATTCAGGGCGACAAAGACACCACCATCCCGGTGAAGCACGCCTACTACATGCAGGACAAGGCCGACGCGCTCGATGCGCCAGTCGAGATCCTGATCGTCAAGAACGCCGGGCACAATTGGAGAAGCGTGGGAGCAGACATCAGCCCTTCCCGGCAAGTAATCATAGATCGCACGGTGCGGTTCTTTGTGAACCACCGCTAACCAACACACTTGGATGCGGACCCAACGACCATGGACAAGAGAGCATTTGGCGTATTGTTGATCGCCCTTGTCGCGTTCGGAACGACACGCCTGTACGGAAGCGACAATCAGGCATTGGTCGCTGCAGCCAACCAGGCGGCACAGACCAAGGTCTTCAATGTCGAGGATTATGGCGCCGTTGGAGACGGCGCCGCCATGGATACCGAGGCGATCCAGAAGACCATCGATGCTTGCCACGCGGAAGGGGGCGGTGTCGTTCGCGTTCCCGCAGGAGATTTCCAGATCGGCACGATCTGGTTGAGAAGCAACATCACCCTCTCACTCGATTACGGTGCGAACTTGCTGGGGAGTCAAAACATAGCCGACTACAAGACCGAAGGCCTCAGCAAGCCCCGAGAAGGTGGGCCTCATTGCCTGATCTATGCCGAAAACGCACGCAATATCGTCATCGAAGGGCTTGGCGTGATCGACGGCAGAGGAACTCCGGAGCATTTCCCTCGGATCCGCCTTGGAGGGAGAGAAACCTCCAAGCGCCCACGTCTGATTCGCATGGTCAATTGCGAGCAGGTGACCTTCTCCGGCGTCACCTACCGGCGCCCGGCCTTCTGGGGGCTGCACCTGATCGATTGCCGCAACCTTCACTTCAAAGCCGTCACGATTCGATTCCGCAACAACGGCTACAACAACGACGGCCTCGACCTGGACGGCTGCGAGAACGCGCTGATCGAGAACTGCGACATCGACTCGGGCGACGACGCGATCTGCCTGAAAAGCTCGCTGAATCCTTGCCGCAACATCGTCGTGCGCAACTGCAAGGTGTCGAGCAATACGGCACCGCTGAAGTTCGGCACCTCATCCCGGGGCGGGTTCATCGACGTGAGCGTAACCAACTGCTACTTCTACAACAGCCCCATGGGGGCCATCAAACTGCAACTGGTCGACGGCGGACGGCTGGAGAACGTCGACATTTCACGAATTGTCATGGAAGACGTGGGCAACCCGATCTTCATTCGACTGGGAAACCGGGGCCGCACCTATACGAAGCGAACAGGGCCGAGACAGAATGCCGACGGTGAGCCGGAGGGAGCAGGAGTCGGCACATTGAAGAACGTGCGAATACGGGACGTCGTGGCGGAAGTCACCGGAGATGACAAGTCGCGATCCGGGGCCATCATGATTACTGGAATTCCAGGTCACCATGTCGAGAATGTGGTCCTGGAGAACATCACGATCTCCTACCCCGGCGGCGGCACTGAGAAAGACGCTCAGCGTGCCGTTCCCGAAGATATCGCTCGCTATCCTGAACAGTTCTTCTTCGGCGTCCTCCCTGCTTGGGGCGCCTATATCCGTCATGCCCGCAACGTGAAATTCAGGAATGTCGTCCTCACGACCCGAACTTCGGACGAACGGAAGAAGATCGTCCTGGACGACGTCGAAGGGTTCTCCGAAAGCAGTCGTGACCAGGAGAAGCCCCAATGAGAAGCCTGGCAACTCTACTTCTC
>CAZEBQ010000214.1:0-7494 GCA_964510295.1 uncultured Anaerolineales bacterium | reverse complement strand
AACCGGCGGCGGTGCCGACCATGCTATGGCCCGGCAGCCGGACGGCCAAACTCCCACGCCTTCAGGACGCCGCCGTCCGGACCCACGAGGCGAATCCAGTCGATCTCCATCAGACCGGGGGCGGTCGAGGGATCGATGCGGACGCTGCGCGGCGCGCCCTCGACCGGCAGCGAGACCGCGTACTCGTGCCACCGGCCGTCGTGCTGCGGCTTGAAGCCGACGCGGCGGCTGCGGTGAAACCGTCTGGCACGGTCGGTTGACCATAAGACCTGCCCTTCACCTTTCGAGTCCGAGCGCATGCGGAAGCGCACCTCGACGGGCCCCTTCACTTTCGGCACGTCGGCGGTCGAGAGGTACGGGTCGCCCCCCGTTGACCGCACGTGCAGCACACCGTCTTTGATGGTGAGCGTGCAGTTCTTCGAGGGCGTCCAGTTGCCGACACGTGGGGCGTAGTTGGGGTTCGGCACGGGCACGAGGGCGCCCGTGTCGGCGAGGTGCCGCTCGATGAGGGCGTCGAGTTCGCTGACCTTCTCGCCGTGCCGCTCGGCCAGGTTGGTCGTCTCGCCGATGTCATCTTTCAGGTTGTACAGTTCGTAGGCGTTTGCGCGGTCGGGGCCTTCTCCGTAAAGGCGGATGAGTTTCCAGTCGCCCTTGCGAACGCTGGTGCCGGGCAGGTTCCCCGTGGCGGGAACGTAATGCGGGAAGTGACAGAAGACGGCCTCGCGGTCGAGCCGGCCGGCGCCCTTGAGCAGCGGCACGATGCTGACGCCGTCGAGCACCTTCCCCGGCTTCGGCGCCAGGCCCGCCATCTCCAGGAGCGTGGGGTACCAGTCGACGCTCGAGATGACCCGGGCGCACCGTGCCCCCGGCTTGACGACGCCGGGCCACACGACGATGCACGGTTCGCGCACGCCTCCCTCGTAGATGGTGCCCTTGCCTCCTCGCAGCGGCGCGTTGTTGGTGGGCGGGCGGCCCTCGACCACGTTGTACATGTTGCCGCCGTTGTCGGAGAAGAGGATGATGACGGTATCGTCGGCGATGCGGAGGTCGTCGAGTTTATCGAGCAGTCGTCCGAGGCTCTCGTCCAGGCTCCGGATCATTCCCGCCATGACGGCACAGCCCTGCTTGCCGCGCGGGTCCGTCTTGTCGCGGTACTTCCGGACCAGCGTTTCTTTCGCCTGGAACGGCGCGTGGACGGCCCAGTGCCAGAGGCACATGAAGAACGGTTCGCTCCGATGCTTCTCGACATAGCGCAGCGCCTCGTCCGTGAGGCGGTCGGTGAGGTACTCGCCCTTCGGGCCGTCGGTCACGGTTCCCGCCCGGAACCGATGCGGCGAGAAGTAACTCGGCGGGCCGGGGTCGGGGGCGCCGTGGAACGAGACCTCAAAACCCTGTTCCTCCGGCCAGTGCTCCGGGCGCAGCCCCAGGTGCCACTTGCCGAAGAAGCCGGTCCGGTAACCCGCGCCGCCGAGGACCTCGCCGACGGTAACCTCGTCGGTCGGGAGGAACCTGCGGCTGCGCGGGCAGATGACCTTGCGGCCCGGCGGCGCCGTCTTGGCCATCAGCGGCGTGTCGAGGGGCGGAAGGTGACACGCGGGCGTCGTAATCCCCAGCCGCCCGGGATACTTGCCCGTCATGATGCTCGCGCGGGTCGGCGAGCACAGCGGGCTGGCGGCGTATGCGTCGGAGAACCACATGCCGCGCCCGGCCAGCCGCTCGATGTTCGGCGTCTCGTAGTAGCGGCTGCCGTAGACGGTCGAGTCCATCCAGCCGAGGTCGTCGGCGAGGAAGAAGATGATGTTGGGTCGCCGGGCGGGGGTTCGCGCCGCCGCCGGGAGACAGTGGCCGAGGGCCGCAGCAGCCGCACCAAGGCCGCAGGTTCTCAGAAAACAACGCCGGTTCATGGCGCGGGGCCCTCCGGAGGTGCCCATCATGTCGGTTTCTTTTTCGAACGCGGGCGGTCTCTGCGAGCGTTCGGATCGTAGGCTTTGCAGTCGTCGGGGATGACGGCGCCGCAGTCGGCCCGCCAGGCGGCGAGGGCCTGCTTCAGTTCGGCCGCCTTCTCGGGGTTGGCGGCAGCCAGGTCGTTGGTCTCGCCGAGGTCGTCCGCCAGGTTGTACAGTTCCGTCTTGCCGGTGTCGAAGAACTCGATGAGTTTCCAGTCGGCCCTTCGGATGGCCCCCGTGGACCGCCCGCCCAGGAAGTGCGGCCGCGCAAGCGGATAGTGCCAGCAGAGCGTGTCGCGCTTCAGGCGTGCCGTCGGGTCCTTCAGCAGCGGCAGGATCGAGACGCCGTCGAGGTGCTGCCCGGGGTCGGGCCGGACGCCCGCCGCCTCACAGAAGGTCGGGTAGAAGTCGAAGTTGCTGGTCGGGGTGCGGCAGACGGTCCCGGCGGGAACCGTTCCGGGCCGGCGGACGAGGAGGGGTTCGCGGATGCCTCCCTCGTAGAGTGTCGATTTGCCGGCCCGCAGCGGGGCGTTGCTCGTGACGTTGCTCTCGCCGCCGTTGTCGCCGGTGAAGACGAGGATCGTGTCGCGGGTGAGGCCCAGGTCGTCGAGCGTCTTCGCGATCATGCCGACGCCCTCGTCGATGGTCTCGAGTTGGGCCGCCAGGTGGGGGTTGTTCTTGCGTGCCCGGAAGCCCTTTCCGGCCCCCGGTTTGGCCTCGTACTTGGCGACCAAATCGGGCTTGCCGTTCAAGCGTGTGTGGACGGCGTAGTGGCTGAGGTAAAGGAAGAACGGCCCGCCCTTGTGCCGGCGGATGAAGGAGACGGCCTCGGTGTTCTGGCGGTCCGTCAGGTACTCCTTGCCGGTCAGGCGTTTGGTGATTTCGCGGTTGAAGTGATACGGGTGGAAGTAGGACCCGCCGCCGATGCCGCGGTTCTCGCTGACGATGGTCTCGTCGAAGCCGTGCGAGGCGGGCGGCACCTCCGTCGCACCGTGGTTGGCGTAACCGGTCAGGTGCCATTTGCCGATGATGCCGGTGGCGTAGCCGGCGCCCTTGAGCGCCTCGGCAATCGTCACGTGATCGGTCGAGAGGTGCTTGGGGTCGTTGGGGCGGAGGTAGTCGGTGATGCCGACGCGCGCCGGCGCCTGGCCGGTCATGAGCGCGGCCCGATACGGCGAGCAGACGGGTGCGGCGGCGTAGGCGTCGGTGAAGCGCATGCCTTGGGTCGCCATCCGGTCGAGGTTCGGCGTCTCGTTGAAGGTGTTGCCGTAGCATCCGAGTTCGCTGTAGCCGAGGTCGTCGGCCAGAACGAAGATGATGTTGGGCCTGGGCGGTTTCTCGGCGGCCGCGAGCCGGCGGGGTACGGTCAGGGCGGCCGCACCCATGCCGAGGGCTTTTAGGAAACGGCGGCGGGTTGTGCGTCCTGCGGTCATCAGGTCTTCCTCTCGCCTGGTGGTGCGGGTTTGGGTTGGGGACGTTTCGGCCTGCCGCCGCGATAGGGGTACCGGTCGAAGACGTCGCCGGAGCCGAGCGCGCGGGGATCGGCGGTGGCCTTCAGTTCGGCCATGAGGGCGGCGGCGAGGCGTTTCCGGACCTCGGCGTAGGCCGGGTCGGCGGCGACGTTGTGGAGTTGGCCGGGGTCCTTGCGGCGGTCGTAGAGTTCCTCGGCGGGGCGTTTGCCGAAGGCCAGTTCGAAGAGCGGCCTGACCTTCGCGTCGTCGCGGTTCTTCATCATGTACGTCTTGGTGGGCGAGGCATCGATGTCGCGGTAGGCCTCGGGCGTACCGGCGGGCCAGCGGTCGGGCTTGAAGTTACGAATGTAGAGGTAGTCGTGGGTGTGGATCGCCCGCATCGGATACCCCTCGGTGGAGCCCGTCTGGGCGCAGGTGTGGCGTTCCATGCCCACGAGGACGTGGTCGCGTTTCGCATCGACGCGGCCGCTCTTGCCGGAGGTGAGGACGGTCATCAGGCTGCGGCCGGTCATGGCGGGCAGGGGCTTCAGGCCGGCCGCCTCCAGGAACGTCGGCGCCAGGTCGCACAGGCTGACGAAGTCCTCGACGACGCGTCCGCCCTTCGCCTTCGCGGGCCAGCGGATGCCCAGCGGCGCGTTCGTGCCCAGGTCGTAGAGGTTGCTCTTGCACCGCGGGAACGGGCACCCATTGTCGCCGGACATAACGACGATGGTGTTGTCGAGTTCGCCCATTGCCTCCAGCCTCTTCAGCATCTCGCCGGTCTCGCGGTCGTAGCGTTGGACCTCCCAGTAGTAGTCGCAAAGGTCGGTGCGGACGATCTCGTGGTCCGGCAGACAGGCGGGGACGCGGACGTCCTGGAGTTTCATCCCGCTCTGCTTGCCCGATTGCCACTTGTACCCGCGGTGCGGGTCGTGGCTGCCGAACCAGAAGCAGAACGGGTTGCCGGCCGGCCGCGCTGCCAGGAACACCTCGAGATTCTTGAACCGGGGCCCGGCGGGGTTGCGCCGGCGTCCGCCGGCGGTTTCGCTGCCGGGTCCCCATCCCTTGCGGCAAAAGCCGACGTGATAGCCGGCGCGCTCCAGCAGGTCGGGATAGACGTCGAACCCGGCCGGCAGCGTGCTCCAGAGGTTCGCCCCCTCCTGGAGGCGCCAGTGGTACTGGCCCGTGAGGATCGCGCCGCGGCTCGGCGTGCAGGACGGGGCCGAGACGTACGCGCGGGTGAACAGGACCCCCTCTCGGGCCACCCGGTCGAAGGTGGGCGTC
Source organism: uncultured Anaerolineales bacterium (assembly GCA_964510295.1). Lineage (GTDB taxonomy): Bacteria > Planctomycetota > Phycisphaerae > FEN-1346 > FEN-1346 > JAUVZF01. Next base: position 2,813 of record CAZEBQ010000214.1, on the reverse strand, counting down.
TTGATGACGGGGTCGCCGGCGACGCCTGCGTGCGGCCATATCCAGTCATCGGCAAAGGCGAAGAGGATGTTCGGCCGCGGGTCACGTTTCTCGGCAGCACGCATCGGCCGGGTCGCGGCCAGCGCCGCGGCGCCTCCGCCGCAGGCTCTCACGAAATCCCGTCGCTTCATACCGGCCTCCTTTCTCGTGTGGGCGCTCCGGCCCAACCACCGCGGCAGCCACAAGGCCGCCAACCTCTTGAATACCACGGCCGGGCCGCCGTCGTCAAGATTGTCGCGTCGGACCGAAGGTGCCGCTGAAAAGCCGGCCTCGAGCCGCCGGGCAGACCGTGAGCGTCGAATGGCCGGCCAAAAAGTCACAGTAGCCTTTCGCCCTGCCGGGGTTCAACCTGTGCCGGAAGGCCACAACACCCGGCAATGCGGCCGGGCTGCACTTGGAACGGAGAACGCGTGATGCGAATCCGCCGTCTGCTCGCCGTGTCGTTCGTGATGCTCGTCGGCTCCGCCCCGGCCGCCGTCGCGGAGGACTGGCCCCAGTGGCGCGGACCGTTCTTCAACGGCTCCACCACCGAGACGGGCCTGCCCACCGACTGGAGCACGACGCGGAACGTGGCGTGGGTGGCCGACCTGGGCGGCACGGGCGGCTCCACCCCCGTCGTCTGCGGCGACGAGGTCTTCGCCACCAGCCAGCACCCCGGGACCAAGAAACTGTGGGCCCTGTGCCTGAGCCGTGCCGACGGAAGGCTGAAATGGAAGCATCCGATGGGCCTCGGCTTCGCCAACCGGATGGGCAACACCGGCGCCTCGCCGTCGCCCATCGCCGACGGTCGGCGCGCCTTCTTCCTCTTCGGCACCGGCGAACTTGCCGCCTTCGACACCGCCGGCAAACCCATCTGGCGGCGGAACATCCCCAAGCAACACGGCAAGTTCGAGATGCTCTGGGACTACGGCTCCACACCGCTCCTCTACAAGGGCAAACTGTATCTGCAGGTCATCCACGGCGCCGTCCGCAGCCAGAACCCGGCCGACTCGTACCTGTTGTGCATCGACCCGGCCACCGGCAAGGACCTCTGGAAACACATCCGTCCCAGCGACGCCCGCAGCGAATCGCGCCAGGCCTTCACCACGCCCTATCCGCTGGAGGAAGGCGGCCGGGCGGCCATCGTCCTGGTCGGCGGCGACTGCCTCACCGCCCACCACCCGGCCGGCGGAAAGGAACTCTGGCGGTCCGACACGTACAACCCGTCGCGAGGCCGGTCGATGCGCACGGTGCCGTCGGCGGTGGCGGCCGCCGGCATGGTCATCGCCTGCGGCCCGAAGCACATGGCGATGCACGCCGTCAACGCCTCGCTCCGCGGGCCCGCCGCACGCAAGTGGGCATGGACCATCAGGGACAACTCGCCCGACGTCTGCACGCCGCTGGTCTACGGCGGCAGGTTCTACGTCCTCGACGGCGTCAGGAAGGTCATGGTCTGCATCGAACCCGGGACCGGCAAGGTCATCTGGAAAGAGGACGTGGGCGGCAAGGCCAAGATCGAGACCTCGCCCACCGGCGCCGACGGACGTATCTTCTTCATGAGCCAGGCCGGCGAACTCACCATCCTCGAAGCCGGCGACGCCTTCAAGGTGCTCAAGCGCATCCCGATGGGCGGCCGGAAGTTGCAGTCGGCCATCGTCGCCGCCGGCGGACAACTCTTCATCCGCACCGGCGACAAACTCTACTGCATCGGCAACAAGGGCTGACACCGCCCGGCCCGCCCCCGCTGCCGCCGCTGCCGCCAGGCATTCGCCCTCACCGCGCGGCGGGTCTCCGTATGTGTTTAGCGTCTTGCCTGAAGTTGTCACCCTGAGCGAAGCGAAGGGTCTCGCCGTGGGAACAACCAAACAGCAAAGACCACGGCGAGATTCTTCGGGTCGCCAAGGCGACCCTCAGAATGACAACGCTAAACACGTACGGTCTCCTGACCCGCCGCGCAAACTACGTGCCCGCGCCGCCGTCCTACGTCCGGGCCTGGCGGATGACCTCGAACACCTTCTTCGCGTTGGGCACTCGGGCGATGCGCAGTTCGCGGTCGGCGGTGGCGGCCGTCGCGATCTCAACCGTTCCGACGCCGACGAGCCGCTCGATGGGTCCCTGGTGCAGCCCGAGTTCGCGAACGTCCCGCGTCCGGACCTCCTGCTGGACCCGCCGCAGGTACCCGGTCCGCCGGATGACGCGCTGCCGTGTGATGGTGTATCGCGTCGCCCGCCGCCGCAGTTCCCAGTCGGCGGCCAGGACCAGGCAGATCCACGCCCCCAGAAGGAAAGGCCACCAGACGAGCGCCGCCACGATCAGGTTGCCGATGAGGGCGAGCCCGATGAGAACGTAGCGCGGCAGGTACGGCAGGATGGACGGGGAGGCGGACCAGAGGACGACCTCCGCGCCCTTCATCACATCGGCCACAGCCGCGCCGGCAGCATCCGCGCCCCCAGGCGCAGCATCCGCGCTCTCATCAGGCGCAGCATCCGCGCCCCCAGGCGCAGCGTCCGCAGACGAGAGCCGCCTGTAACACGTGTCACAGACCACGTGATCCTGCCACAGATACGCCTGTTCCAGGCGGCCGATCCGGCGCCCGCAGTTGTCGCACGGCTCCACCTGAACCGCCATCGGCGTCTCCTCCGGGCGACAAGTGTAGCAACCGCGTGCGACGCCGGCAACGGCTATGGCGTGTGTGACCCCCTCTTCCTATAAGCGACCGCGAGTCGGAGCGGCCCTACTACTACAACGCTATGAGACCTTTCAGCGAGGCCGCCCGTCGGCCGGGGAAAAAGCGG
>CAZEBQ010000213.1:0-7503 GCA_964510295.1 uncultured Anaerolineales bacterium | reverse complement strand
TCGTACTCGCCCACGACGGCGAGCGCCGGCTCGGGGAGTGCGAGCGCGGCCGCACGGTCGGCGACACGGACGCATGCGGGGGCGCGATCCGGATCGCCCGCACTCGGGGCAAGGACGGAGAAGAAGGTCCGGTGCCGCCCCTTCCTCGCTTTCCCGCACCACTCCATGGCGGCGACCCTGCCCCTGAGTGTCGTCCCGGCGTGGTCGCAGAGGCACACGTCGAACGCCTTGCCCTGCGCCGTCCCGCGCCCTGCCAGCCGCAAGGCGCCGGACGCGGAGATCGTCCGACGGACAGCCGAGGCCGTCTCCCACTGGACCTGCACCTCGAGGTTCTCGCTGTCCGTGCGGAACGCCAAGTCATCGATGATGAGGGCGTACTTGCCCGTGCGCTGGACGAGCGTGCGACGCCAGTTGCACCAGGCGGCATCGGGCACCTCGGCCACCGCGACGGCCGTCGGGCCGATGACGTCGCGATATCGCAGCGCCCCGTTCATGGCGACCCTGGGCTCAACCAGGCCGTCGGCTCGCGTGACAACCTGGTTGCGGTAGCCCTCCAGGAGCGTCAGACCGTCGATGCGCAGTTGGAGAATCGCAAACGTATGGTACGGGTTGCGCGACGCGCCGTTGAGGCCGTCGATGAGGACGAAGTCGCCGGAAGCATCCGTAGCGCTTCGGTAACTGCCGAACTGGAACGACTCCTCAAGCGGAAACCCGTTTTGCCGACGGTGCCATGCCGGTTCCGACAGGCCGTGAACGCTCCACCGGCCGACCAGATCATCCGGGGGCGCGGGCACGAGGTGCTCCTCCGGCCAGAATGACTGGCCAAGACGAAAGACGTCCGTGTCCACGCCGCACCGCGTTCGGTAGGTAACGTAGCGGCCGTCTTGCATCAGGTGGGCGGCCTTGTGCAGAAACCCGACGGACGCTGACCTCAGTGCCCAGTCTGCGTCCCGCCCGGAGACCAAGATTTCCTGTCCCCTGAGCAGTGTCCTCAGCGCTGCGTTGGTCACCGGTTTCCGATCGCCCGAGAGGATCAGATACGTGAAGATGGGGGCGATGCCCGTGTTGTACCAGAACAGGTTGTCGTTCTCCCCGCCGACCCAGGCGTAGTCGTCGAGCGACGCGAAGTGCATGCCGGCGCTGTGCATCGCGTGACGCCAGACGGGATGGGGATAGTCCTTCTGGAAGTAGCGCGCGAGGCAGTAGAGCGAGACGGCCGACCACTGGCCGTGGCGCGATCCCACGGCCTGCGGCGGCGTCGTCCGCCCGTAGACACCCTCATCCCGCCGGTGCAGGAGTTGCCTGGCAAAGGCGTTCGCGACGCGCAGCCGCTCGGCGTCGGTGAAGAGGGGGCTCTCCTCGATGAGGTCCCAGAACAGGATCATCAGGTGGGCGTTGTAGTGGTACGGCCCGCTGAGTGGCTCGTCCTTATTCTCGATGCGTTCGCCGTCGATCTCGGCAATCTCTTGTCGGGCCTTGGCGTCGGGCAGCGCCAGACGAAGGAATTCGCGAGCACTTCGCTCGTTGCCGGTCATGTAGTACACGGCCATGTGCTTGCTGATGCTATTCCAGCCGAAGTAGCCGACGGAACCGTAGCCGCGCGACGCGTCCCAGGTCTTGAACTCCCGAACGTCGGTCGGCACGGCCGTGCCCTTGCCGAGCCGGATGTCCGCAAGGGGGCCAATCGCCAGCGTCCCGGGCCCGGCCTTCACCCGGCCAAGCCGCTCGAGAAACAGATCGGTCGCCGCCCTGACTCCCGCCGGATCGCTGCCCCCGAGGAAGATGACGTTGCGGCCATCTCCAAACGGGTTGTGCAGCGTCCGGACCACGTAGCCTTCGCGACCGGGGTAGCGCAGGTCGAGCAGCGTGTAGTAGCGGTTGTACAGTTCGCCGATGGTCCGGTTTGTCGAACGGTTGCCCAGGGCGATGAGGTTCGACCTGATGGGCACCGCCGCTTCGGGCGACGTGTCGCGGGCGATTGGCACACGCACGCCCGTCCCCGTCTCGATAGCCTGCTGAATGCGCCGGGCCTCGGCTGCATACAGACCCGAGGCCGGCGCGCTGATCGTAACGCCGGGCTTGCCGCTGCCGACGAGGACGGTCTCGATGTGCAAGTCCTTCAGTTCCGTATAGGTTGGAGGCACGGCCTTCGGCGGCGGAGGGGGTGGCGGCCGTGGCGGCTGAACACCGGACAGAAGTCGGATGCCGTCAACAATCAGTTTCGGCGTGGGTGTGCGGTGCGTGTAAAGGTACAACCTGATGCGTTCGGTGCCCGGAGGGGCCGTCCCGCGCACGCCCACACCCGAGAACTCCCTGCTTCCGTGGGGCATGAGTGCCGTCTGGACGTGCCGGTTCGACGGCAGGAACCGCATCTGGAGATAGGCGCCCGCGCTCGCGGCGCCTGCAATGCCTCTCACTCGGGCGCCGGCCTCGTAAGTCACGCCCCCCTTGGCCGGCACCGTCTGCAGGATGCCGATCTCTCGGGCGGGGTCGCCGTCCTCGATGAGCACGGCCTTGCGGCCCGTGTCGGCCGTCTCGACAAGGCTCAGGCGAAGATCCTTCCCGCCGGCGTAGAGCGACCAACCTCCAGGCAGGCCATTCGGTCCCACAGCGTCTTCGAAGGAGGGGTTCTTCAGTGGCACCTCGGAAACCGCCGCCGCGCACCACCTCTGGGCAGATCCCGCAAGCAGCGCCGCCGCAAGGAGCGCCGTCAGCGTTGCCCTCGTCGACTGCGAGCCCATGCTCTACCCCCTCCCCTCATCCTCGACCGACACTCAGACGTGCGAGAACGAGGCGAGCCAAGAGCGCCATCAGTTCGCCTTCGGCTTCCACCAAAGCGACTGCCAATAGTCACGGTCAACGGCGTAGGGATCGATGGGGTCGGTAGCATCGCCGAGAATGACGGTTCGCTTTCCGGTCCGGAGGTTCAGCCGGTGCAAGAAGCCGCCCTGCCCACCGTAGAGGTAACGACTGGCCGTTGCCGCGTACCCGAAGTTCGCGTACCAGTGGCCGTCCTTCCCCGGTGCCCGCTCCGCGAAGACAATCTCCTCGCAGCCGAGTGCGAGCGCCTTGGCCACGAGATCAGGCTCCTTGCCCGCCGCGCCCGGTACGGGCCCGTATAGGGATCCGGCGGCGCCGGCGCCCATAAGGATGACGACGACCAGGCGGAAGGGGATGCGCCGTCTCACTTGCGGCTCCTCGGCCATTCTCCTCGGCGGCCCGCGGCAGCCCCGCGTCCGAATGGATAGCACGGTCGGGTGCGCGAGTCAAGCGTGTGAGAGCCGGGGCGGCATTGGCAAAGGCGGACATCGGGCGCATCATGCACCCTGCGTGAGTCGGCCCTACGGAGAAACGGGGAACTTCACACGGTCATGATCCGCCCGGCCTTGTATGAGGCGTAGGCCTTCTGCGTGAGCGTGAGGATGTGGAGGGCGTGCCCGGCGTCGTTGATGGCCGGCGGGCGGCCGCGAAGGATGCAGTCTGCAAAGTACTCGCACTCCGCGCGATACGGGTCGACGGCGCGGAAGGGCACCCTTCTGAACCGGCGCGCGGCGTCTTTGTCCTGGGCAGCGTCATAGGAGGCTTCGCCGAGGCCGAAGAGTCCCTCGACCTTTCCCCGCGTGCTCTGGCCAATCGTGCCCTCGGTCAGAATGGCTCCGCGCGAACCGTAGATCTCCAATCGCGTTCGACTGGCCTCATCGGGGATGCAGAAGAAGCAGTCGATGGTCCCGTGGGCGCCTGACGCGAACTCAACGAGCGTCGTGGAAGCGTCCTCGGACCTGTAATCGTGCACGAGATTACCGATCACCGCGACGATGCGCCGGATGGGGCCCGCGAAGTACTCCAGCAGGCCGTAGAGGTGAGTGGCCATGTCGATGAGCGCCCCGCCGCCGCCCTTGCGCGGATCCTGCCGCCAGGCTCCGGCACTTTCCGGGTACCAGCACGACAACTGCGCTCGCATGTAGACGATTCGTCCGAGGCGGCCCGCGTCGATCAGTTCCTTGATCTTCACATGGGCGCCGTGGAACGTCATCATGTAGCCTTCCTGAAGGAAGACGCCGCGCCGGCGACATGCAGCCACCGCAGCCTTGGCCTCTTTCGGGTTCCGGGCCAGGGGCTTCTCGCAGAGGACGTGCTTCCCGGCCTCGGCGGCCATCCGGATTTGCCGCGCGTGGCAGAACACGGGCGACGCGATGTAAACGGCGTCCACTTCGGGATCGGCCAGGAGGTCGGCTTCTCGGCTGTACGCCCCGGGGACGTGGAAGGCGGCGGCGATCTGCTCGACGTTCGACGGGTCCATCACCGCCACCAATTGGCAGTTTCCGGCCTTGAGCATGGCAGGGATCGTCTTGCGGCTGGCGATGCCGCCGGCGCCGATGACGCCGAAACGGACCTTTCTCCTGGCCATGGGGGTGTCTCCTTTTCGCCGGTCAACTGTATGCCTCAATCACCTTGACCAGGGCGCCCGCGATTTGTCTCATGTCCTCTTCGGAATACGTCGGAAATGCGAAGCAGGTGAACGTGTGCGACTCGTGCCACCGGGCATTGGGCACGTCCACCTTGCCATAATCGACGCTGTCGGGTTCGGCGTACTCGGTGGAGGTGAAGGGGAAGCCCGAGACGCCGAAGGCATTCTTCTCGACGAAGGCCTTCTCGGTGTGGCACTGCGGCCAGAACACCTTCCAGCACGGGGCGCCTTCAGCGCAGGCGGCCGCAACGAACTGGCCGATGTCGCAGCGCATGGTCTCGATGTCGAGCGAGAAGGCGCAGACGTACCAGCCGTTGCGGCGCTCGTCTGTGTCGATGGGCATATACGTGACCTGGGGCAGTTCGCCGAGGGCGTCCGTCAGGATGTGGGCATTGCGCCGGCGCCGGGGCAGGTTCCACGTGTCGAGCCGCGCAAGTTCGGCCAGGCCGATGGCTGACTGCATCTCGGTCATGCGGTAATTCCATCCCACGCGGTTGTGGATGTACGGCAGTTTCTGCTCGAGGGCCAGCAGGCTGAGGCGCTTCTTCACGTCGTAGCCGTGGTCGCGGAAACTGCGCGCCTCCCAGGCCAGGTCCTCGTCGTCGGTGGTGACCATGCCTCCCTCGCCGCCGGTCGTGAACGTCTTGTTCTGGCAGAAACTGCACGCCGCGATGTGGCTGATCGACCCGGTCTTCTTGCCCTTGTACTCTCCGCCGAACGCCTCGGCGTTGTCCTCGACCACGTAGAGGCCGTGCTTCCCGGCGAAGGCCGTGACCTTGTCCATGTCGCAGACGTTGCCGTACAGGTGTACGGGCATGACAGCCCTGGTCCGTGCGTTGACGAGCCTCTCCGCCGACTCGATGCTGATGCAGTGGTCGTCGAGATTGACGTCGGCGAAGCGCGGCACCGCGCCGGCCTGGACGACCGCGAAACTCGTGGCGATGAACGTGTAGGAGGGAACGATCACCTCGTCGCCGGGACCGATCCCCAGGGCCGACAGCGCCACGTGCAGCGCCGCCGTCCCGGAGGATGTGCTGACGGCAAACTTGCTGCCCTGCCACTGTGCGAACTTCCGCTCGAACTCCATGCCCTTCGGGCCGGTCCAGTAGTTGACCTTGCCCGATCGCAGCACGTCCTCGACAGCCCGAATCGCGCGGTCATCGAACTGCGGCCAGCCGGGCAGTTCCCTCGTCACGGCCTTCGGGCCGCCCTCGACGGCAAGTCTCGGCTGGTTGGGGGCACGTGTCATGGAGGGTCTCCCTTCGCGCGGGCCGCCGGCGGAGGCCGCGCTGAGTGTATCCCCATGGCCGCCGCTCATCAAGGAACACGTCTGCTCAGTGTTGAGGCGCCTCGTAGGCGGTGGGATTTCGCAGCATCTTGCGCGTGCGCGTGCGAATCTCGGTCGCGATCTCCTTCAACTCAGGATTCGTGGCCATGGCGATTCCGCAGCGCTGACGCAGTATCTTGACGATCATTCGGCATGAGGCGACGAGCCCGTCCTGTTTGCCGCCGATTCCCGTGAAGATCTTCATGTGCGTGGTGCACTTCGCGTGTGCGTCGTCGCCGGTGCAGGTGAGCAGTTCCTTGCGGAAATCCCCGGCCGCCTGCTCGGCGTACTCGGGCGTGTAGATGCCCGGCTTGCGGCTATCGAAGAACTCGTCGAGCCTCCGCGTGGTCAGCAGCAGATCATCAAGGAACGCCGCGTGTTTCGGATGGAGGCGTCTCTGCTCTTCGAGGTACGCCCTGGTTTCATGTCCGAATGCCACGTAGTCATCGATTCGCTGCCGCACGTTGCGGATGAACGCGACAGCCGCGGACAACTGTTCTTCGATGACGGGGCCGTTCTCGAGTTGCGTGCCATCCTTGTAAATGGCGTTAATAACGTCTCGCGCGTAGCACGTGGCGACGCCCTTCGCCTGCCTCTTCTGCCCCTCCAGATCGAGGATGTATTGGCAGGGCCCCACACCCAGAGTCATGCGGACGAGGTCAACCACCGTCAACTTCTCGATGGGCGTGCTGAACGGAGCCGCCTTCACCCGGTCAAGCGGATAGAGGATCGCCGGGCCATCGAAGTTGCACACCTCGCCGCGCTCCACGTACCGGCGTTTCTCCAGCGGCTGCAGGTAGCCCCGGCGATCCTGGTTGATCCAGCACGGATACGCGAAGCCTCCGAGGACGGGATTCCATCGCTTTCGGCCGGGCTTGTTCCAGTCTCTGGGCCCGAACTCCTCGCCGAAACTCTGTCCCAATGACGCCTCTTCGCCAAACCATTCCTGCATCACATACTTGCCCTCGGGGTGCTGAAGCAGCATCTCCCAACTGTCGGTCAGCCCGTCTGCAGCGCTCCAATCGACACGCCACAGGGCCGCAAAGGGCATCCGCCAATCCAGCGGGAGGACCTTCCCGGCGTCCGTCGAGCCGACCGTGCGCTCGTGCCAGATCCCCTTGTCCGCAAGAAGCGCGATCCAGACATGCGGCTTGCCGTAGGTGATATCGGAACTTTCGATTCTTCGCGGGCCTGATCCTGACAGCGTCATCCCGATGTCGCTGTCGCGCGACTCCGACACGGTCATCACGATGGCTTCCCCTGCGTGCATCATGTGCAGCAGGAAGTTCTCGCTCGGGAGTTCAGCGCGGTCGACGGGAATCGCGGCCGCATCGACCACGATATCGTCGCCGAAGAAGTCGGGCATCACGGCAAACCGGCACGGAGCGTGCACGCGAAGCCTCGCCACACCCGCGGTGGCCTTTGTCTTGATGAACGCCCCGCCCATGGTCAGTGTATAGGTAACGCGGCCGGGCGTATTGCCCGGCGATTCAACGGCGACCTCAAGCGATACGGAGCCTGTGGAGTTCTCTGTGACGGCGAGCGAGGTCCGCTTCAGATCCCTGCCGTCACGACCGACCGGCTGCAATCGTGCGCAGCGTTTCAGCCCCGGCGTCCGACGCGAATACAGGTCAACATGGGCCGTATGCTTGTGCAGCACGGCCACGATCTTGTCGTTCAGGAACACCGCGCACCCTTTGAAGCGATG
>CAZEBQ010000212.1:0-7568 GCA_964510295.1 uncultured Anaerolineales bacterium | reverse complement strand
TGGCGCGCCAGCCGTCTTTGGAGTTCCAGAGGAGCGGGTCCTGGAGCGGGTCGCGAACGACGAGCGAGAACCCCAGGCCGTCGGTGTGGTCGAACCATCCGTCGCGTGGTTCGAACTCCTGGATTGTCGTTTCGAGGATGGTTTCGAAGCCGATGGTTTCTCCGGCATCATCGAGGACCGTTCGGTTCTTGAATTCACCCGCAATCAGACCGGTCGGGACGGTGGGATAGCGGAACTGGAACGCCTCCTGGTCGCTCACCACGAGGACATATTCGCCCGGCGCCACGTGGTGCGTGGGGAAGGCGAAATCGACGCCGTCGAAGAACCTCAGGCCGGTCAGGTTGATCGGCTCGGTGCCGATGTTCTGGAACTCGATGAACTCGAAATCGCGACGGTCCGTGAAGCCGGCCGCGATCTCGGCCGGCGTCGCAGCCGCCGGGTGGTACATGACCTCGGTGACCACGAGGTCGGGGAGCGTGTCGAGGACGAAGGTGGCCTCGGCGAGGGCGCTCCACGTGCCGCCGCTGTAGACGCGGGCCTTGACGTTGGTGTTTCTCGTCAGCGTAACCTGCGAGCCGTACACCTGGGCCGCCGGCGACGTGGCGCCGCCTACCAGGCGCGGGTCGGTGCCGTCGGTGGTGTAGTAGATGTTGCCGGCGGGTGCGTCCATGGTCAGGCTGAAGCCTGAGGCGATCTCGCCGCCGTGCTGGTTGAAGGTCGGTGCGGTCACGGTCGGATAGAGCCCCGCAGCGATGAACTGCGCAAGGACGATGTCGGTGCGTTGAGGCAAATAGTAGTTGAGAATCCAGTCCCGGCCCGCGCGTCCGTCAGTATAGTTCCCGTCGTCGTCGTACCAGTCGTCGAGCGTCAAGGGCGTGCTGTGTTTGGTGTCGCCCCATCGAGCGGACTCGGCCACGATGGATCGTTCCACCTGGTCCGCCAGGTCGCTGTAACGAGGGATGAGCGAGTCGGGCGTGAGGAGCCCATCGTTGAAGAAGTACCGATGGATGCGATCGGCGAAGAGCAGCCGGTACTCGGCGTTCTGTTTGAGGTTTTGATGCGGCTGTCCGGCCGAGGAGAAGTTGTTGTTGAGGGCATTCTTATTGAGAGGCGAGCGGCCGAGGTTGTTGCCCATGGTGTTCTCGTAGTCCCAGTTGTAGAACTTGAAGCCGGTGCTCTCGTCGGTGCGGTCGCGGCCGGCCCACCAGTTCTTCCAGGGCCAGTCCCAGTTGCCTCCCCAGACGTTGACGATGAGGTAGTCCACGTAGTTCGGAACGTCGAGCAGATGCGGGTAGGCGGAGTTGGGCGTGCCGTCGGGGTCCTTGGCCTGAAGTTCCATGTAGGCGGCGGTGGAACCGGCGGCCTGCTGGCACTTGGAGATCATCTGGCTCCAGGCAGCCGTGCTTCCGGCGGCGGCGCCGCCGTCGTGAATGGAGTCCCAGTCTTCCTTCTCGCCGCCGTAGTAACTGGCGGAGAAGGCGTCGTCGGGCCGCTCGACGGGGTTGTACAGCCCCCAGTAGATTCCGTTGATATACAGATGCACGAAGGTTCCGTGCGACGCTGCGTTGCCCGTAGCCTCCTGGAGGTTGCGGCCGAACTGGTCGCGGATGTACTGCTCGGTGTACTTTGCCGCGTCCCAGGTGTAGCCGTCGTTGGCGCCGGCCCGGAGGGTGACGGTGTCGAAGGAATCGACGGCGTCGTCGCCGAAGAGCGGGTACCTGAGTTTGGTCGGGCCGTAGTCGTCTTTGAAGAGCAGCCGCAGCGAGTGCTTCTTCGTGAGACCGTGACTGCGGAACGCCCCGCCCTGGATGCGAATGCCGCAATCGACCTGGAACCCCTCGGTGATGCCGTCCGGGTAGATGAGTTCTGCCGAGGTCTCGCGCTCGTACGCGACGCCGTGCCCGCCTGAGTTCGTGTAGATGCCGCTGGGGCCGAACATCTCGTCGATGTTCATCACGATCGAGAGCGTCGGCAGCGACTTGAGGTCGTCCTTGATCGTGGCCGCATAGACGCCGCCGAAGAGGTCGTCGCCGTTCGGATCGCCGGCCACATCGAACGTGCCGATGACGTCGGGGTCCATGCCGTAATCGGGCGACGTGCCGCCCCACATCGTCGGGAGACCCGCGTCGAGCGTGGCCTGGTAGTCTTGCTTGACGACGTCGTCGACGAAGAGGTAGGTGTGCGTATCGATGTTGGTCTCGATGTAGCCTGGCCTGGTGGCCACGGCGCGGAGGGTGGTGGTGTGGCCGATGTGTATCGGGCCGGCGTACTCTGAGATCGGGCCCGTGTAGGTGTCCGTGTTGACCCAGTGCGGCTTGCTGCCGTCGGTCGTGTAGAAGATCTCGGTGCCGGAGGTCTCCGTGGTGATCGCCACGTCGAACGGTTCGTCGTAGAATCCGCGGTCCGCGGTGAACCGGGTGTCGGCCACCAGGCCGAGTGCGCCTTCGAGATTGGCTGCGCCGCGGGTGGGGGTGAGCATGTACTGCGGTCCTTCGAGGGTGCTGGTGGCGGTCATTTCCGGCAGGATCAGGAAGTCGGCGTCGGCGGCGGCGGAGTTCATCCCATGGATCGCCAGGACGTTCGTGCCGACCTGAAGGGAGGTCAGGTAGTCGCTGACGTCGATGTCCTCGAAGGCAACCGCCTGCTCGTCGGTCCGTTCGTCCGTGGCGGCCGAATCGTACTGGAGCGGATCCGGGTTATTCCGCGCGGCTATCGGCACGCCGTTCAGGTAGGCGACGAAACCGGCGTCGTACTTCATGCGGAGCGTCAGCACGTCGAAGAGCCCGGCCTGGCTCGCCTCGAAGGTGATCCGGGTCCAGAGCGAGGCGCCCGCGCCGTACATCGCATCGTAGACGTCGGTCTGGATGTTCGCCTCGAACTGGGGCTGGTTCTCGCTGAAGCCGATGCCCGTGGTGGCCGCAACGCTCGTGGCGAACGGCGTGCTCAGGCCGGGATTGGTGACGCCCATGCCGGAGGCGTGGACGCGGACGAAATCGCCGGCCGTATCGCCGTCATGGGCGCCGGTCCGCTGGAGCCAGGCCGGTGGCCCGGAGGGCGGGACCTCCTGAAGCCGGATACCCGCCAGGCCGTAGCCTTTGGAACCGTCGGCCGTGCCCGATCCGACACCCGGCGTGGCGCCGGTATAGTGCGTCGAGATAACGGAGAAATCTCCGTCCATACCAGGGTCGATATCGGTCCACGCCGCGACGAACCCCTGGCCGGCCGCACTGTTGTCGCCCGTCCAGATGGCGACTTGGTTCGGGCTGACAACGACCACGCCGATGCCCGTACTGTGAGCGGGGGTTGCGGCGTCGGCGTCCTGCAGGGTCACCAGTGTCCAGCGGTTGGTGTACCCGCCGTTGCCGCGGATCGCCGTGCCGGCGAACGTGTAGGTGACGCCCTGGCCGGTGTCGAGGCCGGTGAAGGCATGGGTGTAGGAGTCGCCGGTCTCAATCTCGAGGCTGGTGCCGGTGCCCGACCTGAAATCCACGCAGCCGTTGAAGATGTCGTAGGCGTCGGTGCCGACGGAGGGCGCGGACCCGGTGTTTCCATAATAGACGCCGGCCTGCGACGTGGTCAGCGTAACGCCGGTGCCGGCGCCGGTGGTGCTGTCCTTCAGCAGTCCCGCGCCCGCGCCGTTGGCGGCGTAGGTGGTGGTGTTGGCGTGGGTGCCGCCCCCGGCAACGTGATCGTTGAAGGCGGTGAACGTGGGTTCGCCCGTGCCGCCCGGCACGTCGCTCCCGACGTCGGCTCCGTCGCCGCTCCACGCATCGCCGATGGTGATGCCCGTGAAGGCGCCGTAGTCGAGCGAGAGGCTCGCGATCTCGGCCGCCGTGTAACCCCAGGCGACGAAGTCGATGACGGCGCCGCCTGAGTCGAGGATCATCACCCAGCCGGGACCGTCGGCGTCCCAGTTGATGGTGCTGCCCCAGTAGGCATCGCCGGGGTCGTCGGTCCGATAGAGCACCTCGCCTGCGGCGACCGATGCCGGCAGACTCCATGCGGCAGCATGGAGGTCGTTGATGTGACCGGCCGAGGTGTCGTTGACGAGCACCGACCAGCCCGTTGTGTCGACCGGCTGGTCGATGACGTTCTGAATCTCGACGAACTTGGTGTCGCCGGTCGAAACCTCCGTAACGACCACGCCGGCGGTGTCCAAGGTGAGGGTATCGACCCACCCGCTGTCGTCGTAGCCGGGGGCCGTCCATTCGAGGACGTCCTCGCCGGGTGTTGGCACGTGGTACGTCAGGGCGTCGCCGGCGGAGACGAGGTCCTCCCACACCACGGTCGCGCCGGGCAGGCCGTACGAGACGTTTTCCACCTGGGGAGGATACGTGGGCGCATACTCGTGAACGATGTCGCTCGCGGTGCCGTCGGGCATGACGAGGCCCAGGTACTCCGGGTCGTCGCCGCTGAGTTTGAAGTCGGCGTGCAGGTCGCCCGGATGGGCGGGGTCGCCGGCCTCGAGTCCCGAGGCAAAGACGATCCGGTACGCGTCGGGGTCCAGCGAGGTGCCCGCGGGGAAGGTCCACTTGGTCAGGTCGTCGCGGTTGTCGGTCAGGTGCCAGCCTTCGAGGTTGACCGTTTCGGTGGTGGGGTTGTAGATTTCGATCCAGTCCCAGTCGGAATCGGGATTCGCCGGATACACGGGCGTGTCGTTGATGGCCAGGAACTCGGTGATGAGCGGTGTCGCGTCGAGCAGCAGGCGGGCCTCGAGCGGTTCCATCGCGGGTGCGGCGTGGCCCTTCGGTAAGGCCCGCTTGCGCAACGTACTTCGCGTCTGAGGCATTCCTCGGATTCTCCGGCGCAGGCCCGGCCTGCCCGTGCCATCCCGCTGCACGCGGCTCTGCCGCAGAAGCGGACACACGGGACCGCAGGCCGAGCATCACCCCCACATTAAGATTATACGCACGCAGCGGCCCTTGCCAAACCCAGATCGGCGAAATTCCCGATTCCGGGCCGTCCGGGCGGTTCCGCACGATGGCCGGGTCACCAGCGGCGGGTTCGGCGACAAACCAGAGAACGGGCCATCCTTGTGGATGGCCCGCGCCTATCATACGACCTCTCGCATCGCCGTTCGAACGTCCCGCCTTCTACTTGCGGCGGCGAAGGAGCAGCCCCAGGCCGCCCAGGCCCAGCAGGGCCAGCGTCGCCGGCTCGGGGACCACACGAACGAGAACCAGACTCAACCCCGGATCCTCGTCGCCCGCCAGCGTGATCGTCTCCGACGTGGCCGTAGCCGTAAACTTGCCGACGACCGAATCGACGCCGTAGCGCCACATCGCGCCGCTGACGTTGGGTGTTGCCTGATCGTCCTCCACCCTTTGACTTCGGTCTTTGCAGCAATCGCGGTCGTCGGCAGCGCAGATGAACTGGGCGTAGTACTCTGTGCCGACGGTCAATCCCGAAATCGTGATCGCATGGGTCGTGCCAGCGCCGCCGCCCTTCCATCCATGGCTGCCCAGAACCTTGTCCATGTCGGCGTCCCCGGTGGGAAGGGTGTAGCAGTCTCCGTTGTGGTTGTTGGGCATGACCGTGCGGTCGGCGCTGAAGGTGATCGTCTCCGTTGAATTGGTGACGTCGATGGAGGCAAAAGCCCCGTTGGGGTCTTCTCCGATGTTCAGGGCCAGCAGGATGGACCCGCCGCCAACGAGGTCATCGTCGCCGGCCGTCTGGCTGATCGTGACGACCGAATCCCACGTGATGATCGAGGCCTGCGCCTGCCCTGCCGCGAGTGCGGCAACCAGAATGGCTACTGCGAGAGTTGACGTACGCATCGGTTGACCCCTTGCTATGCCTCCCCACCTGGGGAGGGGTTCCTCTGCACTGTCGTAACAGAACGATCTGGCGATGGTTCCCTCCAGACCACCCCATAGTATAACTGACAAATCCGTGAGAGTCAAATCGACCGGCCGAAATCTCCCAGACTCTTTCTTCCGAACGCGCGGAATTCCTGGCCTGCGCGACCTATCTTGCCCATCTTAATGCGCGGCAGGCAAGTGGATGCCGGTGCGGACGGCGGGAAGCCAGAGCCGCGCTTTTTGTTATCCGGTTATCCGGGCCCCGTCGGTCCGCCTGACGCGGTGCGCAGCGCATGGCGCGGCGACGCGACGACTATCTCACGCCGCGTTTTGCCTTTTGGCGGATTTGCGCTATACTTAAAGGGTTTATGTTCGGCGCCCGGGGGCGTTCAGGCCTGGCCCAGGAAACGGATGGCTCCGGGTACGTGGAGTGTGTTGCGTTGTGACGGAATCGTTGAGGGGAACAACCATGTTCGGGAACACGAAGAGGCTTGTCGCGGTGGCGGGGATGGTGGCGGCTGCTGTGACCGCGTCGGCGGCCCCGGCCGCAGCCGACTTTGCTCTGGGGCCCGAGGAGTTGGTCCAGGCCGGCGGCAGCGCCGTGGCCGTGTCCGGCTACTCGGTCCCGTCCTTCGCCTTCTGGAACGGTGACGCGTTGCCTGACCTGATCGTGGGCGAGGGCGGCAGCGGATTCGCCGGCAAGGTGCGCGTGTATCTGAACGGGGGCCAGCCGGGTGCACCGCAGTTCTCGAGTTTCTCCTACGCCCAGTCCCTGGGCGCGGACCTGGCGTGCTCGGCCGAGGGGTGCCTGGGGTGTTTCCCGCGCGTCGTCTACTGGGACGCCGACGCGCTCAAGGACCTGCTCGTCGGCCAGGCCGACGGAACCGTCAAGGTCTTCCGGAATGTGGGAAGCGACCAGGCCCCCACCTTCGATGCGGGCACACTCCTGGAGGTCGGTCCCGCAGGGGTGAAGGCTCCCATCGGCGTCGGCTCCCGCGCCACCACCTCTACGGTGGACTGGAACAACGACGGGAAGAAGGACCTGGTCTCGGGAGGTCTCGACGCCAAGATCCACGTGTTCATCAACGAAGGCACCGACGCCGCGCCGGATTTTCTCAGCGAGATGGTGCTCTCGGACGGCGGGTCGGACCTCATGGTTCCCGGGAGCCGCTCCAGCCCGGTCATCCTCGACCTCGACGGCGACGGCAGGAAAGACCTCCTGTCCGGCAACACCGACGGGCAACTGCTCCTCTACAGCAACGCCGGCACCGATGCGGCCCCGGTCTTCAGCGACTACGTTCTCGTGGAAGCCGACGGCACGCCGATTGACCTGGCGGACTGGCCCCGGTCGCGCCCGTTTGTGTGCGACTGGACCGGCGACGGGTACCTGGACGTGCTCATCGGCGCGGGCGACGGGAACGTTCACCTGTTCCAGGGAGTGCCCGAACCTGCCACGCTTGCGCTGCTGGCCGCGGGCGGCCTGTTTGTGCTGCGCCGGCGCGGCCCGGCGAGGAGACCGCGGTAACGGCAAGATGACGGTTTGATAATCCGGTTCAGCGGCTCTGCGGTAACGAAGGACAGCGTTTCATCCGCACAGACCTTGCAGGCAGATGACGATGACCCGATGCCTCGACCGAATCACCCTGTAAAAGCGCGGCGGCGCTGCCACACCCAGCCAGGTTCCTTGGCCCTACCATTTGCCACGACAGTCGGTTACAGTGAAACGGGGCGAGTGGCGGAACGGCAGACGCTGGGGACTTAAAATCC
>CAZEBQ010000211.1:0-7586 GCA_964510295.1 uncultured Anaerolineales bacterium | reverse complement strand
CCGTTTTGCGCGGTGGGTCTCCGTACCCACCGCGCGGGAATGGCCGTTTTTGCGGATGCGCGGTGGGTACGGAGACCCACCGCGCTCGAGCGCGCCGGGCGCGGGGGTCACTTCTTCTTGAAGGTGTCCTTGAGCCAGTCGCCTAACCCTTCGATCGCACGGCGTTTGATGGCCTCCATGGCGATGTCCGCCATACGTTTGGTGAAGGCGTTGGTGTCGAGGCGCGGCTTGTCGATCGTGCCGGTCAGGGGGATGGCGATGACGATGTCCTTGAGGTAGGGCATCGCCGTGGCCGACACCTTGTACCGCGCGAGCATCTCGGGCGTCAGCGGCACGCCGATGATTACGTTCATCCGCTTGTCCACGCCGATGGTGCCGCCGAAGCGCAGGGTCACACCCGCGGCGTATTGCAGGTCGTGTTCCTCGATTTGCAGGATGCCGCGCTCCATCACAACCTTGACGGGTCCGAACGGCTGGACCACGGTCTGGGCCGGTCCGCCCGTCGCCTTGAGTATTTTGCCCAGGGGGCCGATGAGTTCGGTCTGGAAATCGTCGATCCGGTAGGCGCCGGCGGCCGCGACGCGTGTGGCGATGGGCGTCCGCTTTTCGTCCGGCAGGTTCGCCTCACGCGGGTCGTCGCCCAGCGGAACGACGAGACGGTCGAGCGCGAGCGACAGATTGCCTCTGGCGCTGATGCTGGCCGCCAGCACCGGGCTGGCGTACCGAAGATAGTCCTGGACCTGTTGGCCCTCGAGCGGAATGCCGTCGAGAACCTGTAGCCGCCTCGCGATGACCAGGCGGGGCGTCTCCTGTGAGAGGTCGATGGCGCCGCCGACGTTCACGTGCCCGCCGGCAAGCGCCAAGCGGCTGGGGTTCCGCGGGTCGGGCGAGAGGCGGATCTGCTTCTGGCCGATTCTCCATGCGACCGAGCCGTCGCCGCCGGTGAGCGTCTCGTACTCGAACCGTTTGACGTCGAGACGGCCGCCGCCCTCGAACCGGGCGATACGCCGGTGCCACGGTCCATCGCCCGGAAGCGGACCGGCGACGTCCGCCACCAGGCGCCAGGGCCCCGACAGCCGGACAGTGGCCGGCAGACGCTCGCCCAGCATGGCCCGGACGCGTTCGGCGTCGAGCGTCACGCCGCACCTAACGGCCAGCAACGGGTCGGTGTCGGTCTCGGTCACGGATACCCGCCACGTGCCGGTGGCGGTCTCGGCCTCCATCGCCTCCGTGGAGACGTCCCAGCGGCGGTTGGCGGTGCCGTACTTGAAGGTGATGGGCAGGTGCACCTGCGGTTCCTGGATCGCCGTCTTCGATTCCGGCACCCGCACGTCGAGGCGGGTGACGTCGAGGACGCCGTCGCCGCCGAACCCGTCGGCGTGGGACGCGACCTTGCCGTCGAAGGCGGCCGTTCCGGCAAGGTGCATGCCCTCGGGCAGCATCCCGAAGGGGGCCAGAACCTGGGAGAACGGTGCGAGGTCGGCCGTCGCCGTGACCGTGCCGTCGGCCGTGGCGCCCGCGTCGTCCGACGGCAGCCGGACGGTGCCCCTGGCCTTGAGCGTGATGCCGGGGCCGGTCAGTTCGGCGGTGTCGATGCGCAGCAGGCCGGCGTCGGTGTAGGCGGCCGTTGTCTCGAGATGGATGTTGTCGAGCCGCAGGTCGGGCAGGGGCTTGTCGCCTTCCTGCGGGACGGTCAGGTTGGTGGCGTGGGCCGTGGCGGTGAGTTCGTGTGTGCGGCTGTCGTAGGCGGCTTTGAGGTTCCAGAGACCGCGGAGTTGGCCGGCGGGGCGGCCCCGCAACCGCGCGACGGTCTGCGTGAGCGGACGGATGGCCCCGTCGCCGCCGGCCGTCACCTGCCAGTGCCAGCCCGTCTTGGCCCGGTTGATGCCGGCCGTGCCCTTGAGCGTGCCCGCCACCGTCGCCAGCGACCAGTCGGTGACGTCGACGGCGGCGAGGGCATCGGGAGCGTCGGCCAGGGCGAGGGCGTCTTCCGCCGCCGCCTCGCCGGCGTCGCGGAGCAGGTCGGCCGCGGCCGTCAGCCGCAGGAGCGGATCGCTGAAGCCGCGCCCGTCGGGCCAGGCCACGTCCACCTTCTCGCCGACCACCGTCAGTTTCGCCTTGGCGATGGTGCGGCCGCCGGTGGCGGGCGAGACGGTCAGGTGCACCGTGACGTCGCCGCCGCACGTTGCTTCCTCGGGCAGAAGACCGAGCGGGGCGATGGTCCGGGCAAACGCCGGCAAGGCGGACGCTATCACGACGTCGAGGTTGCCGTCGATCGCGCCGGTGCCGTCCACGGCCACCTTCGCCGGACCCTTGACGACCGCCGACGCGCCGGGAACGGTGGTCTCAAGCGAGTGGATGGTGACCTTTCCGGCCTCGTCGCCCAGGTGGTAGAGCAGGTCGGCGCGGAAGGTTCCGTCGGCGATTCGGAGCGGTTTGGCGGCGGGCCCCTCGGGCGGCCACACGAGGTCGGCGACGGCGGCATCGGCCTTGACGGCGACGGCCTGGTCGATGGCGCCGCCGGCGCGGACGTTCAGTTGCCACCGCCCGCCGGCGGGTTTGCCGCCGCGGCCGGCCGCCCGGTGCGCGTACTGGAGCAGCGTTTCTCGCCAGCCGCCGTCGGCCTCGTCGGCCTTCTCCTCCGCCGTGTCGCTTGGCAGAAGCGGGAGGATGACGGCGGCAAGGCCGCCCAGGTTCGCGACCGTGCCGCTGCCGCCGACGGTGCTGCTGAACTGCCACGAGCGCAGCGTCCGCTGAATGAATCCCTTGGCGGCGAGCGAGGCCGTCGAGGCGCTCAGATCGAGGGCGTCGAGGGCGACGTCGCTGAGGCGGCGCTCGTCATCGAAGGTGGCACGGCCGGTCGCCGTCAGGGTGGCCTGCGGTTCGGCGATGCGGCCGCCGCCGCCGAGGCGCAGCACCAGGTCCTTGAACTCCGACGTCACGGCCGCGCGGATGCCGCTGCGCGGCGTGCCCTCGGTCTTGACGCCGATAACCGCCGCACCCTCGGCGCCGCGGCCCTCGAGGTCGACGAAGCGGCCGACCTCGTCGGTGGCCTTGGCGAGGTCGATTTGGGCGTCAAGCGTGAAGGCCTCCATGCGGCCGGCGGCCTTGACCGTGCCCGCCGCCGCGGTTGCCGTCAGGTCGTTGACGCGGAGGCTCTCGGCAAGGGTGAGCCAGTCGTCCGCCGCCGGCTGTTCGTCCGTAGCGGGTGCGTGGTCGCGCTCCAGGTCGGCGACCACGTGGACCGGTGACAGCGTCACGCTGTCGCCGCCGCGGATGCCGCGCACCCCCTCCAGCAACGCATCAAAGGTCAGTTGTGACCGTTTCGCGTCGGAGGCGGCCGCGACGGTGACCCGGAGCGAGCCCGCCTCGACGGTCAGGTCCTTGTGCAGGCCGAGCGTCCTGGGGAGCATCCGTGCCAGGAGGCCGATCTGGAGGGTGAGCGTGGCCGAGCCGGTGCCCGTGGGCGGGGCGGCGTCGGCCGCCGCCAGCGCGAACGTGCCGCGCGCCTCCACCCGCGCCACCGGAGCCGCCAGGTCGAGGGCCTTGACGGTGATGAGGCCGTCGGTGTAGGCGGCGTCGGCGGTCAGCGTCAGCGATTCCATCGTCGGCTCATCGCCGGTGAGCAGGTCGCCCGTGACGGAGAGGTCGGTGGCCGTGAAGCGGGTGACCTGGAACACGACGTTGCCGCTTCGGCCGCGCGAGAACGCGACCTTGGCCGTCACGGCGCCGGCGCCGTCAAGGGGTACGCCGAGTTCGGCCGCCACGGCCCACAGCGCCGCCACGGGCAGATCGGTGCAGGCCACCGTCCCGTTGACGCCGATTGCTTCGGGACCTTGCCATTCGGACGAGAGTCCTGTCAGTGTGACGTCGACGGTGGCCGTGCCGGCCGTCTCGCCGCAGCGCAGGTGGAGGTCGGCCTTGAGGGAGTCGGCCTCGTCGCCCTTCTCGAACCGTGCCGCCGCTACACGGACCGTCGCGGCACGGGCGTGAACCACGAGGCCGTCCACCGTCACGGAGTCGGGGATAACCACGGGCGGCGCCGGCAGCACGGGGGCCGGTGGGGCGGGGGGCGGTTCGGCCGGCGGTCGCGAGGGCGGCGGCTCGGCCGGAGGGGGCGATTCGGGGAGAGACACACCCGGCTCAGGCGACCACAGCCCCGCCGCACCCTCGGACGCCCTGAACGTCTCGACCGCCTGCCGGAGGCCCTCTACCCAGACCTCGGCGTTTTCGACGCGGATCGGCCCCATGCGGCCGCGGTCGGCGAGTATCGTGAAGAGCCCCTGGTCGAGCGACGCTTGCCCGACCGTCGCGACACGCACGCCGTCGGGCATCTGAACCGACAGGGCCGCGACCTGTTGACTGCCAAACCAGGAGAGGCTCCATCCGTCGGCCCGCACGCGGACGGGCAGGTGCGCGTTGGCGGCCTCCAGCACGTACGTCAGGACGGTGCCGGTGGACAGAATCGTCGGGGCAAGGGCCACGAGGAGGACGATGACGGCGGCCACCACGAGCAGGATACGCCGGCCGCGATGTTTTTTCGGCGGCTCACCCTCGCCGGACGGCGGCTCACCCTCATCGGACGGTGGCTCGGACTTATCGGGCGGCGGCTCGGACTGATCGGGCGGTGGCTCGGACTGATCGGGCGGTGGCTCGGACTCATCGGGCGGCGGCTCGGATTCATCGGGCGGCGGCGCCGGCGCGGCGGGGCGCTTCGGCGCCGGCGTTTTCGGAGCCGCGGCCTCCGGTTTGGCATGCGGGCCCGGCTTGGCCTTGGGCTTCGGAGGCGCCACCTCTTCGGCGACCGGAATCGGCACCGGCTTGGCGACAGGAACGGGCTCGGGCGTCACCGGCTCGGCCACCGGCAGGTCCGACGAGAGATCCTGTGCAAGCGGCGTATCCTCGGACCCGGGAACCGCTTTGTCAGGCGTCTGGTCGTCCGGCGCGGGGCCGTCTTCGGAAGGCGGCAAGCCCTCGGCGTCGGCCGGCTCGTCGCCGGGCGGCCGGTCGTGCGTATTGTTGGATGTCATCGGCACACGCCCTAAAAAGGTACCTGGTACCTTTTTCTTTTTGTCCGCCTGGTGGCCTTCCCAGGCCACCAGGAACAGGCATCAACTGCTTTCGCGGCGGCCTGGGAAGGCCGCCGCGCGGAACGTAGCGTCGTCGTACTAACGGGCGACTTCCTTCATCGAGACGTTGTCGAAGTAGAAGGTACCGGGCGGCCAGTAGGCGTAGACCTTCAGGACCACGTACTCGATCTTCGATTGGGTATCGGTTGGAATCTCGCAGATTCGCACGTTCGATTCCCACTGCTTGCCGGCCGTCGCACACCGCAGGGCCAGGTACGCATCGTAGACGACGCGTTTCTCGCCCCCCACGTCGGCCCAGCCGCGGATGAACAGTTTCGGGAAGAAGAAATCGGTGCTCTTGCCCTTGTACTGGATGCTGACCTTGTAGGCCTTGCCTGGCGTGACGGGTATCGGGGCCGAGTCGTACGCCACGCCGTAGATACCGGCCACGGTGTCGTACTTGGGGCCGGTGGTGGGTGTGGGCGTGGGCGCCTGGTCGGCGGTGGCGCCGGCCTTGTATTTCTTCTGCCAGGCGACCCACTCGTCGTGGTAGACGTCGGTGTTGATCTTGAGGCACTTTCCGGTTGGGCCGGCGGCCGACCAGAAGGTCGTCAGCCCGTCGAGGCGTTGCCAGGCGTCGGGCGTTTTGGTTCCGGTCTCGAAGCCGCCGTTCTTGACGAGTTCCGGGCCGCGTGTCGGCGCCTTGGCGTCGGCGTCGGGCGTGGCCGTCGGGACGGGCTTCTTGCGGCGGCCGGTCAGTTCCAGAAGGACCTTGTCCTGGAGGGGATTGACGAGTTGCGGTTCGGCGGCCCGGCGTGTGTCGCTGATGGTGAGGGCGTTGGTGCTTAAGTTGAGGTTGAGGCCGCGGAAGGTCATGACGAAGCCGCCGCCCTCGGGCCGCACGTTGCCCCAGAGTCCGATCTTGGCGCCGAACCGTTCGGTGAGGATGGGGGCCATCTGGTCGGGCGGCGTATCGAGCGTCGGCATCGGCGTGCCGGCCATCGCCTCCTTCAGGCTCAGCCGCTCGACGACCACCAGGTTCAGCCGGCGGGCGCGCAGGCGGAGGCGACTGGCGAAGGTGCGGCCGGCCTTGCCGCCGTCGGGCGAGGTGAACGGGAAGATGACCAGGACAATCTCCTCCGGTTTCGGCGGCGTCTCGGCGGCGCGGGCGCAAGCGGCCGCCATCAGACACGCCGCCAGCGCGTAACAGGTTCGCATGCGGGTCAGTCCTTTCCGCGGCGTCGAAGGTCGTGCGCCATCTGGCGGAGCCGCTGCTCCATCACCTGTTTGTGTCGCGCGGCCTTGTCGAAGAGGATGGCGGAGACCTCGGACCAGTTGGTCACGACGTGGACCGAGAGTGGAAGCGAGGCGAGTTCCGCCGCCAACTCGTCGTAATCCTCCGGGTCGTCCTCGGACCAGTCGACGTGGAGGATGAGGATGGATTTCATGCCGTGGTCGGCGTAGGCCCGGGCGTCGGAGATCTTGTCGCCGATGCCGACGGCCAGGTTCGGGTAGGTGCGTTTGAGGTCGGCGATGCGGCCGGTCTTGTAGCCGCCGCTGCCTCCGATGAGGCCGCCGAGCGTGCTCGTCAGGAGCGGCCCCGTCGGGAAACGGTTGTCGGTCAGCCAACGCTTGCTCTTCGGTCCGAGAAAATCGGGCCGGTGCGTCAGGTAGACGACGGTGTGGGTCTTGGCCATCCGTTCGAGGACGCCGTTGGCGCCGGTCATCGGCTTGGCGGTGCCGAGAAGGACCCGGGCGAAGCCCGACGCCACGACGGTCTTGTCGAGGTCCACCACGATCATCGGCGTGTCGTTCTTGCGGACGGCAACCAGGAGGCGTGTGTCCTCGACGGGCTTCTCGGGCTGGTCGTCGGGTTTGATGCGGGCGCGGACGACGTAGTCGCCGGGGCGTTCGGGGGCGGTCCAGCGGACGGCGGCGTTGCCGTCGGTGTCGCTGATGGCCTCTCCGAGTCGGCGTTCGTCGAGGTGGAACTGGATGCGCCGGCCACCCTCGCCGGTCAGGCCGAGGCCGCTTCGCAGGCCGGCCTCAAGCACCACCTCTTTGCCCGGTTCGGCCAGGACGTCCTTGGCCAACAGGGCCGGCCCGATGCGGTCCTTGACGCGGTTCAGGATGTCGCGGAAACCGGCCGGTGCCGCCGCCGGACGGCCGAGGCAGACGGCCGCAACCAGCACCAGCCCGACCGACCGCGTGACGGTTGTTCTCATCCCATTCAGGCTACGCCGGGCCGGAAGGGTGGTCAATAGTTTTCGCAATTTGCGCCCCTGACGCAAAAAGGTTCCAGGAACCTTTTTGCGGGGTGTGGCAAGTTTTTCTGGCGAGCGCAGGCGGTTGTAGCGCCGGGCTTTATGCCCGGCGGCCGTTGGCGGCGGCGCCGGCCAGGATGCGCCCGGGATAAGTACGTGTTTAGCGTTGTCATTCTGAGGCCCGCTTGCGGGCCGAAGAATCTCGCCGTCCGGACACGGATAACGGCGAGATTCCTCGACTCGCTTCGCTCGC
>CAZEBQ010000210.1:0-7671 GCA_964510295.1 uncultured Anaerolineales bacterium | reverse complement strand
CACAGCGCAGAAGCCGGGGTTCCAAGGCACCGGAGTCATTCATGAAACAACATTCGATCCTTCTCGTCCTCATAGCGGCTGCGGTGACGGCGTTGCCGGCGGTCGCCCCGGCCAAGACGCAAACGTTCCTCGAGACCAACGAGGACCAGTTCGCCAAGGGAGAGGCCGACGGCGTCGTCGCCACCAGCCTCGGAACGCTCAGACTCGGACGCGACCTCGAGAGCCTGCTGGCCGAGACCGAGGGCGTCGACTACGTCGCCCGCCTCGCCGAGGGGCCCGACGGAACCGTCTATGCCGTGACCGGCGGCGCCGGCCGCATCTACCGCGCCAAGGGCGGGAAGGTCACCCTCTTCGCCACGCTCGACGACCACTACCTGTTCAGCGTCGTCGTTGACACGAACGGCGACGTCTACGCCGGTTCGGGCGGCACGAAGGGGCGCGTCTGGCGCATCGCGGCCGGGCAGAAGGGCGACCCCAAGGCCGAACTGCTCTTCGAGGCCGACGACGTCAAATACGTCTGGGACCTCGTGTGGCTCGCGGACGGTTCCCTCGCCGCCGCCACGGGCGATCAGGGCAAACTCTACCGCATCCAGCCGAACCGCAAGGCCGAGGTCCTTCTCGACACCGAGGCCCACCACATCCTGTGCCTGGCCGCCGGACCCGACGGCGCGCTCTACGCCGGCACCGACGGCGAGGCCATCGTCTACCGTTGGGCCGACAAGAAGGCGTTCATCCTGTACGATGCGACCGCGAAGGAAATCACCGCCCTGACAACCGATGCCGACGGAAACCTGTACGTCGGCGCCTCGAGCGGCGAGACCGGCCGGACCGGCGGCGTGACGATCAAGGCCGCGCCTGCGAAACCTCCCGCCGGCGCCAAGCCCGCCTCCGGCGCCGCGGCGCCAACGGCCAAGCCGGGCGATGCCCCCGCCTCGTCGAAGGCCTCGCCCACCAGCGCCGCCCTCGCGAAGGCCATCAAACTCGCCAACAGCGCCAAGGCCGCACGCCCCACCGGCTCGGCAGGCGCCGCGGCGCGACCGGCGGGCCCCGGCGCGACCGTTTATCGCATCACGCCCGAGGGCATCGTGTCGCCGCTCTTCCATGCCCGCGACGGCATGATCCTGGCGTTGGCGGCAACCGACGGCCGCCTGCTCGTCGGAACCGGGGCCGGGGCTCGGGTCTACGAGGTCTCGCTGGCCGACGGCGGCGAGGACCGCGCCACCCTCGCCACCATCGACCCGAAGCAGGTCATGACGCTGCTGGTCACGAAGGAGGGGCGGCCGATCCTCGGGTCGGCGGGCCCCGGCCGCCTCTACACCCTCTCAAAAGGACACAAGAGGGAAGGGACGTACACGAGCCAGGTCTACGACGCGGGCGGGTCGGCCCGATGGGGCGCCCTGGAATGGCGCGGCCCCGCGCCCGGCGGCACGCAAGTCCGCATCGCGACCCGCAGCGGCAACGTCCGCGACCCCGAGAAGGGCATGTGGTCCGATTGGTCGCGGGCCCAGACGACGTCTCCCGGCCGTGTCGCCAGCCCCGCCGCCCGGTTTCTCCAGTTCCGCGTGACGATGCGGACGAACGACGCCGACACGACGCCGGTCCTCGAACAGTTCGAGGCGGCGTACCTGCGGGCCAACGAGCCGCCGAAGATTCTCTCCATCGCCGAGGTCATCTCGCGCGACCGGCTGACGCGGGCCCAGGCGGTTGATCGGTTCCGCCAGGCGATGAAGGGCCGCAGCCAGAGCAGCCAGAAGAGCGGTTCGACGCCTCAGCCGCCCCCGCCCGAGGGCTCGCAGCCCATCCGCGTCCTCCAGTGGCGGGCCGAAGACCCCAACGGCGACACGCTGCACTACGACGTCTACTTCCGCAGCCAGGGCGAGCCCAAGTGGGTCCGACTGGTCCGGAACCTGGTCCGGCCCGAGTACGCCTGGGACACGGCCACCGTGGCCGACGGGTGGTACGAGATCAAGGTCGTGGCGAGCGACCGGCACGACCGCTCGGCGGACACGGCCCGCGAGGCGTCGCGCACGAGCGACCCGATCCTCGTGGACAACACGGCCCCCGTCGTCGAGAAGGTCCAGGTCAAGGTCCGCAACGGCGACGACGGCGCCGAGGCCGAGGTCACGTTCACGGCCCGCGACGCCGCCAGCCGCGTGACCGAGGCGGCCTACACCGTCGATTCAGCAACCGACTGGCACACCCTCGCCCCGACCGACGGTCTGTTCGACGGCCGCACCGAGACCTTCCGCTTCACGATCAAGGACCTGGGGCCGGGTCCGCACCGCATCGGCCTCCGCGCGGCCGATGAAGCCAATAACCGCGGCCACGCCGCAAAAACGTTGACGGTCGAACCATAGGGGCTTAGAATACCTAATCGTTCGCACGGCACCGCCCGATAGCCTTACCGGAGAAGCGCCTGCCCGGTTTCCCCGCCAAGCCTTGACGGCGCCGGCCCTGTGCGTGTCGTATTGGGCTGTGACTTCGGGGGGCGGAGACGAACGGAATGAAGAACGTGGTGCTGATTGAGCCGAAGTCGCCGGACCGGCACGTGTTCAGCCGATGGAAGTTGCCGCGACTCGGCCTGGTGATTCTGGGCACGCGGCTGAAGGCGGCCGGCTACAACGTGAAGGTGTTCGTCGAGGACGTGGCGCCGGTCGATTTCACGGCCCTGTTCTTGGCGGACCTGGTCGGCATCTCAACGATCACGTCAACGGCCCCCCGCGCCTACGAGTTTGCGAAGGCGGCGAGGCACGCGGGGATTCCCGTCGTGATGGGCGGCCCGCACGTCACCTTTCTGGCGGACGAGGCGCTCGAGTACTGCGACTACGTCATCCGCGGCGAGGCCGACGACCTGATCGTCGATTTCGTCGATCGCCTTGCGGCAGGCGCCGACGTCGGCGACATGCCGTCGCTCTCACACCACGTCGGCGACGCGGTGGTCCATAACCCGCCGTGCCCCGCCTGTCCGGACGTCGAAGCCCTGCCCGTGCCGGACCTCGCGCTCATCCAGGGATACGACACCGGGCCGGGCAACGTTCGGGCGGTGCCCGTCCAGACGTCTCGCGGGTGCCCGTTCGACTGCACGTTCTGCTCCGTGACGAAGATGTTCGGGCGGGCCTACCGGTTCCGCAGCACCGAGAACGTGATGACCGAACTGAGGCCCTTGCGCGGACGTTACGTGTTCTTCTACGACGACAATTTCACGGCCAACGTGAAGCGGGCCAAGGACCTGATGCGGACGATGATCCGCGAGCGGCTCCATCTGAAATGGAGCGCCCAGGTCCGCTGCGACGCCGCACGCGACCCCGAACTGCTCGACCTGATGGTCCGATCCGGATGTTATTACGTCTACATCGGCATGGAGTCGGTCAGTCCCGCCGTCCTGGCGTGCTACGCCAAGCAGCAGTCGGTTGACGAGATCAGGCAGGCCGTCCGCGAGTTCGACCGGCGCGGCATCCGCATCCACGGCATGTTCATCTTCGGCGCCGACGAAGACACCACCGACACCATCCACGAGACCGCCCGGTTCGCCCGCAAACATCACCTGGCCAGCGCCCAGTTCATGATCCTCGTGCCGTTGCCCGGCACGCCCGTCTTCGAGACGCTGGAACGGGAGGGGCGGCTGCTGACGCGAGACTGGAGCCGATACGACGCCCATCACGTCGTCTTTCAGCCCAAGCGGATGAGCACGTTCGAACTCCAGGTGGAGACCCTGCGGGCCTTCGGCGCGTTCTACACCCTCTCGGCGGCGCTGCGGCGGCTGATCCGCCTCGACTGGTTCACCCTCGCCGTCAAACTGTGGGGCCGAGGACACACCCGACGGGGCACAAAACGCATGGCTGGCTTCGTCGAGGTCACACGCCAGTGGGCCCAAGAGACCGGACACAAGGTGGAACTCCGCGCCCGCCGAACCGCCGACGACATCAAACTGGCCGTCGCACGCTTCGACCTCGACGCCCTACGCCGACAGCGCGAGGCCCGGGCCTGACGCCCGTCACCCGCCGGCACGAACATCCCCCAGCAGCCGGGCCGACCGCGGGCCGTGCGGCGTGAACGTCAACCGGCGCGCGGTCTCGCCGGTCACGTCGAGGCGGACCTCCAGGTGGTCGGCCGGCAGGGCGCCCGCGGCGCGGTCGGCCCATTCCAGGGCGCTCAGACCCTCGCCCTCCAGCATCTCCTCCGACCCGATCGCCTCCAGGTCGGCCGCACCCTCAAGCCGGTAGGCGTCCAGGTGGTAGAAGGGGATGCGGCCGCCCAGGTACTGGCGGCAGAGGACGAAGGTGGGGCTGGTCACGTCGCGAGCCGCCGCCGCCCCCAACCCTTCGGCCATCCCTTTGGCCAGGCGTGTTTTGCCGCTGCCGAGTTCGCCCACCAGCGCCGCCACGTCGCCGGGCCGGGCGGCTTGGCCGATGCGGCGGCCCAGGGCGATCGTCTCGCGGTCGCCGTGCGACTCGGTGGTCCAGGCTGCGGCGGTCATGATACCTCTCCGCCGTCGGACCGGAAGTGTTCGTACCCGCCGGGGTCGAGCGGCCGGCGCTCGGCGCCTGCGCCGACGATCGTGACGCCGCTGCCTTCGGCGATGCGGCCGATGCGCGTGAGACGCACGCCGCCGAGGGGATTGTCCTCGATGAGCCGCCGGCCGTCCTCGGGCGCCACCGCCAGGAGAAGTTCAAAGTCCTCGCCGTCGTTCAGGGCGTGCTCGAGGCCGGAGCGCCCGTCGGTTCGGGCGAGTTGCTCGGCGTCGGCCGAGATCGGGATCGCCGCAGCCTCGATCTCCGCCGCCGCGCCGCTCTCGCGGGCCAGGTGCCCGAGATCGGTCGAGAGGCCGTCCGACAGGTCGATCATGGCGTGGAGCGACGCGGCGCGGGCGAGCAGCCGGGCCTCGTTGACGCGCGGCACAAACTCGAGGTGCCGGCCGAGGACCGAACCGCCCAGACTGCCGGTCACGAGCAGCAGGTCGCCCGGCCGGGCGCCGCTCCGCCGGACCGGCTCCACCCCCGCCGGCCGCGCCACGAGCGTCGTGCCGATCACCAACGGGTGCGGCCAACTGGTCACGTCGCCGCCGACCACCGGGCACGCGAACCGCGAGGCGGCGTCCGAGAGACCCAGACACAACGCCTCGGCAAACGCCATGTCCCGCGTCTCGGGCAGACCGACCCACGCCACCGCGCAGACGGGCTCGGCCGCCATCGCAGCCGCATCCGACAGGCTCACGGCCATGGCCTTGTACCCGACCTGCCTCGGCGTCGCCGTCGCCAGACGGAAGTGCGTGCCCTCCAGAAGCGTGTCGGTCGTGACGAGACACCCGCTCTCGCCGAGCGCCACCAGGGCCATGTCGTCGCCCGGCCCGATGGGGACGGCTGCCGGGTCGGCCGGCGTCCGGCTGCGGATCCAGTCGATGAGTTGCCACTCGCCTTTGGGTTCGCTCATTTTGCAGGTGTTGCTGAGGTGCGCTGCGACCCGCGATTACCATCGCGGGCTGGTTCGTTTTTCGGTCGGCTCGAACGGCGGCCCGCCCGAACGGCGGCCGGCTCGAACGGCGGCCCGCCCGAACGGCGGCCGGCTCGAACGGCACCCGCTCGCTTACGCTCGCGGCTAGTTACACTCGCGCCCGACCAGCCACGTGAGAAAACTAGCCGCGCACGTAAGTAAGCGGCGCAAGCCCCTGGGCTACCAGCCCAATCAGTTGTCGCCACGGCATGCACACGCAAACGTGGGCATGGCACCCGACGGCAAAAAAGTTACCTGCCCCCGCTAGAACCATTCGGCCAGGTACTTGAACGCCTCGTCGGCGACTTCGCGGGCCTGGGCCTCGTACGGGTACAGTTCCACGGTGACCCACCCATCGTAGCCGATGTCGCGGAGCGCTGCGAAAACGGCGGCGAAATCGATGGCCCCGTGCCCCGGCACCAGGTGTTTGTGCTCGCGCGACGGAGCGATATCCTCGATATGGACGTGCCGGATGTGGTCGGCCAGCCGCCGCACCGCCTCGGCCGGATCGACGCCGACACAGTAAAAGTGCCCCACGTCGAAGTTCATCGCCAGCCGTTCGTGCGAGAAGCCGTCGAGCAGTTCCTCAAACTGCTCCGGCCGCTCGATCAACAGGTCCGGTTCAGGCTCCACCAGCAGATTCACGCCGCACTCGGCCGCCGCCGGAAGCACGCACGCCAGGCCGTCGCGGTACCGCTGCATGGCCTCATCGCGGCCCATGCCCTCGGGCACCGGGCCGCCCGGTTCCAGGCTGATGCCGGGCGCGCCCAGGTCGCGGGCCAACCCGACGGCGCCGAGGGTATGCTCGATGCGGCGCTGGCGGGCCTCGGCCTCCGGCTCGATCCACGACGGGTGCCACGTGTCGCCCTGCGCAAACAGCGTAAACGCATTCAGATTCGTGACTGTCAGGCGAAGTGCCTTCAGCAGGTCGACGACGCTCCGCCTGCGGCGCGCGTCCATGTGAGGCGGGTAGGCGTGCGGCACGTCGGCCATGATCTCAACGCCGGCGTACCCGCAACCCGCAATCTGGCGCAGACTCTCTTCCAGGCTGACCTGTTTGAACGCATTCGTGCTGAACGCAAGGTTCACGGTGCTTCCAGTTCCTCCCCCCCCGTCGTCAGGCGGCCGGCCGCGCCGGGGCGGCCCAGAGTGTAACATCTCCGCCGACGAGAGGAAAGACGGCACTCACGCCTTCCTCGAGCGCGGTCTCGTGGCAGAGAGGCTTCCTCTGAACGGCGCCGGAGCAACAAGAATCCGCATCCCGGATGACCCGCCCCGAGGAACACGTGACGCGGTTCAGCGTGCCTGCAGGACGGCCCGGGCGACACTCCGGCGGCGGACGACGTAGAACAGGATGTTGTCGCCGGAGGTGACCTGTGCGAGGAGGTTGCCGAGCGTGTCGAGATCGTCCACGCGGTAGCGATCGACCTGGACGACGACGTCGCCGCTCTCGATGCCCGCCTCGTCGGCGGGGCTGCGCGGGTCCACGCCCGCGACCAGCAGCCCCCGATCCACCGCCAGGTGCATCGCAGGCGCCAGGTCGCGGTCGAGCGTCTGGAGATGCAGGCCGAACAGCCGGCGCGCGAGTTTGGCCCCGTCCGGCTTGGGCGCCTCGGCCAGGGTCACGGTCTTCTCGATGAGGCGGCCGCCGCGCCGGATGCCCAGGCGGACGGCGTCGCCGACCTCGCGGTCGAGGATCATCGTTTCGAGTTCGATGACGTCGGGCGCGGGCGCGGGCCCGATCGTCTCAATGCGGTCGCCGGGCTTGAGGCCCGCGCGTGCGGCGGGGGAGTTCTCCTCAACCTCGGCGACGGTGACGGCCGAGGGCGTGTCGGTCCGGAACGTCAGACCCAGCCACGCGCTGCCGGGCCGGCGCAGATTCAGCAGACCGATCATGATCTCACGGACCTGGTCCACGGGGATGGCGAATCCGAGTCCCTGTGCCCCGGCCCGGATGGCGGTGTTGATGCCGATGAGTTCGCCCCGGATGTTGAGGAGCGGCCCGCCCGAGTTGCCCGGATTGATCGGGGCGTCGGTCTGGATCAAGCCCTCGTACTGGTGCCCGCGCGACGGTTCCAGCGTCCGGTCGAGCGCCGAGACCACGCCCGTCGTCACGGTGTGCTGGTAGCCGAAGGGGTTGCCGACGGCGATGACGGTCTCGCCGATCATCAGGTCGGACGA
>CAZEBQ010000209.1:0-7728 GCA_964510295.1 uncultured Anaerolineales bacterium | reverse complement strand
TTACGGCGTTGCGTGCCACCCTCTTGGTGGCGCGTGGGACGCTAAACACGTACCCTGACCCGCCGCGAGAAAGGCGGCTAACCGGCCTGCCGGCTACCCGGCGGCATGGCCACCCGACGCCGGGCGTGATACCGTTTCTGAAACAGCCTTCAGGCGACGCAACGACGGCTGACGGCCGGCCGAGGGGACGTCGGTCCACGGGAGGTGCAAACCGGATGACGCGGGTATGGACGCTGACCGTGTGCGCGCTGCTCGGCGCCGCCGCCCAGGCGGCCGATCCGCCCTACTACGTCAAGAAGACCACGTGGTACGACACACTCCTGGCATCGCGCGACGCGCTGGCCGGCCAAGAGAAGACGGTCGCCGTCAAGACGCCGCTGCCCGACTTCGGACGCTCCACGTTCACCATCATGGCGTGGGTCCGGACCACCGCCGGCGGCACCATCCTGGCCAAGGCGCCCGCCAAGGGCAAGTGGGCGCCGCAGAGCAAGGCCTTCTTCATCCGCGACGGCAAACTGTGCTACGACGTCGGAATGGTGGGCTGTGTGACGTCGGAGCGGACCGTCGCCGACGGCAAGTGGCATCACGTGGCGGTCACCCGCGGTGACAAGTTGCGGCTGTACATCGACGGGCGTCTCGATGTGACCGGCCATCTGGCGTTCCGCCCTGACGGTCGCGGCCACGTGCCGAAGATCGGCTACGCCTCGACGAACTTCCCCCAGGGCTTCAGGGGCGACCTTGATGAGGTCCGCGTTTACGCCTTGACACTCTCGGATGCCGACATCCAAGCCCATTTCGCGAAGCCGCAGCCCGCCAAGGCCGACGCGCTCGTCGCCTGCTGGCTTTTCGACACGGGCGGCCACGACGCCTCCGGCAGCGGCAACGACGTCGTCGTGGACCCGAAGAACCTCGTCGCCGGCAAGACCGGCAAGGCCGTCCGGCTGAGCGGCGGGCAGGGTCTCCTGCCGCAGGGCGATGCGGCCGGCCTGCGCGACGCCCTCTGGAAACTCGTCGAGCGCGACTTCCGCGACGAGACCTCCTGCCGCCAAATCGCATGGGAACGCGAGGACGCCATTCTCGATGCCGACTCCTCCACCCGCGACCTGGCGGCCCTGGCGGCCCGGTACGCCCGTGCCTGCCACCGCACGCCGTCGCTGGCCGCAGAGGCGAAGCAAGCGGCCGCCGGCGCGACGGACCGCGCGGGTCTCGAGCGGGTACGCGCCCTCTACCACCGTTCGCGCCGCGTCGCCGAAGCCGTCGCACGCGTCGGCGACCTCAACCTGGGCGGTCTCCGCGCCGCCGTCGAGCACCTGACCCGGACCTGCGGCGCCGATTACCCCAAAGGCCTATCGTTCCTGGCCCGCATCGACGCCATCGCCGGCGCGCTCGCCCGGTCGGCCGAGGGGGAGGCCAAGGCGCCCGCGGACCTCGCGAAGACCGTCGAGGAGGTCGAGCGTCTCCGCCGCAAGGCCCTCGTTGCCCGGAACCCCCTCCTGAAGATGGACAAACTGCTGTTCGTCAAGCGCCGGACCTTGCAGTCGTCGCACTATTACACCGATTTCATCGACGGGTGTCGCCATTTCGGCGGCAACCTGTGCACCCTGTCGCTGAAGGACGGCCGGGTCACCGAACTCGTCCCGTCACTCAAGGATGGCATCTTCGGGCGGTACGACCTCTCCTTCGACGGCAAGCGGGTGGTCTTCGGATACAAGCCTGCCATCGGCAAGGGCTTCCGCATCTGGGAGGTGGGCGTGGACGGCACGGGCCTGCGTCAACTGACCGTTGCGCCGCCCGACGAACCGGCCCGCGTCGAGAAATACCGTCAGCGGTGGCACAAGTGGTACTGGCATCACACGGACGACATGCACCCGTGCTACCTGCCGGACGGCGGCATCTGCTTCGTCTCGACGCGGTGCGAGTTCGGCATCCTGTGCGACGGGCCCGACATCCTCACCGGCAGCACCCTCTATCGGATGGACGCCGGCGGCAACAACATCAAGAGACTCAGCAACAGCAGCGTCAGCGAGTCGGCCCCGACCGTGATGAACGACGGCCGGGTACTTTACACCCGCTGGGAGTACGTCGACAAGGGGGCCGTCAGCGTCAAGTGCCTCTGGGCCATGCACCCCGACGGCACCGGGTCGGTCGAGATCTTCGGCAACGACATCGCCTTCCCCGACACGTTCAACGTGGGCCGGGCCATCCCGGGCGACAACAACCTGTTCGTGGCCATCGGCGGGCCGCACATGCCGCTTGGCGTCGGGACGGTCCTTCGGCTCGACACGAACTATCCGATCCGCTCGCGCCGGCCGATGACGTACCTGACGCCCACCACCGACGTCCGCCAGGAATGGGGCTTCAACCACCCGCGCCAGGGGCGGTGGGTCCGCGACAGCAACGGGCCGCTCTTCATGGACCCCTACCCGCTGGCCGACCCGTCGAAGCCCCCCGGGGCGGGCACGTTCTTCCTGGTTTCCTACAACCCCGACCGCCCGTGGAACGACGTCTCGGCGTACGGCCTGTATCTGCTGGACGAGTTCGGCAATCGGGTGCTCATTCACCGCGAACCGCAGACCTCCTGCTGGATGCCGATGCCGCTGAGCCCCCGTCGTCGGCCCCCCGTGCTGCCGGTAGCGGCTCCGGTGCGCGCGAGGCACGGCACGCTGTTGATGGCCGACGTGACCGTGGGAATCGACGGGGTCCGGCCCGGTACGGTCAAGTACCTTCGCGTGCTCGAGCAGGTGCCGCGCCCGTGGACCGCCCGCCGCTTCTGGGACGGAGACACCTACGACCAGCAGCACGCCGTCGTCAGCATGAGGACCCACCTCGGCCTGAAGGTCCTCCACGGGGTGGTGCCGGTCGAGGCGGACGGCTCGGCCTGTTTCACGATTCCGGCCGGCAAGAACATTTTCTTCGAGGCCCTCGATGAGGACTTCATGGAGATGAAGCGGATGCGGACCTTCGTGAACCTCATGCCCGGCGAGCGGCGATCCTGTATCGGCTGTCACGAGGTGCAGCGCCTCACACCCGAAGTCAAGCCGGTCATGGCCGCACGCCAGCCGCCGCGCCCGCCTGTGCCGCAGCCCGGCGACGACGGACCCCGCCCGCTGCATTACCCGACCGACGTCCAGCCGGTTCTCGACAAGCACTGCGTCAAGTGCCACAGCGGCGCGAAGCCCAAAGCGGGGCTCGACCTGACGGGCGAGATGACAACGCTCTTCAGCCGCTCCTACGAGAACATCCTCAAACGGGGCCTCGTCACGATCATCGGCGAGAATCATCCGAAGACCGGCAACGTGGCACTCGTTCCGCCGGGGTCCCTTGGCTCCCACGCCAGCAAACTCATCGCCCACCTCAAGAAAGGGCACAGCAACGTCAAACTCTCGCGGACCGAGTTCATCAAACTGGTTACGTGGGTTGACTCCAACTCGCAGTACTACGGCTCGTACTACGGGCGCCGGAACCTGAAGCACAAAGACCATCCCAACTTCCGGCCCGTCCCCACCCAGGCCTCCGCCCTGGGTACGTGTCCACTGCCGGACGGGAAACGATAGACGCTGCTGCGCGCGGCGCGGGTCAAGATAACTCTTGCGCGGTGGTTCTCCGCAACCACCGCGCCTTTGACGCGACCGTCGCGGCGGGTCTACTGGTCGCACAGGCACTCTTCGATGATGTCGAGGATCGCCAGATAGCGCGGTGTAGAGGGGTCTTCCACTGCTTGGAGGTCGGCCTTGAGTTTGGCCCTGAGTTCTTCAATCCTGTCCACAACGTTAGTGGTGGACGTGGTTTCGGTGAAGAGTTTGAAGAACTCGAGCCAAGCCTGGGCGGGAATGCCGCAAAGCGCTCGCTGCAGGGTGCGCGCTATGTAGTCGTCTATAATGCCGGTGCGGGCGTAGCGCCCAAAGTTGCCGCCCCCGTCGAACTTCGGCTTGTCTGCGGTCGCATCGGCCTTCTGTGGATACGGGTGCAGGTCTCCAGATGGGATGATAATGGATGGGTCGGACTTCGTTTTCCTGTTGTATTGCCAGTAGTAGTTGCGGAGTTCTGCGGCGTAGCGGGCTGGCTTGAGGTAAGGACAAAACACGGTTGGGGCGCCGGAGAGCACATTCTTCAGAGCCCAGGGCACACAGACGAGCAGATCGGCCCGTGCGCAGACGGCAGGAGTCGCGGTGAAACGGAAGCTCGGTTCGCCTTCTTTTGAGAGGAGATACCAACCTTTAAGTTCGATCCCCATAAGGATCTCGGCCTCGCCAGGCTCCGTGCTCGAGAAGCGGCGTAAGAGAACATCCGGGAAGGTCTGGGGCTGGCGGACGAACCCGTACAGCGAGTAGTCTTCGTTGGGGTCCCAGGTGCCTCTGATGGCGTTGAGCGTGGAGACCATCTGCTGTTCAATGGTTGCGCCGAGGGCCGAGTTCAGCGTGAAGATGTCAGTGGCGGATATGCCCTCGATGTTTGTTGCGCTACGGAAGTGGATAGGCAGGCTCGTGATGGCATCTTTGACGCGGCAGTATAAATCGTAATGCTCCCACGTCGTGGGCGGAGCACTTGGGGTGGGTTCAGGTGGTTTGGGAGAAGAGGCCATGTGCTTGCTCCAATCGTTGTGCGGCAAGACGGTAGTAGGTTCTGTTAATCTCGGCGCCGTAGCACTTGCGTCCGAGCCTGACGCAGGCCAGCGCGCCCGAACACAGGCCTCCGAACGGTTCCCAGACAACGTCGCCCGGGTCAGAACTGGCCCGGATGCATAGTTCGATGAGGCTTAAGGGTTTCTGATTCATGTGAACGCATTTGTGACGTTTCTTGAGGCGCTCCGACCCCCGGACGGCGTTGGCGCGCCAGACATTCGTTATGCCGTTTTCGAAGTTAAACTTGGCGCGCATCTTCGACCATTCTCTTGCTGTAAGGGGCCCATTGCCGTCAACAGAGAAGTACGGTTTCCCCTTCTTGGCTCCATGTTTGTTGGCGAATCTCACGAGCCGCTCGAAAGCCTCCGGCGGAGGGAAGTACCACAGGTGGTCGCGGGTGAAGTACTTGCGGGTGGCTGCGTTTTTCACTCCGCAGGCTTCATTGGTCTTGTAGAGGGGCAGGCCGGTGCGTTCCCATTCTGCTCGAAGCCATTCCTTCATTGCCAGTAGCGTCCCTTGGAACTTGAAGAACGTCTTCTTGGTGTATTGGACGCAGACTTCGGTAGTGACCGGGAACTTCCGAAGGGTCTTGCTGTTCGAGTTGCCCGCAACGTGTGCAATGCCTTTGTCCCAAATATGGCAGTTACGGTACTCCCACCCGTACTCTTCGAAAAGGTGGTGTACCTTGGCCCAGCCTACCTCGCTGTTCCAGAACCACAGCGTTGTCTGTGGCGTTGCACGGAGCGACCACTGTTCTACATGGGGGCGATACCAGTCCGAAAGAGCCTCGGGGGTAGGGGGATCACCCGGGAAACTGCCAAGTCCGTAAGGGCCATCGGAGATGATGACCATTGGCCTTGGCCATTTGGGGTACAGATCCAACGCGTCTCCGTAGTCCAGGACCACATACTCGCGTTCGAACTTAGTGGCGCAATGGCGTGGTTCCATGCAACACCCCCTCGGTCCCGAAGAGCCGCAGGGCATAGGATCGCCGTGGCAGAGGATTCGCGAACGCTAGCGCATCAGTCTTAACTCAGGTGCCCGCAATCCATAGATGCCTTTGCCAGACCGCAGGTCAAGTGCTCGCAACCCCAGATACCTTGTACAGGCTCTCGTTCAGCATTGCAAGATGCTGTCCAAGAGGAAGCGTCATGTTGAGGCCCCTGTGCAAGAGCGCGCTCAATTCCTGCACCAAGCCAGTAGTGCGTCCCATCCCCTCTACATCTCCATCACGATGGTCACCGGCCCGTCGTTCGTCAGGTCCACGTTCATGTGGGCGCCGAAGATGCCTTTGGCGATGGGCAGGCCGAGGCTGGCGAGCGTCTCGCAGAAGACCGCGTAGAGCCGGTTGGCCTGCTCGGGCGGGGCGGCGCCCGTGAAACTCGGCCGGTTGCCCCGGCGGGTGTCGGCCAGCAGCGTGAACTGGCTCACCGCCAGCACCCCGCCGCCTGTGTCCTGGACCGAGAGGTTCATCTTTCCCGCCTCGTCGCCGAAGATGCGCAGTTTGGCGACCTTGGTGGCCAGCGCCCGCGCCGTCTCCTCCGTGTCGTCGTGGCCCACGCCCAACAGGACGAGCAGCCCGCGCTCGATGGCCCCCGTCACCTCGCCCTCGACGGTCACAGTCGCGCGGCTGACGCGTTGAATCACGGCTCGCATCGAAGTCCCTTTCGGTCAGGAGGATGGTCCGCGGCAACCCTACGCCGCCGCGCTCGGGCATGCCACCGTTTTCCGAGCCGTCGCCGGGTGCCATGCTTTCGCTTGCGAAAGCATGCGCCGGTAGCCGCCGGGCATAAAGCCCGGCGCTACAAGCGGCTGCGCTCGCCACAAGAACTTCCCAGACGCCGGGCCGCTCTCGTTTCCTTTGACCTGCGCGCGGCCGGCCGGTATGGTGTTCGCTGCGGCGCGGCGTGGGCCGCGCGGTTCGTGTGTTTCACGGGAAGGAGGTCAGGCGATGAGAGCCATCCACATCGCGGAACCCAGACGCATCGCGTTTCTCGACGCACCCAAGCCCGAACCCCTCGACGGCGAAGTCCTCGTCCAATGCAGCCACGTGGCCCTGTGCGGCAGCAACATGGGCCAGTACACCGGCGTCGGCGTGTGGGGCGACCTCGAATACCCGAACCCGACCGGCTGGGCCGGGCACGAGAACATCGGCACCATCGTCGAATCGCGGTGCGAGGGGTGGAAACCCGGCGCGCTGGTTCTCGCCCAACCTGAAGGCTATTTCGGCTTCGCCGAGTTCATCCGCTCCAAACCCCCCGGCATCGCGCTGCTGCCGGACGACGCGCCCGACGTGGCCGCCCTCGTCGTCGCCCAACCGCTCGCCACCATCCTGCGGGCCATGACACGCACCGGACACGTCATCAACCAGCGGTGCGCCGTCGTCGGACAGGGACCGATGGGCCTCATCTGGACACACGTCCTCGGCCACATGGGCGCCAAGCAGGTTATCGCAACCGACCTGTTGGGTTGGCGGCTGGACTGGGCCAAACGGTTCGGCGCCTCGGCCGTGGTCGATGCCTCCAACGAGAACGTCGTCGAGGCCGTCAAGCAACTGACCGGC
This sequence comes from uncultured Anaerolineales bacterium, assembly GCA_964510295.1. Taxonomy (GTDB): domain Bacteria; phylum Planctomycetota; class Phycisphaerae; order FEN-1346; family FEN-1346; genus JAUVZF01. Next base: position 543 of record CAZEBQ010000209.1, on the reverse strand, counting down.
GGCGACATGGTCGACTTCTGTGTCGATGCCGCCGGGAAGCCCGACTCCATGACGACGGCGGCCCACCTGGTGCGGCACGGGGGGCGGCTCTTCGTCTTCGGCATGCCCGACTACAACGACCAGACGTTCCCCTGGTACGCCGCCTTCCGCAACGAAACCCAGATCATCACGTGCGTGGGGCCCGAGTGCGGCGCGTTCTTCCAGACCGCCGTCGACATGGTCGTGGACGGCCGCGCCGACCTCGGCGCCATGGTCACCCCGCGGATGCCCTGGGACCAGGCCGCCGAGGCCTTCGAGATGTACGCCGACTGCGCCGAGGGGTCCCTGAAACTGACGCTCGAACTGTAGGGGGAATCCCGGATGCCGCGCGGCGGCCTTCCCAGGCCGCCGCGGAGATCTGCCGAAAGGGTCTGCTGGTGGCCTGGGAAGGCCGCCAGCCGGAGTTTGAGCGCCCCGACATAAGTTCTGCGCGGCGGGTCTCCTGACCCGTACCTGTTTAGCGTGTCGGTTGTGGCTGTCACCCTGAGCGAAGCGAAGGGTCTC
>CAZEBQ010000208.1:0-7735 GCA_964510295.1 uncultured Anaerolineales bacterium | reverse complement strand
ATTTGAAATTTGAAATCTGAATTCTCAGCGTACGCCGGGCCCTTCTCCAGTCGCGCTGCCGGAGTGCCCGCTGTCCCATCTGCCACAGCCCCGGCGGCGGAGGCCTTGGCCGGGCCGGACGCCAGAGCATGGAAGCCCTCCAACTTGGCCGCAATGTAGCACCCACAGGCGTGAGGCGGAGCATACAGCAGCCCGTTGGCCGGCATCACACCGTACCGGCAGACGCCTCGCACCCAACTGTGCCACAGGACGTCGCCGGTGACGAGGTCGATGAACTCGACGCCGCGCCGTCCGCCGAGGATGTAGCGGTCGGTGGCCTTGTTCCTCCAGCACCGGTGGTGGTGTCCCGGTCCTTCGGGTTCGACGTGCTTCAGCATTCGACCGGTGGCCAGATCGCGCTGCGTGGCGAAGTACGGGCCCCACGCAGGTCCCCGTTTCCCGCTTGCCTTGCCCTTCCACGGCTTGAACCCGCCGATCCAGAGCGACCCGCCTGCAACGAAGACGTCGCGAATCTGGCAGAGCGACGAGGGTTGGGTCCACGCTCTCTTGCCGGTCTCGGCCGACAGGGCCGTCACGTTCTTGCCGTCTGCACAGACGACGCTGCCCGCATACACCACGCGCAGGGGAGCGGCGGGCGCCGACCACCGCGGCCGTCCCGTCTCCAGGTCGAGGCAGACGACGTCCCGGCCCTTCTGGTAGAACACGCGGTCGCCGACGGCGCACAGCGTGCTGAGCCTCAGGCCGGCGGCGTCCGGGCCGGTCTTCTTCCATCGCAGGCGCCCCGTGTCGGCCTGGATCGCGAGAATGGTTCTCTCACCCGTGGACTCGGTCGTGCGAAGGCGTTTGACGAGCGGCTCGGCGGTCTCTCTGACATAGACGGGCGACTTGTCCCTTTTCACCAGTTCCGCCCACGTCTCGAGTTCGGCCACCCGTTCGTCGGTGACCTCTCGGACGGCGAGCAGCAGGATCCCCCTGTGGCAGACCACCTCCTCCGTGCCGCGCGTCCCGTCGTACACCTTGAGCGTCTCCCCCGTCGCCGCATCGACGGCGCTCAGCGGCGCGTGCAGGCCGAGGGTCACGTAGACGCGGTCGCCAACCGAGACCAGCCTCCGCTGAAGGTGACGCGGTGTCTGGCCCCAGTTGACGATGTGCGGGAACCACGCGCCGATGGGCCGCTTCCAGAGCAGGATGCCGTTGTAGGCGTCGCGGGCGAGGAGACGCCATTCGGGCGTCTGCCGGATGGTTGCCGCAGGGGTCTCGTCGGCGATGTAGAAGATTCGCCCGCCGGCCGACACCAACGCGTACAGGCTCGGTATGTGTTCATGGCTCCGCGTGTGCCGCGGCGGCCCGATCCACTGGACACGCCGAGGCGGCCCGACCACCTCGTCATGGGCCACGGCGTTGCCGCTCGCGTCGTGGAGAAAGTGGGTCCACTCGTCGGTGTTGCCGGGGTGCGGCTTGACGGTCTTCTTCCAAGCCCCGCCCTCTTTCACGTATGCCACGCCGCCAGGCGCCAGGATGCGCATCACGTCTTCGGTCCGGACGTCGCCGAGAGGCGCCGCCACCACCAGGTTCACCAGGTTGTCGGCGTACGGCAGCCGCTTGCCGTCGAAGCGGTCGATCGACACCTTGCCGTAGAGGCCGAGCGAACGGACGTGGGCGCGGGCCCGCTCGACGTTCGCGGCGTCGGCGTCCAACCCATGGACGAGGCAGTTACTGCCGGCGAGCAGTGCGGCGGTGAGTTTGCCGTCGCCGCAGCCGAGATGGACGATGAGGCCGCTTTGGACCCCCGTGGCTTCGCGGATCTGTCGCGCCAGGGCCGCTGCGCCCGCCGCGGGAACTCCCTCGCCGAAGGCCGAGCCCGCCGATGCGACCACGAGGCCGACAAGCGAGGCTGCCGCCAACAGCACCCCTGCGACACGTTGTCTCCCGGTCATCACGCTCTCCTTGCGGGTCTGATGGAATCCGCCGGCCGCCGGCCCGGCGCTTCCGCGGCCGTCATGCCACCGAGAGTGTAAGGTGGGCGCCAACGTGCGTCCAGCACCCGTTTCGCGGGGCCCGCATTCGAACGACAACGAAACTTCCCGCGCGGCGGGTCGCGGTTACCACGACGACGGCCGCCGAAAGGTTAGCCCCCTTCAGAACCAACCCAAAACATGGTCACCCTTCGGGATGACCATGCCACCCGCCCCGGGTTTCCAGAACATGGTCACCCTTCGGGATGACCATGCCACCCGCCGCGGAGAAGGTCGTCAGGAAGGCGGACGAGAAAGCCATAAGGAAAACCGCCGAGGCCGGTGTATACTAGGACCCGCAGGGAGGCTGTTGAGAGTGCCGGGGCCGCACGCTCGGGCGCTTGTGTGGCGGCGGCGCGACGATACGGGGCCGCGGAAAGACACGGGACCTGACCCCGCGTCAAGGCCGTGAAATGGCCGCGCTCCCTGATGACATGCAAGCCATGTGTCCCCGGTTCGCAAGGACCCTCGCTCAGGAGATACAGGAATGAAGCCATCCCCGATCCGGTCGCGAAGGCTGCCGTCCCTCGTCGTGCTGGCCGCGCTGCTGACGGCCTGCCGCCTATGCGTCGGCGGTGCCGATCAGGCCCGGGAGCCGAACACCCTCACGAAGGCCGAGAAGCAAGCCGGGTGGAAACTGCTCTTCGATGGCAAGACGACCGAGGGCTGGCGCGGCTACCGGAAGCGGGCGCTGCCGCCCGGCTGGAAGGTCATCGACGGCGTGCTGGCCCGCGTCAGCGGCGGCGCGGGCGGCAAGGGGGCCGGCGGCGGCGACGACATCGTCACGACCGAGGCGTTCCAGAACTTCGACCTGCACCTGGAATGGAAGATCGTCGCCAAGGGCAACAGCGGCATTCTTTACCACGTGTCGGAAGAGCCCGTCACCGCCTGGCACTGGGCACCGGAAGTCCAGGTCCTCGACAACACGGCCCACCCGGGGCGCAGCCCGAAGCAACTGGCCGGCGCGTGTTACGACCTTTACGCCCCCGCCAAGGACGCGACAAGACCGGTCGGTCAGTGGAACCACGTGCGCATCCTGGTCCAGGGGGCGCACGTCGAGCACTGGATGAACGGCGAGAAGATCGTCGAGTACGAGTTGTGGAGCGAGGACTGGAACCGGCGCGTCGCCCAGAGCAAGTTCAAGAGCCACCCGAAGTTCGGCACGGTCAAGAAGGGGCCGATCTGTTTGCAGGACCACTCGGACCGCATCGAGTTCCGCAACATCAGGATCCGCCCGCTGCCGGCCGACGCGGCGCCGTGAGCACCTAAGCGGAGTCAGGTGAGTTTTTTTGCGGTTGATGCGCGGCGGGTCTCCGTACCCGCCGCGATATGGCGGTCGCAAGCGCGGTGGGTACTCCAGATCCACCGCGCAAGACTTACGTAAGTCCGCTTAGTCGGGCACCCATGGCCGCATGCACCTCGGCGTTGAAGGAGGAGCATCCGATGCAGCCGACGCATCGACCCCGCGCGCACGCAGGCGCTTTCGGCCGCCGGCTTCTGCTGCGAGCAGCCTGTCTCGGAATCCTGGCCTTCCTTTCAGGTCACCGGGTGCACGCGGCCGAGGCGCCTAGGCCGTCGGGCGTTGCTGACGGCCCCCTCAACCGCTTCCCCCGCATGATGCAGGAGTATTGCGTCGCGCGGGTCCGCGAGGCGCGGCAGGCCGGTCTGAAAGCCCAGGCGGCCCTGCAAACCCGGGCCGACGCCGAGGTCTACGTGCGCGGGGTGCGCGGGAAGATCGGGCGGTGTTTCGGTCCCTGGCCTGAGCGGACGCCCCTGCGGCCCCGCGTCACCGGCGTCGTCGAGCGCGACGCTTACCGGATTGAGAAGGTCCTGTTTGAGAGCCGGCCGGGGTTTCTCGTGACGGCCAACCTCTATGTGCCCAAGGGCCGACCGGTGCCGCTGCCGGGGGTGGTGGGTTCGTGCGGCCATTCCGCCAACGGCAAGGCGCGGGATGTGTATCAGTCCTTCGCCCAGGGGCTGGCCCGTCTGGGGTACGTGGTCCTGATCTTCGATCCCATCGGCCAGGGCGAGCGCCTGCAATATGGGCACCTGGATTCCAAGGTGCGGCCGCGCGTTGGCGTGGGAGAACACCTGTACGCCGGCAACCAGCAGTTCCTCGTGGGCGAGTTCTTCGGCGCCTGGCGGGCGTGGGACGGCGTGCGGGCGCTCGATTACCTGCTCAGCCGCAAGGAGGTCGATCCGCAGCACGTCGGCATCACGGGGTGTTCCGGCGGCGGCACGATGACGACTTGGCTCTGCGGCGTCGAGCCGCGATGGACCATGGCGGCGCCCAGTTGTTTCGTCACGACCTTCCTGCGGAACCTCGAGAATGAACTCCCCGCCGACACCGAGCAGTGCCCGCCCCGGGCCCTGGCCTTGTCGTTGGACCACTCGGATTTCCTCGCGGCCCTGGCCCCGAAACCCGTCGTTCTCCTTGCCGAGGAGCGCGATTTCTTCGACGTGCGCGGCACCGAAGAGGCGTTCGGCCGGCTCCGGCGGCTGTATGCGCTCCTGGGGGCCCCGGAGAACGTCCGGCTGTACGTCGGCCCCGGCCCGCACGGCTATGACCGCCACGCCCGCGAAGCCATGTATGACTGGTTCAACCGCGCCGCCGGCGTCTCCGGGGCGAGTCCGGAACCGGACATCGTCATCGAGCGGGATGAGACGCTCTGGTGCGCGCCGAAAGGTCAGGTGGCTGAACTCGGGTCGCAGACGGTGTTCTCCTTCACCCGGGCGAAGTCCAAAGCGCTGGCCCGCGAGCGCGCGCCGCTGGCCGGGGAGGAACTGAAAGCGGCGGTCGCCGCCACCCTCAGACTGCCCGAGCGCAAGGGGGTCCCCGACTACCGTATTCTCCGGCCGACGAGGGGCCGCAAGTATCCCAAGCCTCATGCGACGACCTACGCCGTCGAGACGGAGCCGGGAATCCACGCCCTCGTCTACCGCCTTGCCGACGAACGCCTGCTCGGGCGCCCGCCCCGAGAAGCCCGCCGGGCGGTGCTGTACGTCGCCCACCATTCCAGCGACGCCGAACTGCGCGACGAACCCCTGATCGCCGAGATGCTGAAGGCCGAGCCGCAAGCCACCTTCTACACCTGCGACGTCCGCGGCGTCGGAGAGTCCCGGCCCAACACCTGCGGGACGAACCAGTTCCTGAACCCTTACGGCAGCGACTATTTCTACGCCATCCACGGCATCATGCTGGATTACCCCTATGTCGGACAGAAGACCTATGACGTGCTCCGCGTGCTCGACTGGTTGACGAGCCGCGGCTGTGAGGACGTTCACCTTGTCGCCAAGGGCTGGGGCGCGATTCCGGCCACGTTTGCCGCGCTCCTCTCGCCCTCGGCAACACAGGTGACGCTGAAGAACGCCCTGACTTCTTATGCGGACATCGCCGAATCTGAAACCTACGCATGGCCGCTTTCATGCCTCTTGCCGGGCGTCCTCCGGCATTTCGACCTGCCGGATTGCTATCGCGCGCTGGAAGGCAAGCGGCTGCGCCAAATCGATCCGTGGGGAGCCAACGCCGTCGCGACGAAGGAGAGCCGCCCGTGAGCCCGATACTGCGACCCATTCGAAGCGCGATCGCCGGCGCGCTCGCCCTGACGCTACTTGCGCCCGCCGCGCAGGGCCAGGACCTGTGGCAACTGGCAAAGCAGAATCAGGACATCCACCGCTACTCCACGCTGTTCACCGCACAGAACGTCCGCGATCATCTTGCGAGCGACGAGGGCATCGACAAGGCGATCGACTGGTGCAAACGGACGGCCGTGACGCGCGTCTTCGTCGAGACGTTCCGCAGCCGCTACCAGGCCGATCGCAACACGCTCGCCCACGCCCGCGACCGGTTCCGCGAGGCCGGGTTCGACGTGTCCGGCTGCGTCACCACCACGATCGTCGGCAAGCGCTCAACCGGCTGGAACCTCATCTCCTGCTACACCGATCCGGCCACGCAGCGGCGGCTGAAGGAGATCTTCGAGTTCACCGCCGCTCTCTTCGACGAGATCATGATCGATGACTTCTGGTTCACCGACTGCACGTGCCCACAGTGCGACGCGGCCAGGCGCGCCAAGACCGTGACCGTCGGAGACAAGACGTTTCCCGTGGCCGGCGACACCTGGGAAGACTACCACTGCGAGTTGATGGTGCAACTGTCGCGCCACTACGTCCTGGAGGCGGCCAGACGCGTCAACCCCGACGCCAAGATCATCATCAAGTACCCGCAGTGGTACGACCGGTTCCACGAGCGCGGCTACGAGGTCGTGCGCGAAACCGCGGACTTCGACCGCATTTGGGTCGGCACCGAGACCCGCGACTATACCGACAAACGTTGGGGCGGCACGCCGCAGTACGAGGCGCATTTCATCATGCGATGGCTGGGCGGGATCGGCGGCGACAAGTGCGGCGGCGGGTGGTTCGACCCCTACGGCACCACCGAGCACACGTACGTCGAGCAGGCACGCCAGACCATCCTCGGCGGCGCCAGGGAGTCGCTCCTGTTCTGCTACGGCTCTCTGCAGAAGGACACCGGTCCCAAGAACGTCGAAGCCCTTCGAACGCACATCCCCGAACTGCTCGACGTCGCCGCCCACGTGCGGAAGCGGACGCCCGTCGGCATCGCCGCCTACAAGCCCCCCAACAGCCACCCCGAGAAGGAACCGCGCGTGTACGACTTCATCGGCATGATGGGCCTGCCGCTCGTGCCCTGCCACACGTTTCCTGCCGAGGCGAAAGCCGGCTTCTTTCCCGTCCACGCCCTGAAAGACCGGGCGCTCGTCGAGAAACTCTCGGCCTTCATCGCTGCGGACAAGCCGGTCCTTCTGACCGACGGCCTCGCCGACCGCCTCGGCAACAAGATCGACCGCGACCGGCCCAACGTCCACGTCGTCGCGGTGCGAGGCAACGTCAAGGGACTCCTCGACCTGGGGCAGCCGGAAGTCGATGCCCTTCGTTCCCCGCTCCTGAAGCCGTTCGGCCGAGCGTTCGAGGCGCCGAACAAGGTCGCCCTCTACCTCTTCACCGGCAGCGCCTGGGTGATCGAGAACTTCAACGACCACGCGGTGACGGTCAGGCTCGACGGCGTCGAACACACCATCGCACCGCGCGGCTGGATCCATCACTGGAACTGAGAGCCGCAGCGCATGGACTCCGACGCGCCCGGTTTCACGGCAGGACCGATTGCGACACCTTGGCAGAGGAGGCAGACCCCCTGTAGCACGTCTTGGCTCGCGGGGCTCAGATCACGTGATACGGAAGCAAGGAGCGACGTTCTGCGGTCAGGAACGACTGGGCTCGCACGATGAGCAAGATGCGGATGATGCTTGTCGCCCGTTCGCTTGCGCTCGTGGGCCGGATCCGCACCCGCGGACAGCCCCCCTGCAACCCGCCGATTCACTTGTGCTTGGGCACGCCGGTTTCTTGAACCGGTGCCACAAGGGCGCCTGCTCTGGGGGGAGAACATTGGAGACCGGACGGATTCCTGCCGAACCCGCTTGACGGCCGCGCCGGCACCGAATACAGTAGTCACGGCACAGGCCTTGGGCATGGGAGCGGCCTGAAGTCGGGCTCAAACAGGCCTGCCGAGTGGCGTGGCGGTTGTCGTCGCGGTTGTCCGGCGGTTCCGTGTCCGGACCGATGATTTCTGTAAGTAATTTCTGAATGAAGACTTACACGCGCGGAGAGGTGCCGGAGTGGTCGAACGGACCGGTTTCGAAAACCGG
>CAZEBQ010000207.1:0-7865 GCA_964510295.1 uncultured Anaerolineales bacterium | reverse complement strand
GCCAAGGGTCTCGTGCAAAGCGTTTCGTGCGAAGGGGGAACATGATACAGTAGGGGTGCTGGAAGAGGGATTTCGCTTGCTCAAAGCCAGGCACATTCCGCTCGTCGTCATCCTTGCGGCGGGGGTATGGGCGTTGTGGCCGCCGTCGGACGATGAGATGGCGGTGCGTCTCGGCTCCGGTCCCGCCAAGGCGGGGTCCGACAAGGCCGCGCGCAAGTACCAGTTGCGGATGGCGCCGGGGCTGTACCTGCCGGGCACGATGCCGCAGAGCGTCGGCAAACCGCTCAGGGGGTTGCTCGAGGTCGCCGAGAAGTTCGAGCGGCTCTACGACGACACGCACATCGAGTTCGTCGGCTACCCCAACGTGCGCGAATGGCTCGTGACGCAACTGTCGGCCGGGACGGCGCCGGATATCCTGAACGTCAACGTCGAGAACGTCTGGCAGGACGTCCAGAAGGGCTGGTACGTGGCGCTCGACGAGTATCTGGAGCAGCCCTCCCCCTTCGCGAAGCCGGGCGAGCCGGGCTCGAAGCAGTGGTGGGACGTGTTCAAGTACCAGGCGATCACGCGCGGCAAGGCGGCGCCCGACGGCAAGATGTACTGCATCTCCTACGACATGATCGAGACCGGCATCTTCTACAACAAGGACGTCTTCGACCGCCTGGGCCTTCGGCAGCCCAAAGACTGGGTCGAGTTCATGGACGGCCAGGCCCGCTTGCGTGCGGCCGGATACATCCCCCTGATCGTGCACGTCCACAACGCCACCGACTGGGGCGTGGACCTGGTGTTCGACCAACTCTACTACCCCATCCTGGGGGGCATCGACCTCAGGAAAGACCCGACCCGCGAGGCCTACCTGGCGGGCTACCTCGATTGGGACGAGATCTGCTACCTCTACGGCAAGGGCTTCTTCACGCAGAGGGACCCGCGGTGGCGGGAACTGTGGCGGATCCTCAAGGACTGGCGGCGCCACTGGGGCAGGGACCTCTCGACCGACGACATGATACGCCTGTTCATTACCGAGAAGGGGGCGATGTACTGGAGCGCCAGTTGGGTCGTCCAGAAACTGGCACGCGACCCTGACATACCGTTCCGCTGGGGCATCTTCTACCTGCCGCCCATTCCGCCCTCGTTCAGCCCGTACTCGGGCGGCCACGAGATGTGCGTCATCGGCGGGGCTGCCATGCAGTACGTCGTCACGAACTCGGCGCTGAAGGACACAGGCGACCCCGCCACGAGCGAGCGCCTCAAGCGCGCCATCGCCTTTCTCCAGTTCCTGACCGTGCCCGAGAACGCCGACCTCGTGACGAACGAGGTCTTGAGCATGCTCCCGAACGTGCGCGGCGTGCAGCCTCTTCCGGAACTGCGGCCGTTCGACGAGTTCCTCCAGCGCCGCTACACCACCACCAAGTGGTGGTTCACCTTCGACATGCGCTTCAACGAGATCTTCCTTCGCATGTGCGACCTGTATCTGAACGACGGCATCGCCGAGGACGAGTACCTCGCGTGGACCGAGCGGAACCTCGACTTCGCCGTCGAGACGACCCTGCGCCGCAAGAAGGTGGATCTGGAGGCGCTGGACCGGGCGTGGCGCGAACTGGCGCCGCTTCGCGCGGGCGTGAAGGGGCTCCCTGATGGGGCGAAGTGACGGCCGGCCCATCTCGCGGAACCTCGGATGCTACGGACTCCTGGCGCCGACCTTCCTGCTGCTGGCCGTCTTCAGCGTCGTCCCGTTCATCTGGGCCTTCACCACGTCGTTCTACCGATACGAGATCGGCGGCGAGGCCACCTGGGTCGGCCTGACGAACTACGTCGAGTACCCCCAGGACCCGACGTGCGGCATCAGTTTCCTGAACCTGTTGTTTCTGACCTCGTTTTCGGTCGTCGTGCACGTGGTGTTTCCGCTGATCGTGGCGCGGCTGATCTTCGCCCTCTCCTCAGAGCGGGCCCGGTACGCCTACCGCATCATCTTCCTCGTGCCCATCGTCGTTCCGGGCGTGGCCGTCCTGATGATCTGGCGCGGCCTGGTCTACGGCGACAACGGCGTCATCAACGAGGTGCTGTGTCTGGCGGGCCTGGCGGCGATGGCGCGCGGCTGGCTGTCGGACCCGAACACGGTGCTGTGGGCCGTCGCGTGCGTGGGATTCCCGTTCGCCAGCGGCATCAACATTCTCATCTACTACGCGGGCCTGACGGCTATTCCCGAGAGTGTCCACGAGGCGGCCGAACTCGACGGCGCGTCGGGCCTCGGCAAGTTCCTCCGCATCGACCTGCCCCTCGTGCTCAGCCAGGTCAAACTGCTCGTCATTCTGACGGTCATCGGGGCGGTTCAGGGGTTCCAGGGCATGTTCATTCTGACGCGCGGACAGCCGGGCTTCGAGTCGATGGTGCCGGGGCTGTGGATGTACTTCAACGCCTTCAGTTTCCAGCGGATGGGCTACGCCTGCGCCATCGGCGTCATTCTGTTTCTCATCATCCTCGTGCTCACGGTGCTGAACCTGAAGTACTTCAGGTCGGCCGAGGACGTGACGGCGGCGGCCACATGAAAAGACGAAGCGACATCCCGCTGCACGCCATTCTGCTGGTCTTCGTCTTTCTGACGATGCTGCCGTTCCTGTTCGTCATCAACAACTCGCTGCGGACGAACACCGAGATGTACCACTCGTTCTTCGGCCTGCCCAAGTCGCTCGAAAACATGGCCCGATTCACCTGGTACCACCTGACCGGACAAGCGGAGCGCATCCGCCTGCGCCGGACCATGCCGGAAGACAAGGCCGCCGGCCAGGCACGGGCCGCCGACATGCCCATCGAACAGACGCCCTACGGCCGGGCGATGGCACGACTGTGGGACGACCTGACTCGCGGGTACCGCTACTCCTGGGAGGTGCTCCGGCCGTACATGGTCAACACGCTCCTGGTGTGCCTGACGACGGCGGCGGCGGTGGTGCTCGTCGCTTCAATCAGCGGGTACGTCTTTGCACGGTACCGGTTCCCCGGCAGCAAGGCCCTGTTCGTGGCGGTGCTGAGCCTGATGATGATCCCGGGTGTGCTGACGCTGGTGCCGAGTTTTCTGCTCGTCAAGCAGTTGGGCCTGCTGAACTCGTACGGGGTGCTGATTCTGCCGTACACGGCGGGCGGTCAGATCTTCGCCATCTTTCTGTTCAAGGGGTTCTTCGAGGGTCTGCCGGAGGAACTGTTCGAGTCGGCCCGCCTCGACGGCGCCGGACACCTGGCCCTGTACTGGCACATCGTGCTGCCGCTCTCGAAACAGATCATCGCCGTCGTGGCGATCATGAACATCCTGGGCACGTGGAACAACTTCCTCTGGCCGTTCATCACGAACACCGACCCCAAGTACCACGTCGTCTCCTCCGGGCTCTACATCATGGGAACGAGCCAAGTGGCCCAGAATTACTCGACCATGTTCGCGGCGTACCTCCTCTCGAGCATCCCGCTGCTCTTGCTGTTCATTTACGCCACGCGCCCGTTCCTTCGCGGCGTGGCCTCGGGCGCCTTCAAGGCTTAGACCTGCTACGCCACTTCCCGCGCGGCGGGTCGGAGCCTGCCCGGCGCACGCTGTATCACCGGGGGTACGGATTCCTCACGCCGCGCCCGCCCCGAGCCCGCCCCGAGCCCGCCCCGAGCCCGCCGCGGAAGCGGCGGGATATCACGTCCCGCGCCGTCGCCACCACACCGCGCCAGGGCGGCGCAGAACGCCGACGGGCGGCCGCCCGCTACGCCTCGTCCGCCGGCGCTTCCGGTGCTTCGTCCTCCACTCGGAGACGCTGATATCGGGCCCGCAAGACGGTCCTGGTACGCAAAACCTCGTGGCGGATCGGGTGCCGCTCTCGCTCCGCCTGGGCCAGCAGATCGTCGAGAACCCGGAGCACGTGCGTCACAAAGGCCATCTCAACCTGCCGACACCGCTGTGCTGCGTCGAAACCCCTCGGTGGTCGCGTCTCCCTCGCCATGGCGGACCCCTTTGCCTGAAGACCCCATCTCCCAACGCTGAAACAGACTCCCCCCGCCGAACGCGCACCGGCCTGCAGGCCACCAAAGCGGGCCTGCCAATAGTGGCAACGCCATTTTCTCTCCGCCTCCGTGATGAAAAACTCCATCCTTGTGAAGAAACAGGGCTTGACAACGGCGGGATTTGTGCTATACTACCACGAGCACAAGATGTAGGGCTCACGTCCAGGCAGGTGTCTGATATCGTGAGAGGTGGAATGCCACATTCAGGATCATTGGGCGTTGCGGCCCCCATATCTTGTAGCAAGGGCCTCTCGGTCGCCTTCACCGAGGCCCGCACAACGGAAAACTCGTTTTGTGAAGGCCTGACGCCCGTTACGTCGATAGGATGTTGGGAAGACCATAGGGGGGCTGAAAAGGCCCGAAAGGGCCTGATTGGTGTCGAAATGGGACTTTTCAGGCGCGAGAAGCACCCGACCCGGCGACACGAACCGGCTCGTTCTCCACTCATCCGTCGTCCCCCCTCCCCAGGCAGGCTTCGTTCCCGAGCGACGTGATAAAAGCGCGGCGAAAGCCTAATAATATACCACAAACTCTGTTGGTTGTCAAACAACTTGCTAAGAATTTCTTGAGAAATTGTTGCCCGGCTTACTCGGCAGGACCGGACAATGATACGCGAAACCTGTGATCTCGCAGTCCGACTGCGGGCCGTGGTGGCTGTCTTGGGCAGACAGGTCAAGGCGGCGGAGCAAATCGGCATCTCGCAGGCGGCCCTCTCGAACTACGTCCGCGGGGCCAAGAACCCGCCCCAAGACGTCCTCGAACGGCTGGCCGAAAAGGCAAACGTCCGCCTGGAATGGCTCCTGGAGGGCCACGGGCCCTTCTTCGAGGGCGAGCAGACGCCGCCGCCCGACCTCGACGGAGCAACGCTCAGCCCGGGGGCACTCGTCGACCTGCTCGACCAGCACCTGACGACCCACCCCGACTCCGCCGGACTCGTCGTCGCCGGGCTCCGCCGAGCGGGCGTCAAGATGCCCAACGACGCCGAAAGGCACGCCGTGGCGGATGACCCGCAGGCGCACCAGGACGGGCAGCGTCCGAGGGACCTGTTGCGTCATCCCCATGGCGGAACGGTCGTGCCGGCGGACGACTACGAAAACCTGGTGCCTGCCCTGAAGGACCAGTATGTCCCCCTGCTCGGCCCCGTGGCCGCAGGCCTCGCGTTCCAGTGGAACGAAGAGGATTTCCCCCCGAAGACGGCCGACCGGTACGTCCGGGTCAGAGGTGAGGCGCCGGGCGGCTTCGCCATGCAGGTCATGGGGCACTCGATGGAGCCGGAACTGTCGGACGGCGCCATTGTCCTGTTCGGCGGCCGTATCCAACTCAACGACACAGAGCCTCACGGCCGACCGGCCCTGGTGATCTACGAGGACGATGGCGGGAAACTCCGCTACGCCGTCCGGATGACCTCGGCCGGCAAGAAAACCGTCCGGATGAACCCCCTGAACGCCAGATCCTACCGCGACCTCCAGATCCCCCGGCACCGCCTGCACGCCCTCTACGCCATCATCGGGCCCGTCATGCCCTGAACCAGTCAGGCGGCGGACCTGCCCTCTCTACTCATCCTCCCCCGGCACAATCACCCGGCACGGCGGCAGGGCGCGGAGGAAGGCGCGGCCGTAGGATTTGCTCAGGACACGCGAGTCCAGGACGACCAGCATACCAAGGAACACCTCATGCACCGGTTTCTGATGCGGTACCTGTTCCGCGACGAGGGCGAACACCTCCTCGTCCGTTGCGGCTTCGACCTGGAGACCGTCTACGCCGACTTCGAGAAGAATCGCTACGGCTCGACGTATCCGGGGGATATCATCTGTGTGGCGGGGAAAGGCATAGGACAAGTTGACTCCGATTGGGCCGGCACTGTACGTCGGCCCTGAGCGCGCCTACGCCGACTCGCACCAACCGGACCAAGGATGATATCCGACCGCTGATAGCATTTCCACAGGAACCCACCTGGCGACTGCATGCGCCCAACGCGGTCGGCGAGCAACAGACCGGCGCCGGTCTTGCACTGGTTCGGCAACGAAGCCATAATGCTTGCCGGGACAACGTGAAGGCTGATGTAACCGACGAGGGCCTGCAAGCCATGGCAACCCAAGACGAGTTGCGGCGATTCGATAAGATCAAGCGCCTCGCTATCACTGCAATGTTTTCTGATGACGATCTCATGGAGCTACTCGTCCTGAAGGGCGGAAACGCCTTGGATATTGTTTATCGAATCGCCCCAAGGGCCTCAATCGACCTCGACTTCTCCATGCCCGGCGAGTTTCAGAAGGATTCCCTCCCCGCGATAAGGGACAAGCTCCGGACGCTGTTGGTTGCTACCTTCGCCGAGGCCGGCTATCATGTCTTCGACTTCAAGTTCACAGAGAGACCCCAACACGTTAGCCCGAGGGTCGCGCATTTCTGGGGAGGTTACGCAATCGAGTTCAAGATCATCAAACAAGAGGAACACGCGCGGCTAGCTGGGGACGTGGCATCGCTGCGCCGCAATGCGACCGTGGTTGCCCCGCGGCAGCACAGGACGTTCGAGATCGAAATCAGCAAGTTCGAGTATTGTGCCAAGAAGGTGGAGTCAGAACTCGAGGGGTACACTGTGTATGTTTACGCCCCGGAGATGCTCGTCGCCGAGAAGCTGCGGGCTATCTGCCAGCAGATGCCAGATTACGGGGACATCGTCCCCAACCCCACGCGACGGGCTAGAGCCAGAGATTTCTTTGACATCCACACGGTCATGGAGCACTTCGGCATCGACCTCACGACGGCCAAGAACCGAGATCTTATCCGGGATGTGTTTGCGGCAAAACGCGTGCCCCTGAGGCTTCTGGGGGAGATGCACAAATACCGTGAGTTTCACAGACACGACTTCATCGCCGTAGAGAACACACTAAAGCCCGGCGAGCACATACAGGGCTTCGACTTCTACTTCGACTACGTGCTGGAGAGGTGCGAGGGCCTACAATCCCTTTGGGAAGA
Source organism: uncultured Anaerolineales bacterium (assembly GCA_964510295.1). Lineage (GTDB taxonomy): Bacteria > Planctomycetota > Phycisphaerae > FEN-1346 > FEN-1346 > JAUVZF01. The sequence continues at coordinate 857 of CAZEBQ010000207.1, read as the reverse complement.
ATAGACGCCACTTGCGTGAGTAGTCTTTCTCCCGCATCTGGTGTGCGAGATAGAAGTCATATTTCATCGGCAATCGGCGCAGCCTGGCGATACGGGAGGGCTTGTAGGTTCGGGCCTTCTCGAGATAGAAGCCGATCGCCTGATGGTACGGGTACACGTAGTCAAGTTTCTTCAGCGTGGCAAGCAGCTTGTTTATCGACACCTTGTCCGACGCACGCCTGTAGGCGCCGAGGACCTCGTGGACTCCCCCGGAGTAAAAAGGACGCACCACGATGTCAATAAGAGTGCGCTCGACGTTCGTCACGCGCAATCTCTCGCCTTCGGGCCCCTCAGCCTCGGTAACCCCAAGACCCCCAGTGTGCTTGCCGTTCAGCAAGTAGACTCTCATGCCGGCGTACTCGGCCACGTTACTCGTTACCCGTGGGGCTCGGGAGAAAGCCTGGTCAATCCGCTCCTGCTCAAGGCCTGTGCCGCGAGACGGCTTTGGTCGCTGCTCGTGATTCACGTAGACGCTCTTGGGGACCTGCGCGGTCAGTTCGTGCAGGTACATCGCCGTGTAGTGGGTGAAGTAGCACCCGGGCCTCACTGTAAGAAGAACCTCATAGGCAGCAATATGCCCCCACGCATATCGTACTTCTTTGCGATGAGGAAAGGGCAAGACCACTCGCTGCAGATCTGTCTCGGCAAGCAAGAACGCAACGAAATCGTCCACGGACATCCGCTGTGCGACCCGCCAGAAACTCCTGTTCTGTGAGAGAATCTGCCGGATGTCAGTCAGTTTGAGCACCCTGGCGCGATGCTCCTGGAATGCGCGGACAATGTCCTCCTTGGCTATACGTAGGCGCAGCCAACGCCTC
>CAZEBQ010000206.1:0-7917 GCA_964510295.1 uncultured Anaerolineales bacterium | reverse complement strand
AACGCCGTTTTACTGAAGTATATAATCGGCGCGAGGCCCCAAACAGCCCGCTACGGCGCAGGTGTTTAGCGTGCTCTCGACGCGGATAACGGCGAGATTTCTCGACTCGCTTCGCTCGCTCGGAATGACATGCAAAACACGTACGGTCGGGAGACCCGCCGCGCGGGAAGTGTCGTTGTAGCGCTACTCGAGTGTCGGCGAAACGACCTTGCCGGCGAGTTGGGCCTGGCCGCCGTCACGCTCGTACACGCCGTAGAAGACCGAGCAGCAGTCGAGCCAGAGCGTGATGCGGTGCAACTCGTCGGGGGTGAGGTTGACCTTATTGTGGCCTTTCCCCAGCATCTGGTACAGTTTTGAGGCGCGGGCCCCGAACTGCCCCGGCGTGGTGCGATAACCGTGATGGTAGTTCCAGAACCCGTATTTCCGGGCCAGGCTCTGGTAAGAGGCGAAGTAGACATTCCTGCCCTTTCCGGCGATGTTGCCGCGCAGGTCGGGGGCCTTGCCGGGGTGCTTCACGTGGCAAGGCAGGCACTTCTTGTCGAGGACGGGCTGGACGAGGCGCGGGTAACTGAACGGATTCGACCCGTCGACGTCGGGTGTGAGGCGTTGGGGGGCTTTTCGAAGGGCCAGGGGCACGGTTTTCGGAATCGCCGGGGCGCGGTGGCGGCGGTCGTGACAGCCGCGGCAGACCAGCCGCTCGCCCGGTTTGGCGTACGTCGCCGAGCGCATCGACTGGACGGCCACGCCGTCGGCGTCGACTGCCTGGAAGAAGATCTCGATGTTCGCCGGCACGCGGAAATGGACGCTGCCGTCGGTCTCCACCGCCGCCGTGCCCAGCACGTATCGGACCGGCATGACCGAATCCCCGGCCGAGGGGAGCCTGGGGCCGATTTCGTGAGGCGGGCCGCCCGACGGGACCGACATCGGCACGACCTGGACGACGCGGATGGCCTTGATGCGGGTGCCTTCGGGCCAGGGCTTGAGGCCGTCGTAGACGTCGATGACGGCGACCGTCGCGTCGGGCTCGCGTCTGGGTGCACCGGGTTCGTTCGTCGTCGGCGCAGGCAGAAAGTCGCCGTCCGTGACGAACTGGGGCATGGTGCCCGGTTCCGGACGCGGGCGCAGCGGTATCGGGCTCTGGCAGGCGATGGCGGGGTCGCGGTAGATGAGTTCCTTGTTGCCGAAACTGTCGACGAGGTAGATGCCGTAGTTGAACTTGCGATAGTCGCCGCTGCTGCCCTGTGAGCCGCGGCTTCCGCCGATGGCCACCACCGGGTCGTAGACGCAGAGGTAGTAGTCCTGGCTGAGCGGCCACGCGGTGCCGTAGGCGTGCTTGCCGCCTTGCGATTCCGGGAACCCCACGTCGGGCGTGATGCGCCGAATGGGCGACATGGCGTCGTCGTCCTCGACGTCGGGGTCGATCAGCACGAGCGAGCCGAAGGCCTGTCCGTGATGCGGTGCCGCCGTGGCAACGTACTTTCCCGAGCCGGGGATGGCGCGGATCGAGACTTCCATGTCGGGCCGCGACCGGCGCGGGGCGAAGTTGCCGTGGACGGCGCGGCTGTCGCGGCCGTCGAGGCTGGTGACCCAGGGCAGGTGGGCCGTGCAGCCGTGGCGGTCGACGTAGTCCCATCGCGTGTAGATGATTGTGCCCTCGCGGGTGACGCTGGGGTGCCACTCGTTGGTCTCGTGCGGGCTGAGTCGGCGGATGTCGGTGCCGTCGGCGGCCATGTCGTGCAGCGTGTAGGTGGGGCAGGTGCGGCCGCATCGCAGGTAGCCGCCGCGACGTTCGGAGATGAAGGCGACCCGTCCGTTGGGCAGCCAGCAGGGGTCGAAGTCGTTCCAGGTGCCGTCCGAGAGTTGGACGAGGTCTGTGCCGTCGGCGCGGGCCTTGAAGACGTGGTACGAGCGGCCGCTGGACCAGTATCCGCGTTTGTCGGTTTCGGTGTGCCAGTGGTGTTTGCGGTCGCCGGTGCACTCGACGTAGGCGAAGAGGATACGGTTGGCGTCGTAGGAGAGTTCGGGGGCGAGGAAGGAGCCGCCGGAGAGTTTTTCGCCCTTCATGCGGCCGCTCGCGACGACGGAGTCGGCCAGCAGGTCCTCGGCTTTCGGTTCGGCGCCGAACGGTTCGGACAGGACGAACAGGCCGCCGCCCGGCACGGCGTTGATGCCGTAATATTGGTCGCACATATGGTTGAAGGTCGAGCGGTGCCGCTTGATGAACAGCAGGCGGTCAAAGTTGAGCAGGGGGTTGGCGAAGGCGATCGTGCGGCGGACGGCGCAGGCCTTCTCGAAGAGGGCGAAGCGGCCGTCGGCATCCGAAAGGGGCGTCGCGGCGTTTGCCTTCTCGAGGGCCTGGAGTGCCTTGGCCTGCGCCGCGAGGTCGCCCGCGGCGGTCATCCGCTCGAGATCGGCCAAGAGGGCGACCGTGCGGCGAAGGACCACGTCCACGGGGTCGCGGTCGGATTCGTGGATGAGCGCGTCGGGGCGATACGTCTGTGCGGCGACCTTGGCGAAGTGGGCGCGGTTCCTCAGATCGTACGTCAGTGCCGCGAACTGGAGTTTCGCTTCGCTGGCCCCTCGCCACTCGACCGGCGCCGGTGCGTTCTTCTGGCGCGAGGTCTTGGCACGGAACTCGACGCCTTCAGACAGGATCCGCAGTCCGGCGATGGAGGTCCACGGGCGGCCGGCGATCTCAGACAGGGCGACCACCCGCACGTACCGGCCCTTGACCACCGCGGGGAAGTTGATGACGGTCTCGGCCGCGGTCTTCGGCAGCGTGCCTTTGGCGACGGGTTTGCCGAACTTCTTGGCGCTCGTGCTGACGTAGACCTCGTAGTCCTTGATGGTTCCGTTGCCGGCGCCGGGTCGGGGGAGGCAGGCGATGCCGGAGATTTCGTAATCGGCGCCCAGGTCGACGACGATGTCGTGCGGATGACGCGTCTCGCCGTCGCCAAACCGCGTGTGCCACATCGTCTGCGGGTTGCCGTCCAGCGCCCGGTACCCTTCGTACCCCGCTGCCGCGCTATCGACCTCCACCTTGACGGTCACCGTCTTGGGTTTGCCGAAGGCCGCCGCAGCGATCAGCACGCATGCGAGCATCAGGACCGACGCCGCCGACAGCCTTCGCTTCATCGCAAGCCCCTACGTGGTGCTCGTTCGTCGGCTGGGAAGCCGTACAGCAACCAGCGTTTCCGCGCGGCGGCCTTCCCAGGTCGCCGCGAAACCAACGGACTCTCCACGTGGTGGCCTGGGAAGGCCACCACGCGGAACTTCGACCCTACGTGGTGCTCGTTTGTGGCCCGGCCGGCCCAGACACATACCACCCGGCCGCCGTAAGTATACACCATGGAAGGGGGAATGCCAACTGCCGTGGGGGTGGTCAGGCGATTGCTGGACTGTGTGACGTGATCAAGACAGGCCGGAAACCACGATGGATGCCGTAGCCGCGAATTGCCGAATCACCCTTGGGGTGTCCGACTGGCTTCTGCTGCGGCTGCTGGAAGGTAGCGTTCGTAGGCCTGGCGCAAGTGTTCCAAGGCACGATCACGGTCCGCCTCGTGCTGCAGATGTTCTTGGTACGTTTGAAGGCGCCCTCGGCACTCGTCAATAACCTCCCCCCATGTCTTCACCCAGATTTCTGCTCTAGTGGGTGTTGTGTAGGTTTGAATCAACCCGCGCGGTCGGTCCGAGTTGTGCGCCTCCATCTTGATGCCGTCCGTCATGTCATTGCCCAGAAGCCAGAAAGTCCATCTGCTCTCGGTCTCCCTAAAACGCTCGTCCTTGATTACCGCCCGAGCATATCTCCTGATTTGCGTGGCATCTTCGTCATTAAGAGAATGTCTGGGGCGTTTCAGTTCCACGACGAGGAAATCGTGTTGAGTGCCGCGAGCGCATGGGGCTTGGCGTCCGAGCACTAGGTCTACGATACCACTTGACTGACCTTCGACCTGTACAGGGTCATAGACGTCGATCTCGCCCTCATCGCCGAGAAGTTGCTTGTATTTGCGCAAGACAGTTGTTAATGACTTGTCGCTACTCGTTAAATGGAAGTGCTCGCCGAAGAGCCAAGTGTTCTCCGCGAGGATAGGATGAAGCTGTTTCCTCTCAAGTAACTGTTCCTTGTATGGTTTGTGGAACAAGAGCTCTTCGAGCCCCGCCAGAAGATCCATTCTGTCCACAATCATCTTGCAGGCGCTTATCATGCCCGCCAAGGACGTCCTCTCAAGTAGACCAGCCAGTTCTTCCTGGGCTTGGTGAGGTAGGTCAAGTACGTCCTCCAGGATGCGGTGCAGTGAGCTGGGGTCAGTGCGCATCGCCTCTTTCAAAAGACGGAGGGAGAAGCGTATGTTGCGCTCGCCAGCCTCCTCCATCTCTGGAAGGTACTCGTAGAGATTGATTGCGAGTAAATCAAAAACCTGTCTCTCTGTGCGTTCCGTCATCGTTTTTGCGTGGCCAGAATAGGGGTATAGATTACAGTCTTTCCAATGCTCTAGCGTATTGGCTGATATTTGAGTCCGGCGTTTTCTGTAATGCTCACGTAGCTGGGCTCTTGCTTCGTCGAGAAGGGCCTTGAGGGGAGGGTGTAGCTCGCCTAGCCCAAGTGCGTTGTCATCCGCCAGTTCGCGCAGCAGCGCACATTTGAGGTACGCCGTGAAGTTGAGTCGGGGCGCTTTGATGAGGGGCGGCACTTCCTCGAGTGCAAAGCCCTCATCGTCGCACAGGCAAAGAACTCTCTCTACGTCTTGTTTCCATTCGATAACGGAGAGCGTGGCCTCAAGTTTGTGTTCCGAGCCATCTTCTGTATAGGTGGCGGTCAGAGGGTAAGTGGCCGAGGACTCGATGAGTGCTTCCGGGTCAATTGTCTTTCCATCGTAGATGATGCGGGCTCCTTGGTACTGCCTCAGATACAGCGCAAAGTGCTCGGCGATTTCTTGCTCGGCCTTTGGGCCGTCCAAGCGCCACTGCTTAATGAGATCAGTGATAGTCACCACAGTGCCTGTCTTCTTCGTGGTCAACTGCTTGCGGTCGCTGAGGTCAAAGTACTTCAGGTTTGAGCGGTGCCCCGTGATGTGGTACTCAAGGCACTGATGATCCTGAAGGTATCGCGTCCTCCAGTCAACGGTTTTGCCAAGGTGAAAGGCGCGAAAACGGCCCTTTCCATAGCGCCCGTGGTAAAGCCGGCGGCGCCTCTCCGTCCTAGGGGCTTTCGTCTTGGGCGAGCCCCCCAGATTGCCAAAAGCGGGCTTGGCGTCATCGTAAGGCAAGCCGTTCCCATCATCTTCAACGGTGATTGCCTCAATGCCTTCCATGCTGTTGCGGATGAACCTCACGCGTACTTCGTCGGCGTCGGCGTCCAAGCCGTTCCACACAAGTTCGGCCACGGCGAGCGTGGGCTTCTTCGTCCTAGCAAGAACGCTCAGGTGGTCGGGCTGGACGTGAACCTCGATCTTAGGCATCCCCTATCCTCCGAAGTTGAGAGAAACCGAGCCACTTTGCGCGGCCGATCTCTGGCTATTCAAACGGCATGATAGCATGGAATTCGCCCATTTGCGGTATGGGGTTCGGCAGACCTGCGTCACGGCCTGCATGAAGGCACTGTCGCTCTGGAATGCGTCTGTCCATGGGGATAGGTTACCGCGCGGAGCCGTGCCACGTCAAGGCTTCGCGGCGCGTCTTTCCACCCCGATGTTGGTGTGCGATGGGATTGCCGATTCAGGCCGATTCATCGGCCTTGGCTGCCGACGAACGACCATGCCGCGCGCCGGGGCGCGCTGCGGTCTACAGGCTGAACCATGGTCACCCTTCGGGATGACCATGCCACGCGTCCTTCGGGATGACCGTGCCACTGATGCCGGGGCGCGCCCCGGCCTACGGGGTGAACCAGGGTCACCCTTCGGGAATCCCAGGCGAATTCACATGGTGAGTGCAACGGGGGCAGAATCACGCATTTTAGGTGCGTGTGTCGCCCTCCTCCCGGCGTCCGCCTGGCCTCCACCTTCATACACCCCTCGCTTCGGCCTTGCCTTGGGGGAGGGGTGGGATTAGGATGCGAATCAACAAGCGATTCTCCCATAACGCTTGGCACAAGGACCGGGAAGGGGCCAGAAGACCATGCGCAGAGGCTTTGTGTTGGCCGCAACTGAGAGTTGACAAAGCAGAGCAGAATGTCCCTTCGTGCACGTGGCGGGTCTACCAGTTCCCACGGCCAACTCAGGCTCCGCTGAAGGTGTTGCACCGTTACGGCGGCTGTGCCTGGCTGTTGCTTCTGGCTGCCGCCAGAGTGCAGGAGAGGCCGTGAGGGCGGCGGCTCTGCGGTTGCCGCTTGAGACGCTGGATGCAGCGCCGCTTGAATGGCCAAGCGAGCGCGAGGCCGAGGCGGCGGGGCCGCTTCGCCATCGGCGGCGAGGCGCGCCACGGCGTCCGCCCGGCCTGTCACGGACCACACGCGGAGGACCCGGATCATGAAGCGACGCGCCTTTCTCCAGGCCGCGGCCGCCGCCGGACTGCACATCGTGCCCCGCCACGTGCTCGGCCAGGGCGGCGCCCCGCCGAGCGAGCGGCTGAACCTGGCCTGGGTGGGGGCGGGCGGACAGGGCGGCGGGCTCCTGGGCGACCCGGCCCTTGCGAGCCAGAACGTCGTCGCCCTCTGCGACGTCGACTGGCAGCGCGCCGCCGCCGCCTTCAAGCGGTTCCCCCGGGCCGGACGCTTCAAGGACTACCGCGTGCTGCTCGACAAGTGCAAGGACCTCGACGCGCTGGTCGTGGCCACGCCCGACCACATGCACGCGCCTGTGACCCTGGCGGCGCTGCGCGCCGGCAAGCACGTCTACTGCGAGAAGCCCATGGCCCACGGTATCGAGGAGGCCCGGGTGATGACGCGCGTGGCCCGTGAGACGGGCCTCGTGACCCAGATGGGGAACAACGGTCACGGCGGCGAGGGCCTCCGCCTGACGCGCGAGTGGATCCGGGCGGGGGCCATCGGGGACGTGCGCGAGGTCCACTGCTGGAGCGACCGGCCGGGCTCGTTCTGGACGCAGGCCCTCGACCGGCCGACCGACACCCCGCCCGTCCCCGCCGACCTGGACTGGTCGCTGTGGCTCGGCGGTGCGCCGCGGCGGCCGTACCATCCGACCTACGTGCCCGTCAAGTGGCGCGGGTGGTACGACTTCGGCACGGGGGCGCTCGGCGATATGGCGGTCCACAACCTCGACCCGGCGTTCTACGCCCTCGACCTGGCCGCCCCCACGGCGGTCGAGGCGCAGACCAGTCCCGTGAAGAGCGAGTCGTATCCGGCGTGGACGATCCTCCGCTACGCGTTTCCTGCCCGGGGCGACCGGCCGGCCATCACGGTCGTGTGGTACGACGGCGGCAAGATGCCGCCCCGGCCCGACGCCCTGGACGAGGGGTTCCACCTGCCCGACAACGGTCTCTACTTCGTCGGCACGAAGGGGGTGATCCAGTGCGACGGCTGGTCGGGGCCACCGCGGCTGTTCCCGAAGAGCCGGCGCAGCGAGTTCGAGCGGCCGCCCAAGACCATCGCGCGGTCGCCGGGGCACCGACTGGAATGGGTCCAGGCCGTCAAGCACCGCAAGCCCGACGGCGCGAAGGCGGGCTTCGCTTACTCCGGCCCGTTCACCGAGGCGCTCTTGGTGGGCGTGCTGGCGATCCGGCTCCAGAAACCCATCGAGTGGGACGCCGCTTCCATGAAAGCCACCAACGCGCCCGAGGCCGATGCCATCATCCGCAAGACGTATCACGCAGGCTATGGCATCTGACGCGACGTCGGCAGAACCACGACGGCGCATGTTGCCTGGCGGCCACCGAGGGGCCGCCCGCACGGGCACGATCGGAGAACGGAGGGCCAGGCGAGGCTCCAGGAGCCGGGCTTGAAGGACGCCGAGATACAGAAAGCGT
>CAZEBQ010000205.1:0-7925 GCA_964510295.1 uncultured Anaerolineales bacterium | reverse complement strand
CGCCGGAGAGGTCGGCATCGACCCGTACACGCGCGAGGTCTCGAACGTGTACCACGACCTGTTCGGTCGCGGCCAGTTCATCGGCAAAGGCATCTACGACCTGGAGGCATTCGACAAGGCGGTCCACGACCGGTTCCCGGAGAACCGCATCCTCAGTCACGACCTGATCGAGGGGTGCTATGCCCGGTGCGGGTTCCTGAACGACGTGGAACTGATCGAGGACCACCCGTCGCGGTATCTGGCCGATGCCAAACGCCGCCATCGCTGGGTTCGCGGCGACTGGCAGATCGCGCCGTGGCTCTTGCCGCACGTGCCTTCACCCAAAGGCCGACGGATTCGGAATCCGCTTCCCCGCCTTCCGCGGTGGATGATCTTCGACAACCTGCGGCGGAGCCTGGTGCCGCCGATCATGCTCGCCCTGCTCATCAGCGGGTGGCTGGCGCTGGAGGGCGTCCAGCCGGCCTGGACGCTCTGGCTGCTGGCCATCTATTTCGCCCCCGACGTGGTCCGGACCCTGTGGGCGTTCGTCACCAAGCCCGGCAAGGTGCTGTGGGCGGCTCACGTGCGTCGTGCGGCCATGGGTGCAGGCAGGCAGTTCCTTATCAGCGTGCTGCATCTGACGTTTCTGCCGTTCGAGGCGTTGATGCACGTCGACGCCATCGGGCGCGTCTTCTGGCGGACGCTGATCAGCAAACGGCATCTGCTCCAGTGGCTGACCGCCCACAACGTCGAACGCGCCACCCGTAGCGGGCTGATTTCCACGCTCCGGGCGATGTGGACCGCGCCGGCCATCGCCCTGCTGACGGTGGCGGCGATCGTGGCGCTGGAGGTGACGGTCCCGCTGGCGGCCTGGCCGGTTCTGGGTCTGTGGCTGGTCGGCCCGCTGGTGGCCTGGCTCATCAGCCGGCCGTTCAGGGCCCGCGGCATGCTGTTCAGTGCCGAGCAGGAACGGTTTCTGCGTCGCCTGTCCCGGCGGACGTGGGTGTACTTCGAGCACTTCGTGGGACCCAACCAGAACTGGCTCCCGCCGGACAACTTCCAGGAACAGCCCCAGAACCGCGTCACCGAACGGACCTCGCCGACCAACATCGGCCTGGCGCTGCTGTCAAACCTGGCAGCCTACGACTTCGGGTACCTGACGGCCGGCGCCCTCATCGAACGCACCGAGAAGACCTTCGCCACCCTCGAACGCCTCCCGCGCTACCGCAACCACTTCCTCAACTGGTACGACACGTGGACCCTCGAACCGTTGCACCCCCACTACGTCTCCACGGTGGACAGCGGCAACCTGGCGTGCTGCCTGGTCGCGCTGCGGGGCGGTCTCCAGGAACAGATGACCGGGCCGATCCTGCCCGTCCGGTGGCGCGAGGGACTCGAAGACGTGGCCGACGTCCTCGACGAGGAAGCCCGGAAGGCCCTCGACCGAATCGCCGACCGCCGCGTCAAGGAGAACGTCCGCAAGGTCTCCAAGACCATCACAGACGGTCTGCAGGCCCTCGCGGAGGCCGACGGCTCACCGGCGGCGGTCGCCCCGGCGCTGCGGCAGTTTGCGGCCGACCTGACCGACGTGGCGCCGCTGTGCCAGCACGACGGCAGCATGACCTTCTGGATGGCGACCATGCGCCGCCAGGCCGAGGGACTGCTCACCGACCTGGTCTATCTCATGCCGTGGCTGGCCAACGGGCAGGCCGAGCCGCAACCGACGGCGGCCGAACCGGCGGCGCCCAAGGCCGACGCCGCGGACCTCGTGCACGAGGAACTCGCACGCACCGGAACGGTCCGGGACCTTGCGGGACTCGACCGTCGGCTGGGCCCGCACATCGACAACCTGCTGCGCCGGGAGGCGGCGGTCTCGGGCGCCGAGGCCGACCGTCTGCGGTATCTGCGGACCGCCGTCGCGGAAGCGAGCGGGCGGGCGACCGGCCGCATCCGCGCTCTCGAAGACCTCGCGCTGCAGTGCAACGAACTCTCGGAGATCGAACTCGATTTTCTGTACGACCCCGCCCGCAAACTGCTCTCGATCGGCTTCTCGCTCGACGGGCGCCATCGCGACCCGGGCTACTACGACCTGTTCGCGTCGGAGTCGCGGCTATGCTCGTTCCTGGGCGTGGCCCAGGGCAGGCTGCCCCAGGAACACTGGTTCCTTCTGAGCCGACAACTGACCCCCGGCCTCGAACTGCCCACGCTCATGTCGTGGAGCGGGTCGATGTTCGAGTACCTGATGCCGCTGCTCATCATGCCGAACTACGAGGGGACGCTCCTCGACCAGGCCTGCCGCAGCGCCATCCTGCGACAGATCAGGCACGGTCGGCGCCAGCGGGTGCCGTGGGGCATTTCCGAATCCTGCTACAACCAGGTTGACGTCCAGATGAACTACCAGTACCGGGCCTTCGGCGTGCCGGAACTGGGCCTGAAACGCGGCCTGGCCGACGACCTGGTCATCGCGCCGTATGCCTCGACCATGGCGCTGATGGTCCTTCCGGAAAAGGCCTGCGCCAACCTTCAGACGCTGGACCGGCTGGGACTGATAGGCCGGTTCGGCTTCTACGAGGCCGTCGACTACACCCCCAGCCGCGTCCACGCCGATCAGGACTGCGCCGTGGTCCGGTGCTTCATGGCGCACCACGGCGGGATGAGTTTCCTGGCGCTGGTCCACGCGCTGCTCGGCCAGCCGATGCAGCGCCGATTCATGGCCGATCCCCGCGTCCGCGCCAACACCCTTCTGCTCCAGGAACGAATCCCGGCCGCACGCGCCAGCGCGCGACAGGAGCACCACCAGGTGCCGCTCATCCATCGCGAACAGGGAGAGGCCGTCCGCGAGGCCACCATGCGGACCCACGCCGACCCGAACTCGCCCACCCCCGACGTCCACCTCCTGTCCAACGGACGGTACCACGTCATGGTCACCAGCGCGGGGGGGGGCTTCAGCCGGTGGCACGACCTGGCCCTGACCCGATGGCGCGAGGACGTGACACGCGACAACTGGGGCTACTTCTTCTACCTCCACGACCTCGACGACGGCCACACCTGGTCGTGCACCCATCAGCCCCTCGCCCGGGAGGTGGAGCGGTACGAGGCCGTCTTCTCCCAGGCGCGGGCCGAGTTCCGGACCGTGCACCACGAGATCGACGCCCACATGCAGATTTCGGTTTCGCCCGAAGACGATGTCGAACTACGCCGCATCACCCTGACGAACCTCTCGAACAAAACCCGCGGCATCGAACTGACCTCGTTCGCGGAGGTGGCCCTGGCCGAACCGGCCGCCGACCTGGCCCACCCGGTCTTCAACTCGCTCTTCGTCCAGACCGAGACGATTCCCGAAAAATCCGCCGTTCTCTGCACGAGGCGGCCCCGTTCCGCCGAGGAGACGCCACCCTGGATGTTCCACGCCATGATCGTCCACGCCGACAAGATCATGCCCTGGGCCTCCTTCGAGACCGACCGGGCCCGGTTCCTCGGGCGCGGCCGCACGCCCGCCGACCCTGCGGCCCTCGACCATCCCGGGCCGCTCTCGAACACGGCCGGGTCGGTGCTCGATCCGAACATCTCGGTGCGGCGGCGGCTGCGCCTGGACCCCGGCGAGTCGATCATCGTCGACGTCGTCGCCGGCATCGGCAAGGACCGCGACGAGGCCATCGCCTCCGTCGACCGGTACCATGACCGCCGCCTCGCCGACCGTCTGTTCGAGTTGGCATGGACGCAGAGCCAGGTGCTGCTCCATCAACTCCACGCCACGGAAACCGACGCGCTGCTGTTTGCGCGGCTGGCGGCGTCGATCGTCTTCGCCAACTCACGGTACCGCGCCAACGCCTCCCTGCTGGCACGCAACCGCAAGGGGCAGGCCGACCTGTGGCGGTACGGCATCTCCGGCGACCTGCCCATCGTCCTGGTCCGCGTCACCGACCAGTCCGGCCTGGACCTCGTGCGCCGCATGATCCAGGCCCACGGGTACTGGCGACACAAGGGGCTGCGTGTGGACCTGGTCATCTGGGTCGACGCCTTCGCCGGCTACCGCCAGAGCCTGTGGGACCAGATCATGGGCGTCGTGAACGCCGGGCCCATGGTCAGCGCGCTGGACCAGCGAGGCGGCGTCTTTGTCCGCAGCACCGACCAGTTGCCCGAAGACGACCGGTTGCTGATTCAGTCGGTGGCCCGGGTGGTGGTGTCGGACCGCGGCGGCACGCTGGCCGAGCAGGTTGAGCGCCGCCGCCGCGCCGAAACCCTCACGCCGCCGCTTCGGCCGGTTCGAACCCCCGAACCGCCCCTGCCCGGCGAGGCCGAACTGCCCGCGCGCGACCTCGACTTCTTCAACGGGCTCGGCGGGTTCACGCCCGACGGGCGCGAGTACGTCATCCAACTCCAGAGCGGCGCGGCCACCCCCGCACCATGGGCCAACGTGCTGGCCAACGCCGAGTTCGGCACGGTCGTGACCGAATCGGGCGGCGCCTACACCTGGTTCGAGAACGCCCACGAGTACCGCCTGACCCCGTGGCACAACGACCCGGTCGCCGACACCAGCGGCGAGGCCTTCTACATCCGCGACGAGGAGACCGGTCGGTTCTGGTCGCCCACGTCGCGTCCGGCGCCCGGACCGACGCCCTACGTCTGCCGCCACGGCCTCGGCTATACGGTCTACGAGCACACCCAGCACGGCATCTTCACGGAGATGTACGCGTACGTGGCGACCGACGCGCCGGTCAAGTTCGCCCTGTTCACGTTGCGGAACCTCTCAGACCGCGACCGACGCCTCAGTGTCACGGGCTTCTGCGAATGGGTCCTCGGACAGACTCGCGACAAGAACGCCATGCACGTCATCACCCGCCAGGACCCGCAGACGGGCGCCATCATGGCCTCCAGCGCCTACGGCACCGATTTCGCCGACCGGGTGGTCTTCTTCCAAACCAGCGAGGCCGACCACAGCCTGACGGGCGACCGCACCGAGTTCATCGGCCGAAACGGCTCTCCCGCCAGCCCCGCCGCCATGAGACACCAGCGCCTCAACGACCGCGTCGGCGCCGGGCTCGACGCCTGCGGCGCCATTCAGGCCTTCCTCACGGTCCCGGCCCGACAGGAGCGGCAGATCGTCTTCATCCTCGGCGCCGCACGCAACGAACAGCAGGCCTACGACGTCCTGAACCGCTACGGCGGCATCGACGGGGCACGCGTCGCACTGGAAACCGTCTGGGACCACTGGAAACGGCTGCTCGGCGGCGTTTACGTCGAGACGCCCGACGTCGCGGTCAACCTCATGGCCAACCACTGGCTCCTGTACCAGGTGATGGCGGGACGCTTCTGGGGACGTAGCGGCCTGTACCAGTCGGGCGGGGCCTTCGGGTTCCGCGACCAACTCCAGGACTCGATGGCGCTGGTGCACGAGTGCCCGCACCTGATCCGCGAGCACCTGCTGACCTGCGCCGGCCGGCAGTTCCGCGAAGGCGACGTCCAGCACTGGTGGCATCCGCCGACCGGCCGCGGCGTCCGGACGCGCTTCTCCGACGATTACCTCTGGCTCCCTTATACCACCTGCCACTACGTCACCCACACGGGCGACACGGGCGTCCTCGACGAGTTGGTGCCGTTCCTGGAGGGGAGGCCCGTCGAAGAGGGCGAGGAATCGTACTACGACTTGCCGCAGATCGCCGACGAGCAGGCCTCCCTGTACGATCACTGCGTCCGGGCCATTCGCCACAGCCTCACCTTCGGCGAGCATGGCCTGCCGCTCATCGGGTGCGGCGACTGGAACGACGGACTCAGCCGGGTCGGCAAAGACGGAAAGGGCGAGAGCGTCTGGCTGGCGTTCTTCCTGTACGACCTTCTGAACCAGTTCGCCCAACTGGCCGAGCAGCGCGACGACGGCGCCACGGCCAAGGACTGCCGCGAGGCCGCCCGCAAACTCCAGGCCAACATCGAGACCCATGGCTGGGACGGACGGTGGTACCGCCGGGCCTACTTCGACAACGGCGCGCCGCTCGGGTCGGCCCAGAGCCCCGAGTGCCGCATCGATTCGCTGCCCCAGTCGTGGGCCGTCCTTTCCGGGGCCGCCAAGCCCGAACGGGCCGAGATGGCCATGCAGTCGGTCTTCGAAAACCTCGTGGACTGGAACCTGGGACTCGTCAAGTTGTTCGACCCGCCCTTCGACAGCGCACCGTGGGACCCGGGCTACATCAAGGGCTACGTGCCGGGCGTCCGGGAGAACGGCGGTCAGTACACCCACGCCGCCGTCTGGGTCGCCATGGCGGCCGCCATGCTGAAGCAGACCGACACGGGGTGGCGGCTGGCGTCGGTCCTCAACCCGATCCACCACGCCGACACGCCCGAAGGCGTCGCCCGGTACATGGTCGAGCCTTACGTCGTGGCCGCCGACGTCTACACCGCCGCCGGACACGAGGGCCGCGGCGGATGGACCTGGTACACCGGAAGCGCCGCCTGGATGTACCGGCTGCTCATCGAGACGCTCCTCGGCCTCTCGCTCGAGGTCGACACGCTCACCCTCGCCCCCATCCTGCCGCCCGACTGGAAGGGATACACCATCCACTACCGGTTCCGCCAAACCCAGTATCACATCAAGATCTCCGTCGCCGGACCGGCTACCTGGAACGTCCGCAGCATCCGCATCGACGACGAACCGCAGCCCGACAACAAGATCCACCTCGTCGACGACGGCCACGACCACATCGTTCGCGTCCAGGTGGGGTAGCGAGGCGAGTCAACTCGCCGGCTACCTGGTCCGGGCCGCGCCGTGCGGCCGGCGCGCCCGTCCGACGCAACACGCTCTATCATTATCTGGACGCGCCCGTGCCGAAATGCTACAACAGCAGTCCAAAGTGACAAGTCGGCGCCGTCGATCCTGGTCCTCGGACTTTAGACGTCGACCTTGGGACTTTGGACTTTGGACTTTTGGCCATGATCAACCACGCAGCCATTATCGGCGACGGCGCCATGGGAAGCCTCAGCGCCATCCTCCTGGCGCAGAACGGCATCGCCGTCCGGATGTGGTCGGCCTTCCCGGACCACGCCGAGGCGATCCGGCACGACGGCATGAACCAGCGGTTCCTGCCGGGCTTCCCCCTGCCGCAAGGACTCGTGGTCTCGACCGACGCTCGCGAGGTGACCGACGGGGCCGACCTGGTGGTCGTGGCCGTCCCGTCGCGGTATCTTCGCGAGGTCCTGGCGCGGATCCAGCAGCATCTGCCGGCCGAACCGATCTATACCTCGGTCGTCAAGGGCATCGAGACGGAGAGCCTGCTCAGGCCGAGCGAGGTGCTCGCGAGCCTCGCGGGCCCGCGGCGGACGGTGGTCCTGAGCGGTCCGTGCCTGGCCCGCGAGGTGGCGGCCGAACTGCCCGCCACGGTCGTCGTGGCCTCCGACGATGAGGCGGCCGCCGAGCAGGTCCGAAAGGCCTACGCCACACCCTGGTTCCGCGTCTATACCAGCGCCGACCCGGTGGGCGTCGAACTGGGCGGCGCGCTGAAGAACGTCATCGCCATCGCCGCCGGCATCTGCCACGGACTCGAACTCGGCAACAACGCCGTCGCCGCCCTCGTAACCCGCGGACTCGTCGAGATCACCCGTCTCGGTACGGTCCTGGGCGCGCGGGCCGAGACGTTCGTCGGCCTCGCGGGCCTCGGCGACCTCGTGACAACGTGCGCCAGCGGCCTCAGCCGCAACCATCACGTGGGCCTGGAGATCGGTCGCGGCCGGCCGCTCGACGAGATCCTCGACGAGATGGGCCTCGTGGAGGCCGAGGGCGTCCACACGACCTGGAGCGTGGCGGCCCTGGCCGAGAAGCACGGCATCGAGATGCCCATCACCCGCGAGGTCTACGAGGTGCTCTTCAACGGCAAGCCCGCTCCCGACGCCCTGGCCGACCTGATGCACCGCACGCCCAAGGCCGAAGGGGCTGCCCGGTAGCGGCCCGAGAGCAT
>CAZEBQ010000204.1:0-7948 GCA_964510295.1 uncultured Anaerolineales bacterium | reverse complement strand
CCGGGCAGAAGACACGGCTCTTCCGCGCTGAAGCGGCCATAGCGCGGCGGGTCGGCAAACCTGCCGCGCGAAGCATGAAGGCGACCGGGCAACGCAGGTCGGGAGACCTGCCGCGCGAAGCATGAAGGCGACTGGGCGACGCGGCGGCCGTCGCCTGCACAAAGCGGCGGCGGTCGATCTTGCCAACACAGCCGTTGCGTGTGCCACGTCGGTTGCTCATGGCTCGTCCCCGTGCCGGACTTCAGCGTGTGGCGGACCGCTCACTAACGTTCGCGGCTAGTCCGGAATCCAGAATCGCCAATCTGAAATCTCAAATCTCAGATCTGAAATCTCGCATCTGAAATCTCGGGGATGAAATCTCGCATCTGAAATCTCGCATCTGAAATCTCAAATCTGAAACCTCAAATCTGAAATCTCAAATCTCAGATCAGCCTTTGATGCCCGTCATGGCGATGCCACGGATGAACGTCTTCATGGTCGCGAAGAACAGGATGACGAGCGGCAGGCTGAAGACGGTGGCGGCGGCCATCAGCAGGTGCCACGGCGTGCCACCGTGTTCCGACTGAAACGCCTGCAGCGACACACTCAGCGTGAACTGCGACGGGTGGTTCAGGTAAATCAGCGGGCCCAGAAAATCCTTCCAGACAAACAGAAAGTGGAACAGGGCCATCATCGCGATGGCCGGCCGCGAGAGCGGCACGACCACGTTCCACAGGATCTCGAGTTCCGTGCACCCGTCGATCCGCGCCGCGTCCAGCAGGTCACGCGGAAGCCCCAGGAAGAACTGCCGCAGCAGAAAAATGAAGAACGCGTTGCCGAACCACGCCGCCACCCACAGCGGCTTGAACGTCCCCACCCACCCCAGGTCGCGGTACAGCAGGTACACCGGGATCATGCGGATGACGAACGGGATCATCATGGTCGAGACCGTCAGGCCGAAGAGCAAACTGCGGCCCCGGAACTCGATGAACGCAAACCCGTAGGCAATCAGGACCGACGAGCACACCGTCCCGGCCACGCCCATGACGCACAGGAAAAGCGTGTTCCGCAGGCTCCGCCAGAAGTGCACCCGGCGAAGACCCACCGGATAGTTGTGCGGGATGACGCGGTGCGTCTTCTCGATTAGGCTTTCAGGCAACACGTCCCAGGCCCGCGTCACCTCGATGCCGGTTGAGCCGACCCCCTTCGTGTCGGTGTCCTCGGGCCGCCACTCGCGGACGAGCCACAGCGTGTCGGGCTCACCGGTCGCCGGGTCGGTCGGCGTTGTCGAGATCGTGCGAACCCGTTCGGCGGTGACCTTGCGGCCGGAGTAGAGCGTGAGGGTACCGGCGGCGGGGTCGAACCGGTTCTTGTCGTCGCCCAGGACGGTCATCTCGGGCGTAACCTGGGCGGTCATCCGCTCGAGTTCCTGCTGGTTGAAGACGGAGAACTTCTTCCAGACCTCGCTTCCGAACGGTTTCCAGAGTTCGCCGGCCGCAAACGACTCTTTCGGCCGCACGATACAGAACGGCTGCTCGGGCGTCGGCTTGACCTCGCGTTCCTTGACGACCTCGTACTCGACGCCGCCGATACGAGCGCGGTGGCCCTCGCCGAGGAAGACCTCCGCCACGCTGCGGGGGTACTTCATGGTTTCACTGAGCGGCTTGAAGGAGATGGCCGTCATCCAGACGAGCGGCAACAGGAAGAAGAGCGCCCCCACACCGAGGATCGCCTGGATGACGCCCCTCAGGTACCACGGCGGTCGTCTTTCGCTGTAGCCGGCCATAAACGTCGCCTTGGGTACGGCACGCGCGGGGCAAGCGCCGCGGCTAACTCAGCCCGTCGCGCCTCGCAGGGGCGAGGCATGCCTCGCCCTTGCACCTCGGCAGCCTATCGCCCCGCGTAGTACACCCGTTTGTGCAACATCTTGAACGCCAGGACCGTCAGCGCGACGATCAGCAGGAACAGCACCCACGCCACGGCCGAGGCGTACCCGACCCGCTGGTACTGGAACGCGGTCTCGTAGATGAACATGGCGGCCAGGCGGGTCTCGTTCTCGGGACCGCCCTCGGTCATGATGTACGGGACGGCAAAGACCTGGAACGTGCCGATGATCGCCATCACGATGTTGAACAGGATGACCGGCGAGATCATCGGGATCGTGACGTGGAACGTCTTGCTCCACCAGCCCGCGCCGTCGATGTCGGCCGCCTCGTAGAGTTCAACCGGTACGTCCTGCAGTTTCGCCAGGTAGATGACGGCCATCTGGCCGACGGCCCACAAACTCATGATGATAATGGCCCACAGGGCCATCGACGGGGCGAAGTCCACGTCGTCTCTGCCCTTCCGCTGCCAACGCATGAACATCGGCATCGGGTTCCCGTCCGTCAGCCACGAGGGCGACCGCAGCCGCGCCATGTCTTTCGCCGCAAAGTACGTCAGCGACGCATCGAGCGCCGGCGCCGCCGCCACCACCAGGGCCACGATGACCAGCGTCAGGACGGCGCGCCGGACGGCGGCGTTCTCGACGATCGCCTTCGGCGCAAGCCGGCTGCCCGTGGCGATGAGCGAGAGAGGCGGCAGCAGCAGGAGCAACGCCGGCCACAGGCCGAACCACTCGTGCGCCCGGGCGGCGGCCAGGTCGAAGAACAGGCCGGTCCAGGCGTCGGCGGCCCTCCATATCTGGGCCAGCACAATGTTCAACAGGCCGAACTCCGGGTTGAAGATCCACTGCCACAGAATCGCCACCACCACCGTCGGCACCAGGTGCGGTATGTAGTAGATGACCCGGTAGAACGACTGGCCGCGCACGCGGCTGTTGAGGAGCATCGCCAGCGTCATCGCCAGCACGACACCGATGGGAATCGCCACCGAGGCGAAGATGAGCGTCACGCCCATCGACGTGTGGAACCGCCCGTCGCCCAGCAACTCGACGTAGTTCTCCAGGCCGATGAAGACCGGCTCCTTCAGCGGCGGGTAGTTGCAGAATGAAAAGTAGAACGCCGCCAGGAACGGGTACCCGATGAATACGGCGAGCGCAATCAGCCACGGCGAGATGAAGGCGTAGCCGGTGAGTTGCCGCTTGAGGCCGCCCGCCATCACTCGGCCCCCTTCTTCTGGAGGTCCTGGCGGTCTTGCCGCAGATCAACTTTGCCCTGGATGTCCTCGCGGACCTCGCGCAGGGTCCGCTCGATCTCGGCGCGGCAGAGGTCGTCCATCTTGGTCTTGCGGGCCTCACCGGTCAGGCCCTCGAGCGGCTTCTCGGGCACAGGCCAGTTCCAGATGCGTTCGAAGGCCCGCTTCATCAGGTCCTGGTACTCGCGCTGGACGATAACCGCCGGCAGGATGAACGAGTCGGGCGCCATGGCCAGTTTCGCGAAGATATCGATCTCGGGGTTCGGGTGGCCCTGGCGGAACCAGTCGGGCGGCTTGCGGATGGGCATGTGCTTGCCCTGGAGGCGGCACAGGATCGCCAGACCCTCACGCTGGACCCAGTGGACGAACTCCCACGCCTCCTTCGGATGCCTGCACCCGCGCGGAATGCCGATCACATCGGCCTCGAGCAGCGACACCGGGTACGGCAGCCCCTCGACCGCCGGGAACGGCGCCACCCCGAAGTCCATCTGCGGACGGTGCCGCCGGATGAACATGGGGAACCAGACACCCTGCTGCTCCATCGAGACCTTCCCCTCGATGAAGGCGTTGTAGGGCGAGTCGAACGTCCCGAAACCCGAGCGGAACTGGAGCAGTTTCTCCCGCCCGTACGCCTCGGCGTACCGCTTGGCCCAGAGGAAGGCCTTGACGTTGCCGGGGTGGTCGGCGGTAATCTTCCCGGTCTTCGGGTCCACCAGTTCGCCGCCGAAGAAATACCCCCACGCATAGTACCACCAGTCGGGTTCGGTCGGGAGGAACCCCATGATGCGGGGACTGCCGTCGGGCCGGAACTCATTCAGCACCCCGGCGTAGCGGTCGAGTTCCTCGATGGTTCGCGGTGCGCGGTCGGGGTCGAGGCCGGCCGCACGCAACTCGGCCGCCTTCAGCCGGAAATGCGCCTTGTTGTAGAACAGCGCCATCGACATCGGGGCCGTCGGCAGCGCGTACACCTTGTCTTCGTGCATGCCGAGTTTGAGGTAATTCTCGATGTAGTAGTCGCGCGGCAGGTTCGACTCGCGCATCCAGTCGTCGAGCGGCAGCAGGGCACCGCCCTCGGCAAAGGGAACCGCGTCCTGATCCCACAGGCCGCACACGTCGGGCGGGTCGTGGCCGATGGCCGCCAGCATCGTCTTCCGGTTCACCTGGCTCGTGCGGATGTAGTGGACGAACAGGCGGTCCTGGCTGCGGTTGAAGGCGTCGACCATCGCCTGGCAGGCCTCGGCCTCGAAACTGCCCCACTTCTCCCAGTACGACAGGTGCAGCCGCCCGTCCCACGTATCCTTGAACTCGCCGTGGGTTTCAGGGTCGAAATCCTCCAGCGCCGGCTTGACCTCGAACACGCCGACCAGGACCACGATCGTGATGAGGGCCAACAGGCCGAAATGGACAGGACGCATAGGGCTCCCGATCACCTGCTCAGGTCGGTCGTGCCCAACGCAGCCCAACGCGCCGGGCAAGCCCGGCGGCTAACTCGTGTGTGTCGTCACTTGGCGCCGGGCACGGCCAGGTCAACCGCCCAGACCGTGCTGCGGGCCGTGATGAAGAGCGTCTTGAACTCCGGTCCGCCGAAGGCGAGATTGGCCGCCGACTGGGGCGTCACGATGCGGCCGATGCGTTTCCCCTCGGGGCTGAACACCTGGACCCCGTCGCCGGCCGACGAGTACAGCCTCCCCTGGCCGTCGCAGCGGATGCCGTCCGGTCCGCCCGGCCGGATGGTGCAGAACACCTCGCCGCCCTCCAGCGTCTTGTCGGCCTTGATGCGGAACCGGCGGATGTGGTGGACCGCCCGGTCGCTGTTCGCCACGTACAGAATCTTGCCGTCCGGCGAGAGGCAAACGCCGTTCGGCCGCCCGAAGTCCGACGCCACCGCCACCGGCTCCTTGGCGCCGGGGTCCAGGCGGAACACGTAGTTGGCGTCCTGCTCGCTCTGGTCCGGCTTGATGCCGTACGGCGGGTCGGTGAACCAGATCGTGCCGTCCTTGGCCACACACGCGTCGTTCGGTGAGTTCAGACGCTTGCCCTTGTACGTCGAGCAGAGGACCTCGACCTTTCCGGCACGGTCCGTCCTGCTGACCTGGCGTCCCCCGTGCTCGCACGAGACGACGCGTCCCTGGGGATCGAGGGCGTTGCCGTTGGTGTTGCGCGAGGGTTTTCGCCAGACCTCCAGGCCTTTCGCCTGCGTCCACTTGTGGATAGTGTCGGCGGGGATGTCGCTGAACAGGAGGCACTTTTCGGCCTCGTACCAGACGGGCCCCTCGGTAAACTGGAATCCGTCGGCGATGCGGCGGACCTTCGAGTCCGGCCGCACGACCGTCTTGAACGACGCGTCGAGGACCTCGACGCCGGCTTTCCGTTGCACACGTGGTTCCCTTGCTCGTGACGTGGCCGGCAGCGCGGCAAGCACCGCGGCCACCGTCACCCATGCCATCAGCCTCGCGGTTCGCATTGCACGGCCTCCTTTCCAGAGAGAACGCATTCTATCGAACCACCCTCCGCGCCGCCAGAACGCATCTCAGGGGAAGACCGCAGGCGGGGAGCCTCTTGCACAGGTCACCCAGGCCTTGCGCGTGGTGGCCTTCCCAGGCCACCACGCCCTGTGCACGGCTCCCGCGGCGGCCTGGGAAGGCCGCCGCGCGGTTTGGGCAACAGGCTCCGGGTGCCGAGAAACAGTAGCAATAGCGCACGCACGTGGTACAAGTTGCTCAGCAGATTCCTGGGAGAAACTCCATGCCGACGACCGACGCGCTGATCCCGGTCCGGCGGTGCATCAAACAGCGCGGCCGCTTCCGCTGGCCGAACCGTGCCCTGCTGGCCGGACCGCGCACGGACGATGCCCTGCCCTTGGGTCAACTCGCAGATGATCTGGCACGCCATCGGGTCAGGACACGCATCGTCCGCAACGCCTGCGGCCCCGCGACGCTTCGCATCCGTCGCGACAAGGGCATCACAGACCCGGAAGGCTGCCGGCTGACCGTCTCCCCGGAAGGCGTTGAGATCGTCTCCTCGACCGCCGCCGGCGCCTACTACGGCATCCAGACGCTACGGGAACTCGTCGCCGCCCACGGCCGCACGCTGCCGGCCTGCGTCATCGACGATGCCCCCGCCTTCCGCCGCCGCGCGGTGTACCTCGACTGCTCGCGAGGCAAAGTGCCCCGGCTCGAGACCCTCAAGGCCCTCGTCGAACAACTCGCACGGTGGAAGATCAACGAACTGCAACTGTACGTCGAGAACGTCTTCACGTTCAGGCGGCACCCGGCCATCGGCCGCGGATACAGCCCGCTGACGCCCACCGAACTGCTCGCGGTCCAGGACCACTGCCGGCTGCACCACGTGCGGTTCGTCGGCTCGCTGGCGAGTTTCGGCCACGTCGAGAAGATCCTCGCCCTGCCCCGGTACAGCCATCTCGGCGAGATGCCGGGCTTCCGCGGCCTGCCCGGCGGAACGACGCTGTGCCCCGGCGAGCCCGGTTCCATCCGGCTGCTCTCAGAGATGTACGACGAGTTCCTGCCGCTCTTCGAGGCCGACGACTTCAACGTCTGCTGCGATGAAACGTGGGAACTCGGCAAGGGACGCAGCCGCAGGCGGGCCGAGCGCATCGGCGTCGGAAGAGTCTACCTCGACTTCCTCAAACAGATCCTCCGCCTGTGCGAGAAGCACGGCAAACGCATGAACGCCTGGGCCGACATCGTGCTCGACCACGCCGACCTGTTGCCGGAGGTGCCCAAGTCGATCGTCATGCTGAACTGGGATTACCACCCGCGCGGCCGCCGCATCCCGCGCACGCGAGAGATCGCCGGCGCCGGCCTCCCCCTGATGGTCTGCCCCGGCACGAACGCTTGGAACAGCCACGGCTGCCGCCTCGAGATGGGCGTGACGAACATCGCACGCTTCGCCCGCGAGGGCCTGACGTGCGGTGCCGAAGGCCTCCTCAACACCGACTGGGGCGACAACGGACACCGCAACATGCTCGCCGTCAGTCTGCACAACTACGCCTGGGGAGCCGCGGCCAGTTGGCAGCCCCGCCGCGCGCGGACCCACAGGTTCACCGAACGGTTCTGCCTGCACACCTTCGGCTCGCGCGACGCCCGACTGGCCCGGGCCATCCGTACCCTCGGCCGGGCCGATGAGACGCTCGGCCTGCCCTACGCTGGCGCCGGCGCCCTCTATCTGACGTTCCTCGGCCCCATCACCAAACGTCTGCGCGACGATGACCGGATGCTGCACCGCCTGGCGACGGCCGGCGCGTCCGGCATCGCCCGACATAACAAGGCCCTGGCGGCCCTGCGGTGGCCAAAGGTCTCGAAGCGCGCGGACCCGTTTCGCCACATGATGTTTGAGGAATACGCGCTCGCCGCGCGGCTGGACATGACGGCCTGCCTTCGCGCCGCCGCCATGACGCAGATGATGAACGGGCGCTCGCCGTCCAGGGCCCAGTGGCGGCAACTGGCCAAGGCCACGCGAGACGCGATGCGACACCTCGAACGCGTCTGGCTCCTGGGGAACAAGCCGTCGCGCCTCCGTGACAACCTCAGGGGGATGCGCCAAGCCGTCAGAGATTACGACCGGCTCGCGCGAAGGTAGACACCCGCGCCCTGTTCTCGCTTTCCGCGCGGCGGCCTTCCCAGGCCGCCGCCAATGAGCGCGGCATTCGTTCCTGGTGGCCTGGGAAGGCCACCAGGCGGCTGGGTGGAGATTACGACCGGCTCGCCCGGCGGTAGGCGTCACGCGTCTTCTTCGATGGCGCGGCGAAGCGACTCACCCGCATGGCGCACTTTCCGCGCGGCGGCCTTCCCAGGCCGCCGCCAATGAGCGAGGC